>CAMAQI010000085.1 GCA_945860255.1 Methylacidiphilum caldifontis
CCTCGCCTGCATATAGTCAAAGGTAATATGATGATGCACAAAATCACAAATCGCCACCACACGTTCCCACCCCATCCCCGTTTGACCAAAGAGATCATAAGCGACTGAAGTCAACTCACTATCGACCTCACAATAGCGGCTCGGAAGTAAAAAATGAAAAACAGCATCCGGAAGATCTTGAAGAGCAACTTGTCGTGCCTCAAGATTTTGGCGATCAGGCTCACCGCTGTCCTCCACCACCGCCTCATGAGTCAACGTCAAAATCCCAGGAGAAGCGATCAGACGTCCACAACGATTCCCATAAAGATCAGAGAATTCACGAATCGGAAAAAAGGGAACGATCCCTCCTCTTTCCTCACGGCGAACGGTCGCCAACCGAGAGGGATGAAGACGCAACATCGTTAAGACCTGCGTTGACTCAGGAATCGAAAAGGAAATCTCATGCCCTAATTTGATTAAAATACTCAAAGTCAACCATCGATGACTTCATCCGCTGAGAAGTCGAGGGATAAAATCAAAATTAAAAATCACACTAATTTCAATTGACCTTATACAGCGAATCTCTAAGTTCCGTTCAGGAATTCCTTCTCATGCTTTTGTTTCATTACCTTTGCCCGAAGAACGGGACACCCCTTAAATAACATCAAAAAAACAATCTACAAAAAACTAAAAGGATAAAATATATGGGTACACAAACTGGTACAGTCAAATGGTTCAGCTCGGAAAAAGGTTTCGGATTCATCGCTCAGGACGGCGGTGGTGCAGATGTCTTCATGCATAAGAATTCAATCTCTGGAAATACTCCGACAGAAGGACAAAAGGTCACTTATGATGTCTCTCAAGGCAAAAAAGGTCCTCAAGCTGACAACGTCAAGACTGTCTAATATTTTCTGATTTTGGTCTGAATTTCATCTCGATTTTTAATCAAAAAAGGAAAAAATAAATGGGTAAATCCCTCAAAAAGAAACCGGTCAAGAAAGTCGTCGTTAATAAAGGCCCCAAGAAAAAGGCTGGAAAAAAATAGTTCGATTTTACTTTAATTTAAAGGCTTCCTTTTCGTTTATCGAAAAGGGAGCCTTTTTTTTGAACTTGCCTCCTCCTCTTTCCCCGTGTCAACTATCAGAAAATTTATGAATAAACCCGTTGCCCTAAAGCCAAACGAAGAAATCGACCTGCTCCCAGAACTCCGTAAAAGTGACTCCCTCTGGGTGGTCTGCATCCGTCACGAAGAGACGGGAAAGATCATTAAAGAATATACCTTCAAAACAGAAGAGGCCGGCAACGACTTCATCGATCAGGTCATCGAAGAGTCGGAATAAAAAAATACTTTCTTAGGGAGAGATCCTCACTCTCTAAAAAAATGACTCTATCCACCTTTGGGTAAACCTCATTCTTGAAATCTTTCGCAAAATGAACCTGTATTTTAAAAATTCATAAATCGGAATTCAATGCGATTGTAACGGGGCAGAGACTATTTTCATTAAGGAGATATCCTGGGTTTCGGTCTTTGACCGATTTATGTCAATCGTTCTTCCAGTCAATCACCCGAACGTTCATTTGCCCGCGATAGTCATCCCAATCCAAAACTCCCGCCAATTTCATTCCACGGGGAATAATCTCGCGATCAGCCATATCAAAACCGACCGCCTCCACCTCTTGATTCTCCCCTTTGAAGGAAAACTTCACATGATTATTGCCAAAGAGCTTCGGAGGTCGAGTCATCTCAAGTCCCTCAATCTCAAAAAGAGGTTGAACATTTTTTTGGCCAAAGGGAGCCAGTCGATTTAATTCATTATAAAGTTTACCGCCGACCTCTCGTCCCTGGAGCTTTCCATGGAGAGTCAACGTCGGCTGCAGCGAGGTGAGTTGTACGGTACTGAGTGATTTCTCAAGAATCGCTTTTTTAAAGTCAATAAATGAGTCCTCCCTCACGGTCAAACCAGCCGCCATTTCATGGCCACCACAGGTCACGAGATGCGACTCACAGGATCTCAACAAATCAACGAGTGAAAATCCCTCGATACTACGACCACTCCCCTTTCCTATTCCGGCTTCATCAAACCCAATGACTAACGTCGGACGATGATAGACCTTTTGAATACGCGATGCGACAATCCCAATGACTCCACAATGCCAGCCCCGCTTTCCTAAAACGATCACACGATCCGATTCGGGGGAAAAATGGTCATTTAACTCTTGAAAAGCCTCTTCTAAAATCGATTGCTCAATCTTTTGTCGATCCTTATTGGCTTGATCTAACTCCTGAACGAGTCGTTCGACCTCTTTTTCATCATCAGAAATGAGAACATCCAAAGAGCGACAGGCATCCCCGAGTCTCCCTCCGGCATTCAGACGCGGGGCTAAGCGAAATCCGACATCCGAGGCTTTCACCTCTCCCCGAATTCCTGAAACACGCTTCAAAGCTCGAATTCCGAAATTCTGACTTTTGGTAATCTGCTCTAATCCGCGTTGAACTAAAATCCGATTCTCTTCAATGAGAGGAACAAGATCGGCAACGGTCCCCAAAGCAACCAAATCTAAAAAATCGCGAAGATCGATTTGTTTACGTTGATTTTCACAAAGCTTTAAAATCCCATGACAAACCTTAAAAACCAGACCGACCGTTGCCAGATAGGTCAATATTCCATCTTGATGAGGATTTACAAATGCGGTTGCAAAGGGGGGCCTTTCCGCAAGCTCATGATGATCAACAATCACCACCTCCACTCCTTGAGACTGTAAAAAGCGGGTCTCTTCAATCGCAGTGGTAGCGCAATCGACCGCAATCAAGAGATCAGGACGTTTTTCTTCAAGACATCGCTTCACCCCCTGCAGGGTGAGTCCATACCCTTCGCTCATACGTCGAGGAAGAAAACAGTCGACCCTTCCCCCTAATCGTTTCAAAAAACGATAAAAAAAGGCGGTCGAGGTCATTCCATCGACATCATAATCTCCATAGATGACGATTTTTTTTGATCCCTCAACTGCCTTTAAAATAGCCGTTGCCGCTTTTTTTAAATCGGGTAATAAAAAAGGATCCCCTAACAGCTGAAGTCGAGGAATTAAAAACTCCTCGATCTCTTCCCGACTCTGACACCCTCGATGCCATAAAACATGTCCTAAAATCGGGCGCAATGAACTCTCTTCGGCAAGTCGCTCCGAGGCCTCAACCTGTGGGAGGTGAACCCAGCGTTTTGCTGAAATTGGAGGGCGAACTTTCATCAGAGTGACTAACGATCGGAAGTAAGAGCTATCCTTTGATCTGTTTGAGTAAGCCCGTTAAAACCCGACCCGGTCCAACCTCTTCAAATTCCGCTCCTGAAATCTCTAAAAGCAACCGGATGGTCTCCACCCAACGAACGGAAGAGGTAATTTGATGAGCAAGATTCGATTTAACCGACTCAACGGAATAAGGAAGCGCCTGAACATTTGAGATGACGGGGATCTGAGGCGCCTGAAAGGTAAATCCATCCAGAAAGAGCGTAAACTCCTCTTGAGAAGGGGCCATATAGCGGGAATGAAAAGCCCCACTCACCGGAAGAACCACATAGCGTTTCGCCCCAGCCGCCTCGAACTCAGTCTTCGCATTCAGAATTGCCTCGGCAGGACCAGAAATGACCGTTTGCTCAGGAGCATTATAATTCGCAACATCAATGGAACGATGTGTTGGATTTTGGAGGAGTTCCCGAATTTTCTCCACCGGCATCCCCAAAACGGCCGCCATGCCTCCTCCTTGCGCTTGGGCCATCAAGGCCCCTCGTTTTTGAACCAGCTTCAAACCGGTCTCAAAATCAAAAACACCAGAGGCGAGAAGGGCATTATATTCCCCTAAACTGTGTCCGGCGACCTGACTTGGAGTTCCCCCGGATTCCCTGACTTTCTGAAAATAGGAAAGAGCATTCACCACGTAAAGGGCCGGTTGAGTATAATCGGTTCGATTTAAGAGCTGTTGAGGATCCTCAACGCAGAGCTCCTCAATCGAATAGCCGAGAATTTGACTCGCCTGAGCTGTTTGCTCTGGAAACAACGGAAAGAGCTCTTTGCCCATTCCCACTTTTTGAGATCCCTGACCGGGAAAAAGATAGATTCTTGTCATGGAAAAAAACAATAGAGAAACGGAATAAAAACTCCAACAGAATCATCACCCGGACGAGCCGAATCCAAGACTAATTGGGTGATGATATGATGGATGGGATCGAATTTACTCCTTCCGAATCCGGTTAATGAGCCTAAAATCAGTAATCCATTTAAGCACCAGATGGTGATTTCATGATCGGGAACGATCCAGCAATTACCACTCCTCATTCAACATCTCGGTCCGTATTCCCTTGACGTGATACAAATCATTTTCCTTTAAAGGGGTCGATTTTTTCTTAATCGCCTCTTGATAGTACTCTTCAAACTTAAAGCTCTCTTGTTGACTGGAATGATTGACCAAAAACCAATCGAGATACTCCGTCGTTTTTTAAGAACGGATTTTTATCCCTGAAAGCTCCTGTTTCGCAACTTTGATCATCTCCTGATAAGTAGCCTTATTTAAAGAAGCAGATAAGCTCGTCGAATTCACCTTACGAGAGGAATAGTGACTTTTCATTTCGACCTTCGCCTCAAGCTCATTTGAAAGAAATTGAAGCGCCGTACGGTAATAAAAAAGGAATGCTCGCCAGGCAAAATGAGCCTGCGCCTCTAAGAGAAGGAGTTCCTCTTTTCTTTGGGAAATTTCATTTAAGAATACCTGGGATTTTTGATGACCTTCCAGTGCATCCCATTGAACAAATTGCATCTCCGCTCCCTCCGTCATCTGGACTGGAATTTGAAAAACAAAGAGTTTCTCCACCGCCCGTTCAGTTTGCTCCCAGCTCATGAAAAACTCTTTTTTCGCACGAAAATGTTTCAAAAATAGAATCCATCGTCCCTCCATCTCCTCCTCATTCCCAATAATCCATCTGTTCAAGTCCTCACTGAATAACGACCATCTCTTATCCGCGTGAGAATCTCCTAGAAAATTCCAAGCAAAAAGAGCGTAGCAAAAAGAGCGCTGAAAATATGCATCGAGTTTATGGGGGCTAAGCTCATTCCAACTGATGACTTGTTTAAGCGTCGGAAATTTATTCACTTGTTCCATTCTTCGAATGATTTGATCGATAGTTTCCAAATTCAAAATCGATGGATCTAAGCTTTGCGCAAGCCCCTCCAGCATCCAGAACGGAATCTCTGGAAGAACCTCCCCGCTTTTCCACTCCTTGCCAGGAGGTAAAATTCGCTCATAAATAAAAACTCGGGAAAGAGCTCGCAACAGCTCCGGGCGTTCGGTCAAATCGACAATTTTTAAATAAAAATCAAGTTTTCCATGAGAAACTTTCGCATAAAATCGAACCCGATCCAGGCTTTCGGAATCTGGAGAAATTCGAACGAGCAAACGGTGATCCGATAGTCCTTGAAGTCCCAATTTTAATGCCGCTTTTGCCCGTAGTTCCTCTAAAAAATTAATCCACTTTTGACTCTGCTCTTTTTCAAAAGACTCCACAATAAAAGTACCGTTCAAGCTCTGTTCTCGAACAAATGACTCCCCTGATAAGGAACCGTGCATGAAGAGGATTCCAAAAATCGGAAAAAAAAGAAAGGGAAAGTAATAGGAACCAACTGCCCTGAAAACGGAGCTCCGATTTTTCGACATAACATTGCTCAATGTCAAAACGAGAGTTCCTTTTATGAACGCAGAGATCAATGAAACGGCTTTCATCCTTTTTATCCTCTTAGAGAACTCCGTTTCACTTCGCAAACTATAATCGATTCCATGAAAACAGTCATCTTTCGCAACGCATGAGCTGGAATCCCTGCAATCATACATTCGAGCAGCTGTGGGGGGCACCCACGAGAAAAATACCTATTAAATACTCTTTACAAAATGATTATAATCAACGATACTAATATATCGATGCACGGGATTCCAACATGGCTAATATTAGCTCGATTTCAAGGAACAAGACCTTCGACTCAAAGTAGCTCGCAAAAAAACTCAAAATTTTCAAATTAACTAAATTTTAAATCAAAAAAGGGAAAAAATTATGAACAAACTCAGTCTATCAAAGAAAATCGTCTACTCACTCCTTGTGGCAGGATTAGCCCCGATGTTTGTCATTTTTGTTCTCTCCTTTGCTTTAAAAGCAAGCCTTTCCGAAAAAACTGCAACCCAATTTATGACGACCGCCATTGCGACGATCGATAAGATCGAACGCAATCTTTTTGAGCGTTACGGCGATGTTCAAGCTTTTGGAGTCAATGCCATCATCCAAGACAAATCGAGCTGGTATCAGACGAACTCCGATACGAATCGGATCGCAAAAGCAATTAATCAATATGTCGCTCTTTACGGACTCTATCCGATTTCGATGATGGTCGATATGGAGGGTCGCGTTATAGCCGTTAACGATCTCGATGCTACGGGAAAGCCGATTAATACTGCCTATCTCTATAATAAAAACTTCAAAGATTCCACTTGGTTTAAAACAGTTCTCGCAGGAGACTTCCTCAATACCGATCTTTTAAAAGGAACCTACGTCCAAGATGTCTATGTCGACGAGAATTTAAAACAAGTTTACAAAGAGGAAGGTCTTGCTGTTAGCTTTTCCGCTCCCGTCTTTGATTCAAGCTCGAAACAAATCGGGATTTGGCATAATATCTCCTCTTTCTCCAATGTCGAATCAATCCTCCAAGCCGATTGGAAGGAAATGACAAAAACGAGACTTAAAACAACCCAATTCACCTTACTCAAAGAGGACGGAACCGTGATCATCGATTTCGACCCAACGGCTAATGGAAATAAAACTGAGATTTCGAGAGATATGAACGTCATCCTTAACTCAAATCTTGTTCATGATAAAGTAGCCGTCGCAGAATTGGCTCAAAAAGAAACAGGCTTTTTAACAGACTCCACCCATCCCAAATCAAAAGTACATCAAGTCGCTGGTTTTGCAAAGTCAGAAGGGGCACTTGGCTATAAAGGACTTGGATGGATTCTTTTAATTCGAACAGAAAAAGCCGATGCCCTCTCTGAGATCAATACTCAACTGATCCAAGTTTATATCATTCTTGCAATCATTATCGGGTTGACTGTTGGGTTTGCCTTATGGCTCTCCAAGAAGATCTCCCTTCCCCTCATGGATGGTTCTCTCAATATCAAGATGGTCGGAGAACAGGTCGCCATGGCCGCTCAACAAGTCTCATCGGCGAGCACCTCGCTCGCCACAGGGGCCAGCGAGCAGGCCGCAAGCCTCGAAGAGACCAGTGCCTCGATGGAAGAGATCTCCAGCATGGTCAAAACTAACTCTGAAAATACAACGTCCTCAAAAGCACTCTCCGCCCAAGCCCGTGATGCGGTCGAAACAGGCAAAGGTCAAATCGATCAAATGACCTCGACTTTAACGGAAATCAAACGCGCGGTGAACGAGATGAAGCAGGCGGTCAGTGAAATGCAAGAGGCCGACAATCAAGTGGCTAAAATCGTCAAAGATATTGATGAAATCGCTTTCCAAACCAATATTCTTGCCCTCAATGCTGCCGTTGAAGCGGCCCGGGCCGGTGAGGCAGGACTCGGTTTTGCCGTAGTTGCCGACGAAGTTCGAAATCTTGCGCACCGAAGTGCTCAAGCGGCACGGGAAACCTCCGATAAGATCGAGCTCTCGATTCAAAAAAGTCATGTGAATGTCCAAGCCAGTTCAAAGGTCTCCGATAGTATTAATCAACTCGAACAGCGCTCACAAGAGGTCATTAACTCCTTTGGAAAAATCATGGAGAAAACAATCTCCGTCGATAAGGTGATTGATGAAATCGCCAATGCCGGACGAGAACAATCGTCTGGGGTCTCTCAAATCAATAACTCCTTAAGTCAGATGGATAAAGTCGTCCAATCGAACGCCGCTCAAGCCGAGGAAACCGCTGCGGCCTCTCATGAGATGCTCAGCCAATCAGAATCACTGATGGAAACCGTGAAAAACATTCTTGCCGTTATCGAAGGGGGTTCGAACATCGTCTCCCCGACTCATACGATGGTCTCAACCTCCCAATCCCCGACGTTTAATATGACAACACCTCGCCAAGAATCCCCTTCGCGAGCATTGCCGATGTCGACTCCCGCCCCTGTAAAAAAGAGTCCGGCGGCTTTCCCCCTACCTGAGCCTAGTGGACAAAAAATGGATTTCAAAAAATCAGACACTGATTTTAGAGATTTCTAAACTCGAAAATAACTTAAACAAAAAAGGGAATTCAACCATCGTTGAATTCCCTTTTTTTTATAAAAAATTATCTCCGATTCCTCATCAGATAATATTCCATCTCGTAAAATAGCCCACCAAGAGGGTGGCAAAAAATCAGAATCCCAAAAGTCAAGGGATCACTCCCGACATATTCCCAATACATCAAATGAATGAAAATCAAAACAGTGAATTAGCCACAAAAGAACGCAAAAAACTCAAAATTGAAAAGGTTTTAATTCAGATTTAATCGAATCCAGAAAGCGAGGACTATAAAATACCGAGTTTTTCGCCCTCGGCCTTGATCCGTTCGATCTCCAACGCACGTTCGGCATCCTTCTTTTCCATCCAACTCTGCCAAGATTTTCCATCGGCTGTATCTTTTCCTGAAAAAGCGACCGATTGTATATCGCTATAAGGAACGATCGTCTGCTTTTCATCCCCTTTGAGAAACATCTGAATGTGGGGATGAGGAGGACGCGAAGTCCGATTAAACATATAACCCTCTAAAGTACTCCCATTAAAGAGAGTCAATGTGATATCCCCACGATAATCAAAAGCCTGATCGATCGCTTCGATTCGCTCTTGATCACTTTGACAATGAAAAGTCATTCCTTGAGGAGAACTGCTAATAGTATTCGTTGCTACGTTTGACATAATCGATTCTTATTAATGTAAATTATTGGGCAAGAGTCGCTTTAACGGTTCGAATAAAACCGCCAAAAGAACTGAAGGTATCATCGACACAAGAAGGTTCAAATCCACAATGAACCATACAATTGGAACATTTTTCATTACCACTCTTATGTCCGTAATCGGCCCAATTGGTCTCTTCCATCAGCTCGCGAAAGGTAGCCGCATATCCATCTTGGAGGAGATAGCACGGCTTTTGCCATCCGAAGATGTTATAACAAGGGCTTCCCCAAGGAATACATTCATAATCGAGACGACCTTGAAGAAACTCGAGGAAAAGAGGGGAGAGATTAAATCTCCACTCTTTCTTCTT
>CAMAQI010000086.1 GCA_945860255.1 Methylacidiphilum caldifontis
GTTACATTTTATTCAGAGATCGATCGGCAGATTTATCCCGTATCCGTGAATTGGGCTTCTGTCTTATTTAAAGAAATTGTTTTAGGGAGTGATGAAAAAGCCGGAGTTCAGATTCAGGCTCCTCTTATCCCCCTGCGCTGGCTCTCGATTCAGATCAATGGCTCTGACTTCCTTGTCGATTTTTCGGTGCTTTCTGGCCCTTCGATGACATTGTTGAATGGCGATAAGATTCAAGAGGGCTCTTTTTATATGCCTCAAACTTTGTCTTTTGTTGGTTTGGGAGAGTTAAGATTCAAAAAAAATAAATTATCAACAGCGAGCTCGCCCCCCCCTGATCCCTCGATTGCGACGACTCCAAAAGGATTGATAAAAGAGCGCTATCGAATCTTGCGAATCCTTGGAGAGGGAGGGTTTAGTCACGTCGCTCTTGCGCTTGATGAAGTCTCAGGGAAAGAGGTGGCGATCAAGGTGATTCACCATAAAGTTTCAGATGACCTTGAATTAAAAGCAAAGATTATCGACCGCTTTTTTCAAGAAATGACGATTTTAATTCAATTGAAGCACCCGAATGTGACTCGAATTTTGGATTACGGGTTTGATGACGGGACCTGGTTTCCTTTTTATGTGATGGAGTTTGTGAATGGAAAGTCATTGGTTCAGGTGAGTGCTCAGTTTACCGGAGATGATCAATGGGATGTTGCTGATCTATTGCTCGATCAATTTCTCAAGGGGCTAAGCTATCTTCATCAACAGGGAGTGATTCATCGCGATTTAAAACCGGAAAACATTTTAGTCTCTGGAGTTTACCCTGATTTTCAGATTAAAATTTTGGATTTGGGTTTAGCTAAAATGCTCAACCTTAAATCTTATGAGCATCTGATTACGGATACCCAAGAACTTGAGACTTTTGGAACTCCTCCTTATATGAGTCCTGAGCAGTGTTTAAATGCAAAAATAGTAACCGCGGCTTCTGATGTTTATTCGGCCGGAATTTTAATTTGCATCTTGTATTGCAATCAATATCCCTATGAAATTAATGAAAATCAATCCTACGAACAGATTCATTTACAGGAGATTCCTTCATTTAATAGGATCAAAAAAATAGTTCCCGAATCGATATTTAATATGCTTCAAAAATCATTAGAAAAGAAGCCAGAAGATCGCTTTCAAAATGCCCATGAAATGTTTTTATTTTGGCAAAATCAGGAGTCCAAGTCTTTTCAGAGAAAGTGGAAGTTGCAGATCAAATCCCTTCAGGAAGTTTGGATTAAATATTTTTTCCTTGTGCTTACCTCATTACTTGTTTTCGTGCTTCTATGGATCTATTTTTTTCGATATATTCTCCCACATTGAGCCCCTTATTCTCAACGATTAAGGAGAGGTCGAGGATTGATTGAATGAAATAAAGTGTAACCGAAATTAAAATAATGATTCATCTCGCTTTACCGACAGGGACAAATTATGGATGGGGGCTTTGTGGTGCTTATTTGAGGAAGGAGCTTTCAAAAATAACCGCTTTGTCCGATCCCACCTCTTGGGCTCCTACGGAATGGGAAAAAAAAGTGGAGGGGGTCTGTTTTCATGCATTAGAGGGAGTTAATCTTAAGCAATGGATGTCGCTCCGAGGGGATAAAAATCTGGGTTATGTTTTCTTTGAAAACGAACTGCATTCCTCTTCGATTTCGAACGCCTCAGAACTTGACCTTGTTCTTGCGGGATCGACTTGGTGTCAAACGCAAATGAACGGAAAAGGAATTCTCAATACGGATGTTCTTATCCAAGGAATTGATCCAGAGCTTTTTTATCCCCTTGAGCCTAAGTCGGAGGAGAAGGAGTTTGTTCTTTTTTCTGGAGGAAAATTTGAATACCGGAAAGGACAAGATCTTGTTTTGGCTGCCTTTCGGATCTTAAGTAAAAAATATTCGAATATGAGACTGATTACTTCTTGGGAGAATCAGTGGATTGACTCGATGCGGACGATGAGTCTCTCTAAGCATGTCGACTATATTGAAATGGGTGATACTTGGGCTGAAAAAATGCATGCTTTTTATGTTCGTAATGAGGTCGATCCTCAAAAAATACAGACCTGTCCCTTGCTTCCGAATCGAAAAATGAGATCGATTTATGGGAAAACCGATCTCGGTATTTTTCCGAACCGTTGCGAGGGGGGGACGAACCTCGTTTTAATGGAATATATGGCTTGTGGAAAACCGGTGGTTGCGAGTTTTTCTTCGGGCCATCAAGATATTCTTACCTCAGAAAACTCTTTTTTAGTCAAGTCGATGGATTTATTAGAGATAAAAGATTCTCAAGGAAATGTATCCGCACGTTGGGATGATCCTAGCCTTGAGGAGATCATTTCGCAGATTGAACTCGCGTATCATCAAAAAGAGAGACGAGAGCAAATCGGCCAGAATGCGGCAAAGAGTTTAAAGAATCTCACTTGGAGCGCGATGGCTGAACGCGTACTAGCGATTTCACTGAGTTAGCCTACTTTTCGACCACCCCATATTCAAAGTTGATACTCTTCCGAAAACAATTAACCTTTTGTTATTTGCTAAATTTTTGGAAGATTGAGATCAAGAGCTTAGGAAGGTCTTGAAATATAAAATAAAATATAAGATGTTGATTATTAGGTTGATCTGGAGATTGTTACATTCGAAGAATTACATTGACCTTTGTAGTAAATACAATTATGAATAGTTTATGAGAAAACACCTGTTTCCTTTTGAATCTCAGAGAGTTGCTTATTTATTCTGTTTTTCGATGCTTTTTCTCATCGGATTTATTTTTTCTCAAGACAAGGCTGAGGAGGGGGAAAGTGATTTAAGTAAATCGTTAAACGTGGTGATTTCAGAAATTCATAAGCCAAAATTTCAAAAAACTCCTCCTGGGACTGGGGGTTCGGTCGAGGAATCTGAGTTGACATACAAATACTATGATACGAACGATGAATGGATGGAGGTCTCCTTCCGTTATACCCTCGATGATTGGGTCGAGGAGGGGGGAACGAAGCTTTCAAAAGAGGAGCGCAAACTAAACCCGAATGTTCCTGAAGTAAGCTTTAAAATTTATATTGAAGGAACGACAAAAGGAACAGGAAAACAGGATTCGCTTTCAGCGCTTTTAACGGGTGAAGTGACCTATCTCAATGTGAAAAAAACAGACTCGAATGCGAAGTTTCGATATGGGATTTTTTTTGTGACTCCAGAACTCGTAGAGTTGTATGGACTCAAAGAGCTTTTTTCTGCCTCTAAAGGAAATATACGTGTGGAGGCTTATGTCGGAGATAAAAAGGCGCTCAAAGGAAAGAATGCTGATGAGTCCTATAAAGATTTGAAGGAAAAAGATGAAGAGTGGGAGAAAGTATTTAAGTCCTTGCAACAGGTGAAAAACGGCGCAATTTCAAAGGATATGACGCCATGGGCCAATTATTCAATGGATCGCTTTCCCATGATAAAAGCAAAATCAGCGGATAAGAAGTAAGGTAGGGCATGGCACGAGCAACAAAAAGAATTGCTATCGATATCGGATCGTTTTCTTTGAAAATGGCGGAGTTCACGACCGCTAAGTCAGGACAGATTACGCTGAATCGCTATGGCATTACTGAAATGGGGATTGATCCTAATAAAGAGGAGAATTCCCTGCCGTTTATTGCGAATGCGATTAAAAAACTTTCGAAGCAAACAGGGATCAAAGGAGGAGAGGTTCACCTCTCTTTTTCCTCTCATACCTCATTTTTAAAATTTATTAAGATTCCTCCTGTCGAACAGGCTCAGTTAGAGGATATCTTAAAGTTTGAAGCACAGCAAAATGTTCCGTTTCCATTGGATGAAGTGGTCTGGGATTTTCAACTGTTAATGGGAAAAAAGACAGACGGCGATATTGATACTGTTTTGGCCGCAATCAAAAACGATCAAATTGAGGCTCACTCTGCAAATTTAAGAAAGTTAGACTTTAAGGCGACGAGTGTTGATCTGTCTCCTCTATCCCTCTATAATGCATTTCGATATAACTATCCGGAATCCTCCGATTGTGTTCTTCTTTTAGATATTGGAGCACGAGGAACGAACCTACTTTTTATTGAAAAGAACAATTTTTTTACTCGAAGTATTCCTCTCGCCGGAAGTGCGATCACCCAAAGCATTTGCAATGATCTCCAAGAGCCGTATGAAGTCGTGGAGCAGCTAAAAAAGACGAAGGCCTATGTTTCACTTGGTTCGGAATATGCCGAGAGTTCAGAGGAGAGTGTTGCCCGAACCTCCAAGATCGTGCGAACCACTTTGGGAAAATTGGCACAGGAGGTCAGTCGTTCGATTACCTTTTATCGGACTCAGCAAAAGGGCTCCTCTCCGAAGATGATTTATTTAACGGGAGGGTCTTCATTACTTCCTTACATGGATCTATTTTTAAAAGAAAAACTCTCCCTTCCTGTTGACTATTTTAACCCACTTAAGAATGTAACCTTAGGGAAGACGATACAGACCGCAAAGCTCTCTCAGGATGTTTTGTTAATGGGTGAACTCATTGGCGGGGGATTAACCCTTTTATCGGAAAGACCGATCGAGATTAATCTTTCGCCTGTTTCAATCCGAAAAGAGGCAGAGCAAAATCGCTTAAAGCCGATGCTTCTTGTTGGATTAATCGCCTGGATTCTTCTTTTTGCCGCAATTAATCTAGGGGCCTATCAGCAACTTTCGATCTTAAGTAAGGAGCTTGATAGTCGTTCAAAGAGTGTTCAAAAACTAAAATCAGATGAGCTCAAAATCGTTAAGTTAGAGCAGGAAAATGAGCGTTACCAAAGAGCATTGGATGCGATCGAAAAAATGACTCGAGATCGGGACTCTTGGAAAAATGTACTGGATGAGTTAAATGCAAAAATTCCTGAGGGGGTATGGATCACTCAATTGACGCCTCTGTTTAATGATGGAAAAGGGACTCATGAATTAAGCGAGGAGTTTATGATTGAGATCAAGGAGACGGCTTCTAAGGCAAAAAAACCGAAAGGAAAAGCGAAAGGACCTGTCTCGGATCCAAAAGTCTCTTTTCCGCCTGAAATTAATCAGCTTGTGATCAAGGGGCTCTACAAATCTGATACGCCCTCTCGAGCGATTAATGAGTATGTCTCTGAACTTGCCTCCTCCCCTTATTTTGATATCGACAGTACTCGACTTTCCGATGCGATCGTTTCTGTGGAAAATGTTTCTGAAAACAATCAATCCTTGGCACTGAATTTTAGCCTCAACTTAAAACTTAAGATTCCGATTGAGGTGAAGCCTTGAAAACGAAACTCAATACTTTTGAATGGACGATGATCTCCCTCATGGGAGTCGTTTTTATCGCCGGGATCACGGGAGCGGTGCTGATTACGAGTAAGGTTCAAGAGAAAAAAACAGAGCTTGAGAATCACAGTAGAACCTTGATTGCTATTTCAGGTCGCACTCACTACCCAAGTGCGGAAAACATGAAGGTTTTAACTGAAAATTCGAAGATACTCGAAGGTTTTTTAATTTCATTGAAGCCGATATTACTTCCCTCAGAAAATCGACTAACAGAAATTAAAGAGATTGAGTCTGTTGAGTTTAAGGAGCAACTTTCGAAATCGGTAGACGATCTGCGGGCACTTGCAAAAGCAAAAAACGTTTCGATTCCTGCGGAGTTCTATTTCGGCTTTTCGCGCTATCAAAAACAAAATCCTAAAAAGAAAGATACTCTTGTATTAGGGAAACAACTATTAGGAGTCGAAAAGTTAGTCGCACTTTTAATTGCCTGTACTCCTCAAAAAATTGAATCGATCGGTCGCTCCTTTGAAGAGGAGGGTGAGATTAAAAAATCTGGATCTCTTGAGCCAGAACAAATAAAGTTCCCCTCATTTCATCATTCAGAAGGAATTTACACAACTTACCCCATAGAAATCGAATTTATTGGGGTCACCGCGACGCTTCAGCAGTTTTTAAATGAAATGAATAAGCTTCCCTATCTTTATGTGGTTCGTTCCTGTTATGCCACAAGCTTAAAGCCGGTACCCTCTCGTTTGGATGAGCTGCAACGTCAATTTGTAGCGACGCCAACCACAGGAGGATCTGCCGTAAAAGCCCCTCCTTTAGTCCCTGTTCTTGGGGAGGAAAAAATAAAATTTAAAGTCAGAGTTGATTTCATTGAATGGCATGGAGTGAGCAAGATGACGACGCCCGCGGAGAAAAAATCGTGAAAAAAACTTGGCATTTTTATTTCCAGATCAGTCTCCTCATTCTATCGGGATTGATCCTTGCCGCTTATTCTTTTTTATTTACGGGAGAAGGAATCTTTGGAGCGACTCCTAAAAATAGTGGAAAGAATGCAATCTCCTTGGAGTCCAGTGAGCTAGAGAACTTGAAAAATGAGATCATCACTCCTAAAGAATGGATTTCTAAAACAAAACATCGTCTGTTTCTTTCGGAAAAATATCTCTATTTTCCAGATAAAAATGAGATTAAAAAAGAAGATGAAAAGGTGATGGTGGGACCCTTTCCTTTGGGTTGGTTGCAAAAATATGATCTTCCGATTTTGGATTTGACCGTCGCAACTCAAGATCCTGATGGCGATGGATTTACGAATATTATGGAATATCATTCCGAAAAACCGGAAGAGGGAACTAACCCGATCGACCCTCAAAGTCACGCTCCTTATATTTCTGCATTGAGAGTGAAAGAGGTTAAAACAACAAAGATCGAATACAAATTTACGACGAGGCAAAAATTAGAAGGGATTGATGTTTATTCCGTTCTTGTTGAAAAAGGGGAGGAGAGAAACTCTTTTATGAGGAAACAAGGAGAGAAGATCGGAGGATTTGAGATTGTGGGATTTACCCCTAAAAAAACGATCAAGAAAAGTGCCTCAACAGGATCGGAGGAGGAAGTTGATGTTTCTGAGTTAGAAGTGGTGAATAAGGAGCTTGAGATGACGACTGTATTGGTGCAAGGAGAGGCTAAAAATATTCCTGAAATTCATGCGACCTTTGTTTTGGCTCTCGTTAATCGACTCGACCAACCCTTTCCTGCAGAACGAGGCAAGTCGTTTGATTTAATGGGAGAAAAATATCGAATTATCGATGCCAGTGGAGTCGGTGTTAAAGTGAAGAAGGTGGATTCAACGGAGGAATACCTCATTCCAAATCTCTCTGCTGACGACTTGAGGCAGTTGCCAGCGAAAGTTGAAAAAAAATAATACGATCTTTTCCCCTAAAAGATTGACATTTTACTTTTTTAAACATAAAAACAAAATAAGGTAAACTATGAAACATTTTAATTTTTCTTTGATGTTAACGATGGGATTACTATTATTTGCTGTTCAAGAGATTTTTTCTCAGGCAGAGGGGGCTCCTGCTCCCGTGATTGAAACGAATCAAGTGAATTCTCCAGATCTCTCAGTGGTTAAAGCAGACGAAGAGGCAGGAAGACGTCAAGACCGTGATTTTCAATATAATGAGGCACTTCATGAGGCAGAGCGACTTGCAGAGGCTCGTGAGTATGATAAGGCTCTCGAAAAATATGAATTTATTGTGCGTAATGTTCCTGCTTATCGCCCTCAATTTGAAAGTGCCCGTTTGGGGATCGCTCAGATTAAGGTCATGCAGGCCGATGATGCTTTGAGTGCTAAGGAATATGAAAAAGCCAAAGCGCTTATTCAAGAGGCTCGAAAATTATCTCCCGATGATCGTGGAATTTATAGTGCAGAGAAAGAATTTAATCGAGTTTATGGTAAAGTGTCTGATCAGAAAAAACGAGTGGATGGTGTCGAGGGAAATCCTGCGATTACCCCAGCCCTTAAAGAGAATCTTCTCCAAATCGAAAAGCTCGTTTATGAAGGCGATCGTCTTCGTGAAACGGGACAATACGATGCGGCAAGAAATCGATACGAGAGAGTTCTTGCGATCGATAAATATAACAAATTTGCCAGGACTCGTTTAATGGAACTTCAGAAAAAGCAGCTAGAGTTTGCAAAGCTTTCTCGTGAAACCACCAGAAAAGAGGCAATGAATCAAGTGAATGAGCGTTGGAGCGAGCCCGTTTTAATGGAGAATGTCCTCACCACACGGCCTGTTGATTTAAATTCAGCGGTCTCGAATGTTGCGAAAATGCGAAAGAAATTAGAGGAGATCATCATTAAAGAGATCTCCTTTAATGAGGCTCCGATTGAGGATGTGGTGACTTTTTTAACGGTTAAAAGCCGTGAATCAGACCCCGCTGGAGAAGGGGTAAATTTTGTTTTGAAACAAGGAGGAATTGTGGCTCCGACTTTAGCGGTCACTGGGGCAAAGCCCGCAACGGCAGCAGCTCCTGCAAAGCCGAGTAAAATTCCCCCTGTTACGATTACCCTGAGTAATCTTCCTTTAAGCGAGGTTCTTCGATTTATTAATACCACCACCGGATTAAAAACACAGATTGATGATTATGCCGTTGTTTTATTGCCCCAAAGCGATGATGCCACCACTCTTTCAACACGAACCTATTCGGTTCCTGCAAATTTTCTCACCTCGACAGCGAACTCTAAAGGAGGGGCGATTGATGTGAAGAAAGATTTAACCGATAAAGGGGTCTCCTTTACCTCAGAACAATCGAAAGCGATTTTCTTAGCGACCCAAAGTAAAATGGTGGTTAAAAATACGCAAGATCAACTCGATGTCATTCAAGGGTTGATTGATGCCGTTGCGCTTAAAGAGGAGGCGCAAGTCGAGCTCGAGGCTCGAATGGTGGAATTTACCGATGATGCGTTAAAGGAATTGAGTTTTAATTACCTTGTTGGCGTCAGTAATTCTCGTTTAAATCTATTGAGAAATGGGGGGGCTGCCTTTAATACGAGTGCTGGAAACGTTTCCTCACAATCATTATTAGCAAGTAGTGGTCTCCGAGATGGAAAAAATAACTCTGATACAGGTCAGTTTCCGACGGCACAAAGTAACGTCTATGGAGGTTTAAGTCAGAATCAATTGGATTCTCTTTTGAGCGTCTACCCCTTCACTTCGGCGACTGCAGGGGTGATTTATCCGCAGACTCCCAATGTTTTGAGTGCTGCGTTTAATCTCGATGGACATGCGGTTGGAATGCTTTTGAGAGCTATTGATCAGGTCACGGGAGTCGATACACTCCTCTCTCCGAAAATAGTCACTCGGAATCGTACAGCGGCAAAGATAGAGGTCGGAAGAGAGATGAAATATCCGAGTGCCTTCGAAAGCCCCGATGTTTCGACAACGGCATATCAATTTAATAAT
>CAMAQI010000087.1 GCA_945860255.1 Methylacidiphilum caldifontis
CTTCGATTTGGTTGTGCCCCCATGGACCCCTGCACCAAACGTTCGAGACCCTGTTTAGTGTTTTTTTGCTTCGCAATTGGTTTTCTGGTTGGTTGAATCCCTGTTACCCCTATTCAAACCTTTGAGATTCCATGGGTTTGATTTCGTTCTACGAAGGTTTTGCCCTCGGCTCTCTCCCGCATATGCGGGATTTCCAGCTTATCATTGCGTTATCACGCAGTGAGTGTGTGAAAAATTGGGTTCCATTAACAGATTTTGCATTTTCTAGCGCAAAAAATCGGTTTAAAGGTGGACATTTGCTCATTTCCTTGTTTTTCTTTGATCCTATGCAACTCGCTGTTTCAAATCCTTATCATGCCGTTAGCCCTGGACCTAAACCTCCTTATATCGTCACTGCCTACATCGAATGTCCGATGGGTTCCAAGATTAAGTACGAACTCGATAAAAAAAGCGGTCTCCTCCAGGTAGATCGTATCCTCCACAGTGCCGTTCATTATCCGAGTAACTACGGATTTATTCCGATGACTTATTGCGGCGACAAAGATCCTCTCGACATTCTCGTCATCGGACAGGAATCGGTAGCCGCAGGCTGTCTGATGCATGCTCGTCCAATTGGTGGAATGCATATGATCGATCAAGGGGAAGATGACTTTAAGGTCATCGCGGTTCATGAAGGAGATCCTTACTTCAATGACATCTCCGATATCGCCCAACTCCCAACTCATGTTCTCACCGAGATCAAACATTTCTTCACGACTTACAAAGAGCTGGAAAAAGGGAAGACCCGTCCCGAAATCGAGGGGTTTGCGGGATCAGTCGAAACGATGGATATCGTTCGCGACTCGATTAAGCACTATACAAAATTTAAATCGAAGTTAATCAAGGGAATTTACCCTGAGATTCCTCAGAAGAAAAAACCGGCCAAAAAGTCGAAATAAAGGAGATCAAGAGCATGTCGACCAAAGGTTTTCAAACTCCAAAGTCGGCCACTCGTCTTCTTCAAGATCTGATCTCGATCCCCAGCGTCAATCCCGATGGAGATCCGGGATGCCCCTCGACGGGAGAGCAGCAAATTGGTGAGTACATCGCCGCATTTTTAAAAAAATGCGGCGCTGAGGTCGACTTGGTCCCTGTACTTCCTGGGCGACCCAACGTCATCGCCCACTTCAAAGCTCCTCGTGCACCCCATGCCTTGCCGATCACCTTCGCTCCTCACTTAGACACCGTCAGCGTTCGAGGAATGACGATTGATCCTTTTCATCCCAAAATCGTTGCGGGGAAAATTTTCGGCCGCGGAGCTTCAGATACCAAAGGGCCGATGGCGGCGATGCTCTGGGCCTTAAAAAACTGGTCGGAGAAACAAAAACCGGCCTCCAGAACGCTCCCCATTGTCTTCGCCGGATTGATGGGCGAAGAGGCCGGAAATGATGGGGCGATCCATCTCATGAAAAGCGGCTTCAAAACCGATTTTGCGATCATCGGTGAACCGACCGATTTAAAGATCGTTCACGCTCATAAAGGAGCCCTTTGGTTCACGGTCGAAACCGTTGGAAAATCGTGTCACGCCTCCACTCCCGAACGGGGAAAAAATGCGATTCTTTTAATGACCGAGATCATCCGAACCCTTGAAAACGATCTTGTTCCGTTCCTCCATGCACAGTCCCATCCTCATTTGGGGAAGCCCTCTTTTAATATCGGAACGATTACAGGGGGCAGCAAGGTCAACATCGTCCCCTCTCAATGTAAAATTGAATGTGATATTCGAACTGTTCCCGGATGCGGAATGGAAGAGATCGAAAAACAGCTCAAGATCACGTTAAAGAGATTTTCTGGGGTCATTTGTAAAATCTCTCGTAGTCCCGCCTCCCTCGACACCTCCCCCCAGCATCCGTGGGTTCAGCGTCTCATACCATTTACAAAAGGAATCACTACCGCTCCTTGGTTTTGTGATGCCGCCGTTTTCTCTCAATATAAAACGGCCGCCATTGCGATTGGTCCGGGATCGATTCAACAAGCCCATACCGTCGATGAATTCATTCGAGAAAAGGAATTCCTGAGGGGGGTCCAGATGTTTGAGCGATTCTTGACCTCCGATTTTTCTACTTATCGTCGCTAAAGCTCCTCTGGGTTTTGCGCCCCCGCACCAAACAATCAGACCCTGTTCATCGAAGTTGCTTCGCATCGGCGTCAACCTAAGGAATCAATTTAAAGGCATTTTTCTCACACGAAGCCGCTAAGGACACGAAGTGGGAAATTGCAACGACACACTGAGGTGATTCCCTCTGTTTTTAAAAAGAGATCGAAAGCTCGTTTTCGAGAACTTTTTAAAAATAGGGAAGAGACTCGACAGAGTCGTGGTCAGAACGACGGGGAAGGAGGTATTTCACTTCGTGTCGCTATGTCCGCCGAAGTGCTTTGACGAAGGAGGATGTGCCTTCGCGTGAGACAATGTTTTTAGGATATTGTTTGTTAAGTTGACGCCTATGCGCACGTGCGGGATCGCTCCCGATCTATTCCTAAAACCACAAAAAACTGCATTTTAAAAATTCATAAATCGGAATTCAATGCGATTTAAATGGAGTCGAGAATATTTTCATTGAGGAGATATCCTTGGTTTCGCTCTTTGACCGATTTATGGAATCAGGGGGCCAATGCTGCCGTCCAGTTTCGGTTCGGTCGCTTGATCTGGCTCGATCCAATCTCGCTTCAAAAGATATTGCGAAATTTGGGAGGTCACCATCCGGGAAGTGCGCCTCGAGTCATCAGTAATTCCTTTGGCTAATCCCCCTAAAACGCCAATGAACCCCGTCGCAACAGAAATGGGATTCGTACTCTCAATAATAAATCCTGGCTCCGCATTACTTCCCCCTGAAGTCTTAAAACAAAGAAAAGGAGCAGGCGGGGATTGAGAGAGATCATAAAGATAAACCTCCGTCTCCATTTTAGTACCACCGGCTCCAAATCCAACAATTGCACGCAACGCTCGGCTCCCCTGATTCACTCGGATAAACTTCCCGATCACAATCCATCCCTGCTTCGGCAACTTTTGATGAGCCCCTAACGATTGAGCGGTTCCATAAGATTTAGAAATTCTCTCGACAATCGCCTCCTGCAAAACAATCGCTGTCGCTTTTTTAAATTCAACAAGCACCTCTCCCTCCCGATCGACATTAAATTCTGCCTCCTCCACATCAAAGGGAGCGACATAAATAATATCAGGGGGTGCTTTGGGTAAACCTTGTGTCGCCTCCTCAATTTGACGAACAGAAATCGAAGCGCATCCTAAAATGAAAAGAAAAAATACCCCCCCTACGACTTTATATCCGGTTCCCATAATTTTTTCTTATTTTAAAGACTGTTCTATTTTCATTCAATAATTAAAAAAAACTGGAATTCTCTGATTGGATCCCACACTATACCCCAAGTGCTATCAATACTCAAACGCGAAGGGATTTTGGCCAACATGGAGGAAGAGTGCCTCGCCACCCTCTCTCACTACGGAGAGGAGCAACTCTTTCAACCGTATGAAATCATCATTCATCAAGGGGATACCCATGACCGAATCTTTATTATCCTCTCGGGAATCCTTGAAGTCTTCTTAAAACCAGCTCAAGAGGAGATCAAACTTGCTGAAATAGGAAAAGGGGAATGTTTTGGAGAAATCAGCATTTTTGAACCAGCCCCGGCTTCCGCCACTGTTCGAGGAGTCACTCAAGGAAAGATTTGGTCGATGGATGTCAACCTCCTCCAACAGTTTATGGATCATCACCCCTTAGAAGGCTGTACTTTTCTTCTCGGAGTGAATCAACTTCTCAGTCGACGACTGCGTGCCGTGAATGAAACGATTCGCAAACATAAACTTCCCCCCAGTTTTGTGAGTATTCGTAATCGTATCAAAACAGGGGCTCATTAAAATGGCTCAATGGCTCCCCATTCAACTCCCCGCTCTTCCTCCCGTTGGAATCCTTGCTTATCTCTCCTCGAAATCTCTCGTTGATCTCGGAAGCTACGGAAAGTACGAAAAAATTGCCGATCAAGAACTTCTCATTCAAGAGGGAGCCATTCAGACTCGCCTCTATATTCTAGTCGAAGGTTCTCTGCAAATCTCTGGAATGAGCTCAGGACAAGAGATCGTCTTTTGTAAAATCGAACCGGGAGAATGCCTCGGAGAGGTCTGCCTCTTTGAAGAGGGAACCGCCTCAGCAACCGTTCGCTCGATCGGTGAATCGATTTTATGGAGTCTCGATATTCATGAACTTATTAAATATCTCTCCGAACATCTCGGTGGCGGAGGCGCCTTGCTCATGGGAATCGCTCGCTGTCTCAGTCACCGACTTCGATCTGCAAATCAACAACTTTCCGACTCTCATCACGATGAGGTGAAAATCAATTTTTCCAATAAAACCACCCCTCTTCGAGCCAATGCTCCGCAAATTGAACGCTCCTTTCTCGAAAAACTTTCCTTGAAACTCAAACGCGTCGAAGAGCCGAAAAAACAAATCTCTAAAGATATTAAGCTTTAACATAAATCGGTCAAAGACCGAAACAAGAATATCTCCTCAATGAAAATATTCTCGACCCCATTTAAATCGCATTGAATTCCGATTTATGAATTTTTAAAATACAGTTTCTTCTGTTTTTGTTGTTTTCTGCGAAGCAAATTTCATAAACCGGAGTCGGAATGAGATGATTCGATCTAAAAATAATTCGTTCAACAAATGAACCTTAGTTCCGGCTCGTCTGCTTTATCCCATTTCTTGCATTAGAACTGGAGGGGCAGCCCCGACAGGTCGGGGCTGCAGTTGTACCCCCGTACAAATCTTCGATTTGGTTGTCCCCTCTTTGCCCCCGCACCAAACAATCAGACCCTGTTCTCTTATTTTTCGTTTCACGAATGGTATTCCCTCCGTACCAAAATTATTTCCGCTTCCAGCGCAGAGATCTTCTCGTTTTACGAACCTTTTCCCGTCCCATGAGGCACAGAGCCTGTGCCCCTCCATTTTTATCACCATTTTGGTGATATCGTTTGCGTGGTATATCCATTCCCAGTAGAGTAGGAAGGGTAGGTCGAAGACCTCCCTTCCTCTGCATCAAACCGAACGTGCGGTTTTCCCGCATTCGGCTTTCGGAGGTGATTTTATCTTTAGGCATTTTGATTCTTCCATGTGGCGTTCATCGGGAAACGAATCAGACCGTGGCGTTCATGGAGCTCTTCGTTTGTGTAACGGCTTCCGTATTGGGCATACGTTTTCTTATGCCTTTTCCAGAGCCATCTCCTCATTCGTTCTCTCATTTGCCACTCAATCTTTGAAAAGACATTTGTGCTGTTGCCATAGTGAAAGTAGTTGATCCATCCTTGAACTCGTCGGTTGACGCTTTCAATGACTTCTGTTTCTTCCTTCCACTGGGTTTGCCAGCTTGTCTCCTCTCGAATTGCCTCTCGGATTTTCTGACAGCTTCTGGGACTCGGTTCGCAGTGAGGATAGTTCCTCCCTGTTTTCGGACTCTTTCTTTGCTGGATTCTAAATCCAAGAAAGTCCAGAGGCTCTTTCCCATACTCAATAATTTGTGTTTTCTTCTCATTGAGTTGGAGTCCTCTTTTCCCAAGCCAAAGTTTCAAGCTTTCCATGATCGGTTCTGCTTTTGTCTTGTGACACAAAATCACAAAGTCATCCGCATAGCGTACCATTTTCGCTTTAAACTTCTTTCCCAAATTCACCGCTTTATCCAGACCATCCAAATACAAGTTTGCTAATAAAGGCGAGATCACTCCCCCTTGTGGCGTTCCCCGTTTGTTGGATCGACTGACTTTCTTTCCGCTCTTGGGTTCTTCCTCCACTATTTTCGCTCGCAGCCATCCTTTAATCAACTTTAAGATCGTCTTATCGCTAATTCTCTTGGCAATGAGTTTCATGAGCCCCTGATGCTGGATCGAATCAAAGTAGCCACTCAAGTCCGCATCCACGATTTCGTGTCTGCCACTCAAGATTCCTTCTTTGATCGATTGCACCGCTTCTTGTGCTCTTCGTTTCGGTCGATAGGCGTAACTCTCCTCATGAAAGTCCGCCTCAAAGATCGGCTCGATGATTATCATCATCGCTGTCTGGATCACTCGGTCTTTCACCGTCGGTATTCCGAGGGGTCTTTGTTTCCCATCGGCTTTGGGAATGAACACCCGACGAATCGGGCTTGCTCGGTAGCTTCTCTCTTTGAGCTCTTGCTTAATCTTTTCCATCAATCGATCTCGAAGATTTGGCTCGGCTATGAGATCTTCCACACTCAGCCCGTCCACTCCCGCTGCCCCTCTGTTTGAGATCACTCGTCTCATTGCCTCTTCGAGGATCTGAGGGCATTGTAAATCCCCATACAAAGTCCATGCTCTCCATTTTGGATTCTTCTTCGCCTGCCGATACAGCGTCCGTTGCAACCGCTCAACTCTCGTTTCCTTTTCAGGTTCCGTAGGTGTTGTTTGATCTTTCGATCCATCACCCCGTTGTTGGTTCACTCCTTTCGCTCTCACACAACTCGATCCCCTTCGCTCCACTTCTATTACAGAAGCTTCTTCACTACTACGGAATCGTCCGACTTCTCCAGGAACAACTCCCGCCTCTGCCGCTTGCGACATTGTGCGTTTGTCTGAGGCTTTCCCTCCGCTCCCAGAGATCTCCCGTCTTTCTCCAGCGTCCTTTCTCATCATGCGACCTCCGCTGACACCGCCCGAACGTTGACACCCCAGCGACGATTGTGGGTTGCAGGGTCCTGACAGCCTTCACCGCTTGCATATCGGCTCGGCTTTCGGGTTCTTCCATTTTCGATGCTCATTTGGATGGAGTTCATTGTCATTATCGCCTGATGATTCAGTTGAGTGTCTCGCTTGTAGGTTCAACCTCACGGTCTCTTCCCAGACACCCCTTACGGTTGCGAATCGTCTAATTCAACCGACAGGACTTTCACCTGTGAGGACGCCGTCCTCGACGGCGCACATGCAAGAAATGGGTTGATGAGGGATCTCGCTTAAAATCCCCTTTTAGATTGAACTCTCCCCGCTCTCCCGCTTTAATCCCCATCCTTATGAGTCAAGTTCGCGTTCGCTTCGCCCCCTCACCCACTGGTCTCCTTCATATCGGAGGAGCACGCACTGCCCTTTTTAATTGGATTTTTGCCAAACGGATGGGAGGGGCTTTTGTCCTCCGCATTGAAGATACGGATGCGGCTCGTAACTCCAAAGAAGCGGTCGATATTATCTTCAAAGGACTTCAATGGCTCGGACTCAACTGGGATGAAGGCCCGATGCCTGACGGCTCGGTCAAAGGAGATCACGGCCCGTACTTTCAAAGCCAACGCAATGAGATTTATAAGAAATATGTTCAGAAGTTACTTGCCGAAGGAAAGGCCTATGAGTTTGAAGGGGCGATCAAGTTTCGTACCCCAAAAACCATCGTCACCGTTCCTGATCTAATATGCGGAAACGTTCAATTTGATCGTACGAACGATCCGGATCTCGTCATTCAACGAAAAGATGGCTCCCCCGTATTTCATTTAGTCAACGTCGTTGATGATCTTGAGATGAAAATCACGCACGTGATCCGCGGCGAAGATCACCTTTCCAATACCCCCAAACATCTCGCTCTTTTTGAGGCCTTTGGTGCCACCCCACCTCAATACGGACATATCCCCTTGATTCTCAATACCAATGGCTCAAAAATGAGCAAGCGGGATGAAGGGGCCTCGATTGGCGAATATATCGAACAAGGATACATTCCTGAGGCACTCCGAAACTACCTCTGTTTTCTCGGATGGTCCCCCAAAGATAACCGTGAGGTGATCTCGATTGAAGAGGTGATTCAAATCTTTGAACTCTCTCAAATCAATCGGAGTAACGCCCGTTTCGGACTCGATAAACTGTTCTGGATGAACGGGGAATATACCCGCGAACTGTCGATTGAGGCTTACGCCCCTCTCGCACAAAGCATTCTCGAAAAATCGGGAATCTCATTTACGGGAGTCGATCCCACCTACTTCAAAGCCGCGCTTGCAATCGTCAAAGAAAAAATCAAAGTCGGACGAGAACTTCCGGAATGGATGAGCTACTTCTTCACGGAAGAGTTCGATTTCGATCCCGCGGCCGCTCAAAAAGTTTTTACCCCCGAAGGACTCACACATCTGAGTACCCTTCGAGCGAAACTTGCGGAACTCAGCACCTTCGACTGTGCCACCTTAGAAAATAGCGTTAAGGCCCTTGCAACCGAAAATGCCGTTAAAGCGGGAGCCTATATCCACCCGATCCGTCTTGCGACCTCTGGTCGTCCCGTCGGCCCGAGTCTCTATCACCTTTTAGAAGTTCTCGGCAAAGAGAAAGTCCTCTCCCGAATCGATCGCGCTTTGGCGAAATTTAAAAACGAACCCTCGTAGCAAAGAGACCCCCCCCGAAAGAGCCATCAAGAGCCTTATCGAGCGTTTAGGGGGAAATGGGATAATCCCATTCATGAAGACAGCCCGAGTGTCATGATGCCATTTTTCCCGAAATATAATGCTTTTTAGATCAATAAAACCTTCCCACTTCCTTCGCCCACTCCCTTACTGAGGGAATTTCCGCAAATCTATTTTAGCCTTCTTAAGAGGAATTAACCGAGTGGATTAAAAAATACGGACACTCAACCAGAGAACCGCAACCATCGCCTGTTTTGTGGGGTTTAATTATGACAGATTCGCCATCATTAAAAATAAGGACAACACGCAAACACCCATTCTTTTTATGTCAAAACCTCCCGAAATCATCCCCCAAATTGACCCATTGATTCGTACAATCCGAAACAAACGCGTCATCCTTGATTCAGACCTCGCTATATGTAGCGGTTCAAAATAATCAGGGGGATTCAGTGCCATATGGTTAAGGAATGAATGAGGGAGACGCGAAGCGATCTCCCTCAGGGAGAGAGTAACGGGAGGTAGAAAGAGAAGCGAAAAAATCCAAACCTGACGATGAAGTCAGGATTTTTTATCTACAGATTACGAGGAACGAGAAATCTGGACTTGTTTTAGAAGGGGGACTGGGGGAAGTGATGGGGTGCAAATTCTATCAAATTTAGGGAGTTGTAGTCGTCCGTTGATGTGTGTGGTGTGTGGCTGTGATCGGATTCAT
>CAMAQI010000088.1 GCA_945860255.1 Methylacidiphilum caldifontis
ATTCTCTCGTCGGAGTCACTCGGGCCACTCTCCCCTTCATGACCGAAGGCGGAAGTGTCGTCACCATGAGTTATTATGGAGCAGAAAAAGTCGTCCCTCATTATAACGTCATGGGAGTCGCAAAGGCCGCACTGGAAGCGAGCGTTCGCTACCTTGCCGCCGATCTCGGACCTCAAAAAATTCGCGTCAATGCGATCAGCGCTGGACCAATGAACACCTTAGCCGCTCGCGGAATCTCCGGCTTTGGCGATATGCTTAAACATGCCGCAGAACACGCCCCGTTAAAGCGGAACGTGGAAATGAACGAACTCGGAGCGACAGGCGTTTTTCTCGCGGCTGATGGCTCTGCGGCGATCACAGGACAGACTCTTTATGTCGACTGCGGTTATAGTATTATGGGAATGTAAGAAAAACTGGTTTTCTGAAATTCATCACGATGGATCTCCACGAGTTTTTAATCTGTCTTGCGATCCTCTTTGCAGGGATGGGACTTTTTAAACAGCCCTCCGTTAAAGCACGGAAGTTTTCTCTCATTCTCTTTTGGTTGGGAAGCGGTATCGGGATTTATTTTTTGACGGGAAAAATCGGATGGTCAATTTTTGTTCTGCTCGGATGGATCTTGATTCCCTTCGCAGAGATCTTGATTCTCCTCCGGAAACTTCGCGTCCCCCATGATCGTCAGCTCCGAGATGCCCACCCCCCGACGGAGGAGTTTCCCTCTCTCCGAGAGATCACTCGTGAATATGAGGAGCTTGGATTTCAAAAAGTAGATGATTGTGACCTCACCCCCCACTTCCATGAAACCTACTATCGCCTTTTTCATCACCCCCAATTCCATGCCTATGGAGCGATCGGATTCATTTCCCAAGGGGAAATGGGCTTTTCCTTCCATTGCTTTTTCTCCGAAGAGCCGAGTGGAAAAATCTGGCTCACTTGGGATTATCCACTGACCTACGGGTTAAAAATCCCTCCCCTAATTGCAATCTATCGAACCTCTGAAATAGAATCGATTGAAGAACTGTGGCAAGATCATCAATCTTTCCTGAAAATCAACGAAGTTGATGAATCCTCTCTTTTAAAAACAAGCTCTGTCTCGGAAATTAGAGAGCGCCTTTCGCGCCTCTTCAAGGTCCAACTCGATTTCAATGTTCAAGAGGGTATTCTTTTTCCTGAAATCTCACAAGATCCTCATCAGCTGCGTTACTCTTGGCGTGGCATTTGGTTTGTCACCCGACAGATGATCCGCGACCTCGTTCGCTAATCTTAAATCCTGTGTTGAGATCGAGTTTAAAAACCTCTTCGTTTCATCTCTAACTCGATCAATCGTTTCGTGAGATTTTTTTGAACCCCACTCAATCCAATCACAAAACGAAAAAAAGAGAGGAAATCCTCCGGATGAATCGCAAGATGGATCAATAAACGAATCGGCGTCGGCTTATTTGCCTCCGCATCAAAACTGGCATTCAATGCCCCCGAGGGGAGGGACTCGCTCCAAGGATCCGATATTCCTCGTAAGGTCGCATGCTCAATTTCTTTCTGAACAAAAATCAGATGCGCAATCTCTGATTCCATATCGACGACCTGGGCCTGATGACCTTTCGAAAGGGCCAGCTTTTGCGTTGAACTCGTCACGACGTGATCCACCGTGACCCCCTTCACTCGTTTCTCTACAGGAGACCAAGAGAGATTTTCCGTCGAAAAATTATCGACCCAAACCACATCCCCCTTTTTAAGAGAGGGATCTAATCCTCCCCCAAATCCTGAGACCCAGATAAAATCAAAGGAATGCTCTTGAAGAAGAACTGGAAGACGGCGCCGAACAGAATCAGCCCCAATCCCTAAAAGTGCGACGAGGACCTCTCTTCCCTGCAAGTAACCTCTCCATGTCGTACTCCCATTGGAATGAACCTTCTGAACCCGTTCCAGTTGAGCAATCAGACCGGATGCCTCCTGTTTCACAGGAAATAAAAATGCGGTGAAACTCATTCTTGCTTTGCTAACGCCTTTCGGTATTCCGCCAGCGCCAAAAGAGGCCAATTTAAACGATACATGTCATATTTGAGATAAAAGACACAAGGAAATCCAGTCC
Organism: Methylacidiphilum caldifontis; assembly: GCA_945860255.1. Taxonomy (GTDB): domain Bacteria; phylum Verrucomicrobiota; class Verrucomicrobiia; order Methylacidiphilales; family CAMAQI01; genus CAMAQI01. Next base: position 2,090 of record CAMAQI010000088.1, read on the forward strand.
CCGTAATATAATCCTCGCTCCACGATCCATCTGGATTTTGAAGCTTACAAATATAATCAATCCCTCGCTTAATGCTGATTCGGTCCAAATCTCCACAGGCAATCAATCCCATCATCGCCCATCCCGTTTGAGACGCAGTACTCGGCCCTTGTCCCTTGAGCTCAGGATGATCATAAGAGGCGCACGACTCTCCCCAACCGCCATCATCATTTTGACAAGACTCTAACCAATCTCGTCCCCGTAGAATCCAATCCTGATTCATATCCTCGCCGATCGCCTGAAGTCCTCGGAGCGATTGCCAGGTTCCATAGATATAATTCACTCCCCATCGCCCATACCAAGAACCATCCGATTCCTGGGTTTCTTTTAAGTAGGCGATGCAATGCTGAATAAACGACTCACGACGAGATATCCCGACCTTTCCAAAAAGCTCCAACGCGCGAGCACTAATATCACTACAAGGAGGATCTAAAATAGCGTTATGATCTGCAAACGGAACATGCTCCAACCATTTACGATAGACATCTTTATCAAAAGCAGCCCATCCTCCATTTTCACATTGAAAGCTTTTGACCCATCCTAAAGCTCTCTCTATAGCCTCTGACTTAACCGCTTCATCCTGAGTTCGAGCCAATCTCAAAAAGAGAAGAACTTTCAAGGTATCATCCACATCAGGATAATAGACATTATTAAACTCAAAGGCCCAACCCGAGGCTACTGGATGAGGATTCTGAACAACCCAATCGCCTCGAAGGTTTTTCACCTCCTTCGTCAAAAGCCACTCAGCCGCTTTTTGAATTTGCGGATGGTCCGCTGCCAAGCCGGATTCAACAAGAGAGACTCCCGTGATCGCCGTATCCCAGACTGGAGAAAAACAGGGCTGAACACGAAAATCATCGTTGTCCACATCATCCACTTCCAAATCCTGAAACTCTTTTAACGCTTTTTTAAACAATGGATGATCATCGGAATAACCCATCGCTTTCATGGCAACTAACGAGTACATGATTGCAGGGAAAATAGCGGCAAGCCCATCGCTCCCTTCACTTATTCGAGTCACCATCCACTCTTCACATTTTTTCATCGCCCGCTCACGAAACGGTCGCCACGGCAATTTATTCACAAAAGTCAGAAAACCGTTCCAAGCCAGAAAGAAATTCCGCCAACTGAAAAATCGATTGTCCCACGAAAGCTTAAGCTGCTTATGCTCTAACCCGTACGGAAATAATTCGTGAAGCTGCTTTTCTTCCGGTAAAAAACGGGTCGGACGATGATGATTCACGATCGCCAAAGGAATCAACATTCCACGACTCCATGAGGACATATGATAGATGTTAAAGTAGAGCCAATTCGGAAGCAAAATCACCTCAGGAGGAATGGCGGGCAAATAATCCCATTCATATTGCCCGAGAAGGGCTAATGTCAATTTCATGTAGGTATTACATTTCGGAATTCCGCCCAAACGTAAGATCGTCGCATGGGCCTTCCTCATCATCGGTTGATCCGGAGAAATCCCCGCAAGCTTCAAGGCCCAGTAGGCTTTGACTGTTGCATTCAATTCATTGGGGCCACCGACATAAATACTCCATCCCCCACCTGGCAGCTGTTGACTCACTATATGCTTTGCACATTTCGCCTGCTTCACCTCATCGACTTTCCCGAGCCAATGCATTAAAATAATCGCATCAGAGGTTAAAGTCACATCCACAATGAGTTCTCCAATCCAATACCCCGCTGGATTCTGCAAACTCAATAAATAGCGTTGAGCTTTCTCGATGACCTCTTTTGCAGACTGATCCAAGCTTTGATGGGATTGAACGGTCCCCAAAAATGGGGCCGTTATTCTTTCAGAGGAACGATCAGAGGGATTCAAACGCATCCTCTATTTTTAAAAATCTTAAGCTCAATGCGCAAGATTTTTAAAATATATCTATTTCCCCCTCCCCCTTTAATCATTTTAGAACTCCCTTAAAAATAGGCGAATATTTTACTTAAAAATAGTTAAAATCTCTTATTCAGTTGACAGCTCCTTTCTCGCTCTTCAATTTAGCCCCTTTTATGGCAATCAATCCTCAACCCTCACTCAAGATCCCACTGATTTTAGTGCTGCTTGGATTGATCGGATACATCGGAACAAATTACTATACTCAACAGCAAGAGTTTACCTCGGTTCGTTCCGACCTTGAAAACACTCGTAAAAATATCTCCGAAAATGTAACCCTCCTCCAACAACAATCGGAACAACGAAACACGATTCTCCAAAAGCTCTCTCAAGATCAGCAGATCCTTCAAAAGAAACTCTCTGAAATGGATCTCATTTATCAAACAGAAAAAAAGGAGAAAGACCAACTCATCTTCTCGCAACAAGAAGCGATCAATCTCCTCAAAGAACAACAAGATAATCTAACAAAAACACTCGCTCTAAATGCAACTGAAATAAAAGAAATCAAAGAGGTTCAAGTTCAAATGATTCCGACCACTTTAGAGACTCGAAAAATCCAACAACAAATTGATACTCTCAAGCCTATGGTCGAATCGATTTCCCTCCGTCTTTCAAATCTCCAAGAACAAGTCTCCATTCGAAGCTCGATGCAAAATCAAAGTGATCCCACAAAAAACCCGAATCCCCTTCGCAATGGATTTCCCTAAGAGCCCCCCTCTTACTTCCAATCAATCGCCCGCTGGCGAAGAAAATGATCCACCAAAACCAATCGAGCCATCGCTTCGACCATCGGCACGGCACGCGGAAGAACGCAAGCATCATGTCGACCTCTCGCTTTAATCTCGGCAGATTCCCCACTCTTTGAAACGGTTTCCTGTCCTTGGGCAATCGTCGCCGTCGGCTTAAACGCAATCCGCATCAGCAAGTTCTCCCCATTGGAAATCCCCCCTTGGACCCCTCCACTGTGATTGGTACGAGTCCGTATTTTTCCGCTCGCCGATTGATAAAAAGGGTCATTATGCTCCGAACCTCGCATCTTCACGCTTCCAAATCCAGAGCCAATCTCAAAACCTTTCGTCGCTGGAAGACTCATCATCGCTTTCGCTAAATCGGCCTCCAGACGATCAAAAACAGGCTCTCCCCATCCCGCAGGCACTCCTCGAACGACGCATCCGACGATCCCCCCAACGGAGTCTCCCTCACTACGCACGGTTTCAATCAGTTTAATTAACTCATCGGCCTCAGAGGCTTTCGGCCAACGAACGATATTACTCTCGACCTCCGAAAACTGAACAACGTTCGGATCAACCTCCGATCGACGGTTATAAATTTGATCACAGTAGGCAATCACCTCAAGCTCCGGATAAAAATGAGCCAAAACCTGCTTCGCCACAGCCCCCGCGGCCACTCGCCCAATCGTCTCACGAGCGGAAGAGCGACCTCCCCCTTGAACGCTCCGAATTCCATATTTCGCATCGTAAGTATAATCGGCATGAGAGGGCCGATACAATGCCTGCATCTCCTGATAATCGCTCGAACGCGCATCGTGATTACGAACCAATATCTCAATCGGTGCCCCTGTGGTCATCCCCTCGTGCATGCCTGAAAGAATCTCCGCCTGATCGGCCTCTTTCCGTTGCGTGACAATTTTACTTTGTCCAGGACGACGACGATCGAGATCAAATTGAATCGCTTCGATCGAAATCGGAATTCGAGGTGGGCACCCATCAATTATCACCCCAATCCCTGCCCCATGGGATTCTCCAAAGGTCGTCACTCGAAAAAGATGTCCAAATGTGTTCGGCATAACTTACTTTTCGATAGCGGAACCCTCTTAAAACACAAGGGGATACTCCCACCTAACAAGGTCTGTTTGACCTCAGCAAACTTCAGAATTTTTTCATTCCAACCGACCCCTGAGCAAATAACCAATCTTCCCTAAAACATTGCGAAGTCAAAAACGGGGAATACGCTTATCATTAAATTACCTTATTTCGAAAAACCACCATTGGAATCCTTGCTTGATCGGTGAATGCATCGATTTTCGCACGGGAATCGTATTAAAAAAGAGAAAACTTATGTTATGGATTGCATCAAAGTATTTAATCACAGCGGCAATGGTTGTCCTGATTTCGGAGATTGCGAAGCGAAGTGATAAAGTGGGGGGATTGATTGCCTCTTTGCCTCTTGTGACTTTTTTGACTTTGATCTGGCTTTATATCGAGAAACAGCCAGCGGAGAAGATCGCCAACCATGCTTGGTACACCTTTTGGTATGTGGTTCCGACCTTGCCGATGTTTCTCGCTTTCCCCGTGCTTTTAAATCGATTTGGTTTTTGGGTAGCCCTTTTAATCAGTGTAGGAATTACTTTTATCTGTTTCATCAGCTTTGCCGTTGTTCTTCGTCGATTTGGCATCGAGCTGATCTAGCACTGAAATCTCTAACAAAATGAAAAAGTGCTCGGCGTTCGTGCCCTGATCCCATCGGCCATCAATTTCCAGTTCGATAAGGGCCGAATTCCCAAGAGTCCCTTAAACCTACTCTTTTTTATTTCTCCAAAAAATGACCGTTGTTTTATCCTGATAAACCTGACTCCAATCCGGAAGTAACAGCAATCCCTGAACCAGGGTATCCAAAGGATCAAGAATCGCACTGTCGTAATTGCCTTGAACCAGTTGCTCTCTCCACCCTTTTCGAAGATGGTAAAGATTCATATACTTACCAGTCCAATCGTCGCCGTAATAATCAATGCGATCATCGATCATGACTTTCATTTTCGGATAAAAATAATACATGAGCGGACCTGCATTTCCCGTATGGTGAATCGGGCGCTGAAAACGATCGAGATGATCTCCAATGAAAACACGAGTCTCTTTCGGCAAAGACTCTGCCCCGATCTCTATTTTCTGCCCCATCTCTGAAACCCAAAAAAGAGCAAAGGTGACCACGCATGTTACAGAAATCCATAAGAGATCACTGCAAAGTTCCCGTTGCATCTGCGTAAACTCGCGCCATTTTTGAACCGTTTTCTCCTTCCACCAAGACTCTAAGGCTCGCTGCCAAATGCGACAAATCGGCAGAGCCGCAAACATCATCAAAATAAATACATGGCGTCGGGTCTTAAATCCAAAATAAAGAAAGAGCAACACAGGCAGCAACTCCGCCCACTTCAACTTCTCTCCAGTTCGATTCAAAATCAAAGTGATGATCACGATAAAAAAACCAACCGCCAAAGGAAGGGCATTAACGAAATCAAGTCCCGCAGACTCCTCCAAAAGCCCCACACTTTTGATCATAAAAATCGTCTCAAAAATCCGAACCAGCAACCCAATACCATACGGATTTACCAAAGTGGCGAGAAAACAAAGAATCATCGTCCGCAACCAAATCCTGGCCCCCTCTGTCCAGATCCTCTCTCCCGATTGACATCGATCGATCGCCGCTCCAATCCAAGAGATAAAAAGAAAAAGGAGTCCCCCCACAAATCCAGCATGAAGATTACACCAAAGCATGAATAAGACTGGAAGCAGCCATTGAAAAACTTTCCGCGGCCGCTCGAAATCCAAGGCCCAAAAATGGATCACGATGAGAGTGAAGAGGTAGGTGAACAAAAAAGGCCGAGCGAGAAGATGCGCATGAAGAATGATAATCGTGATCAAACTATAGACAAAGGCCACCGGTGCCGTGATCTTTTGATAAATCAACATCCGCCACATCAGCACCGGAATCATCGCAAAAGCAAACATCGAACAGACGGTAAAAAGCTTTAATCCCCCCAAGATATTTAAATACCAAGCCACCCCTTCCGAAAGCCATTCAAAACGAACCCATCTCCCCTCTGGAATGGTATAACTAAATGGATCTTGAGTAATAATCTCCTGCCGCTCCCACATCAATCGACCTGAAGCCAAGTGCCGAGGTACCGCAGGATCCCCTAAAAAACTCACCCCCTTACTAAAAAGAATCGGAAGAGTCGCTGCAAAAAGAACCCACGCAACGGTCGGCAAAAGACAACGAAGAAAAAAAGGCAGCGGCTCATTTTCTTCATCGATCGGCTTCCCTTCATCAAACTCAAGACTCATGAGTGAGATATACCGATTCCTCTTCAAAACAAAATCCCTTATTTTAAAATCAACTAGAGAGCAAACAACCCCTCCTCCCGATTCTGTTTCTCCACGGTATGACGTATCCCCGCATTCTTCAAATGCGTCGCACTAAAGGATTGTAACTGATCCAAAAAAATCTGCGACGGCAATCGATCAACCTTCGGAAGACGTTTCAACTTGAGATGACGTAACTTCGGAAAAGCGACAAGCCAATCTAAATTCAACAAATTCCGCAAATTCGATAGTCGAAGTGAACTCACACTCCCGCTTTTCAATGAACCTAAATCTTGAATCATCGAATCGATAATCTCAATCTCTCGGAGATGCTCCAACTCCGCTATAAATCCAAACTCTCCCGTCGAAAAACCACTGAAGACAAGCCGCTCCAAATGCTGAAGCTTCATTAAATAAAATAAATCACTCCATTGCCCAGTCACGGATAACAATTTTATTTTTTTTAAACACACCAACGGCGCCAAAGAAGCCGTCCCATTCAAAAGCGACCCCAATTCAATCTCCGATAGCTCTTGAAGCCCCTCCACGGGAGCAAGCGAATCTAAACTCCAAAGACATTTTAAATGCAACGAGCGAGTTTGAGGGAAAAACATTAAAAAATGAAGAGTCCACGCCTGATGAGTCAGGTCCTTTACGATAATCGTTAAATCTAAAAACCGCGAAAAAAGCCCCCCCAATTCACGGAACTCCTCCTCTGAAAGAAACTCCAAGATCTCCAGTCGCTGAGAATCCGCGGATTTACTACGGACCACCTCTCTCCTAAATCTCTCAGGATCGAGACGATAGAGTGAAGTCGTAAAAGCCATCCCTTAAACAACCTCTCTACCCGTTCTTCGGCTTGATCCCAATTTTCTTCATCGCATTTTTGAGCGCCTCACCAAATCGATCCAACTGTTCTTTCGTATGCAGCGCAGAAATCGCAGTACGAATCAAATCTTTCCCCACAGGCACCCCAGG
>CAMAQI010000089.1 GCA_945860255.1 Methylacidiphilum caldifontis
ATGAAGGAACCGATCTGTTGGTGAAACGAGTCGAAAAGTTTATTCAGACCCGTGCATGAAAATCGCTTATATCGCCTATCAATACCCGACGCTGACACAGACTTTTATTCAACGAGAGATTAAGAGTGTTGCTGCTTTAGGGATTGAAATTGAGGTCCATGCGATGCGAGGGGTGAAAGCTCCAATCAAGGATTCGCTCCCTTTAAGGGTAACGATTTCCCCTTTTTTTCTTTGGCGATTATGGTTTCTGATTTTTAAAATTCCGAGAGAATTGATTCGAGACCGTTCGTTAATCGGAAGTGGAATCCGATTTCTCCGAGGAAAAAAATGGCGTGGGGTTGATGATTTTCTCATCAATCTTTTAGGAGTTGGATTTGCATTCTCGACCGTCGAGCAATTTCGAAAGTCCGATATCGATCATTATCATGGGGTTTGGGCGACCGGTATGACGACGGCGGCGGCGTTGTTGGCAAAGATGACGGGGAAGCGATTTAGTATGGGGGCTCATGCCTTTGACGTCTATCGAAACGGGGGAGATTCCTTTTTAAAGGAGAAAATCGCTCGGGCGGCCTTTGTCCATACGACAACTCTGGCGAATCTCCATTATCTCCAATCACTCGATCCTTGCGCTCGGGTGATCCTTTCTCGTCGGGGATTGGAGTCACTTCCTGACCTCGCACAGAAAGAGAGGTCGGACTGTTTTAGCCTACTCTCGGTGGCTCGACTGGTTCCGAAAAAGGGATTGGAGTATCAGATTAAGATCTGTCAGGAGTTGAAGAGAAAAGGTTTTGTTTTTATTCATCGAATCATTGGGGAGGGGATTCTTCGAGAGGCGCTCCAAACGCAGATTCGTGAAGCGGGATTGGAGAAAGAGATTCAGCTTCTGGGGGCTCTTTCCCAGAGCGAGGTGCAACGCTATTACGCAAAGTCCGATCTTTTTTGGCATACCGGACTTGTCGATGCAGAGGGGGATCGAGATGGACTTCCGAATGTGATTCCTGAGGCTTTTTCTTGGGGGCTTTGTGTGTTGAGTAGTCCGACCGCTGGAGCTGATGAGGCGGTGGCACATGGGGAGACGGGATGGATCGTCGATCCTCGACAGATTGAGGAGTCGGCTCAGGCCATTCAAAAATTGGCCCAAGAGGAGGCTCTTCGAGTAAAGCTCGGAATGTTGGGTCGTCGTTGGGTCGAAGAGAATTTTATGAGTCAGAAGAATGCGAAGATTTTAGAAGAGGCCTTTAAAGCGGTTAAAGGTGGGACAAGGAGTTCGTTTGAGCCGCAAAAGAACGCAAAGAACACAAAATAAAAGGCAAAAGGTTTTAAACTCTTTTCTTTTTTGAGTTCTATGCGTTCTTTGTGGCTAAAATTGTTTTTTCCAGCTTGCGAGTGATCGAGCCTAGGGGTGTACCTTGAATATGAGCTTTTTCTTTTCGAGATCGACGGTGATTTTGGAGTGGTCGGGGATCTCGCCGGCGATCAGTTTTTTGGCGAGTCCTGTTTCGATTTCCCGTTGGAGATAGCGTTTCAAGGGGCGAGCGCCGTAGACGGGATCGTAGGCCTCTTCAGCGATATGATCTTGGGCTGCTTCGCTGAGATGAAGTTCGATATGACGCTCGGCTAGTCGTTGATTGAGTTGAGCGAGTAAGAGAGTGATGATTTTTCCAATTTGCTTTTTAGAAAGCGGTTGGAAGAGCGTGATTTCATCGACTCGATTTAAAAACTCAGGACGGAATTGTTGACGGAGGTCGGCCATGACTTTTTTACGAGTCGTTTCGGAGATCGAGGCACCGACGTTTTCCATCAAATGGAGACTTCCAATATTGGAGGTCATGATGATGATTGTGTTTTTGAAATCGATCGTTCGGCCTTGACTGTCGGTTAAGCGTCCATCGTCAAGGATTTGGAGGAAGAGGTTAAAAACATCCGCATGGGCCTTTTCAATTTCGTCAAAGAGAACAACTCCGTACGGTTTACGACGAACGGCTTCCGTCAGTTGTCCTCCCTCTTCGTAGCCGATGTAGCCCGGAGGGGCTCCGATGAGTCGGGAGACGGAGTGTTTTTCCATATATTCACTCATATCAATGCGAGTGATATTTTCTTCGGAATCAAAGAGCGAGGCGGCCAAGGTTCTGGCCAGTTCGGTTTTACCAACGCCGGTCGGTCCGAGAAAAATAAAGGAGCCGATCGGCTTTTTCGGATCTTTCAGTCCCGATCGTGCCCGAATCACCGCATTGGCGACCGCTTCGACGGCCTCCTCCTGACCGATGACTCGCTCATGGAGAATCGGTTCAATGCGAAGGAGTTTTTCTTTTTCCCCTTCGAGCAGTCGGCTGACGGGGATTCCCGTCCAACGTCCGACGATATCGGCCACTTCATTGGCAGTGACCTCCTCTTTAATGAGACGATTCTGATTGGGGTCTTTGGAAAGAGCGAGTTCCTTATCGTGAAGCAATTTTTCAAGCTCGGGGAGTCGTCCGTACTTGAGTTCAGCGACTTGATTCAGATCGTATTGACGTTCCGCTTGTTGGATTTTGGTGCGGATCGCTTCGAGTTCCTCTCGAAGTTTACGCAGTTCATCGATCGATTTCTTTTCGTTCTGCCATTGTGCTTTAAAGAGATCTCGTTTCGATTTCACTTCCGAGAGTTCTTTTTCAAGGTCTTGAAGTCGACTTTTGGAGGCCGTATCCTTCTCCTTGGAGAGACCTTCTCGTTCGATTTGGAGCTGCATCGAGCGACGTTCCAAGGTTTCGAGTTCCTCGGGCATACTTTCCATCTCGGTCTTTAATTTGGCAGCCGCTTCGTCGATCAAGTCGATCGCTTTATCGGGAAGAAATCGATCGGAGATATAACGGTGCGAGAGCGTTGCTGCGGCAACCAGGGCGGCATCTTGGATCCGAACGCCATGATGGAGTTCGTAGCGTTCGGCAAGACCACGAAGAATTGAGATCGTATCTTCGACGTTTGGCTCATTGACCAAGACCGTTTGGAATCGACGTTCAAGCGCGGCATCTTTCTCAATGTACTGACGATATTCATTGAGCGTTGTCGCTCCGATACAGTGGAGTTCACCGCGAGCAAGCATCGGTTTGAGCATATTTCCCGCATCCATCGCTCCTTCTGCTTTACCGGCACCGACCATCGTATGGATTTCATCGATGAAAAGAACGATCTCTCCTTGGGCGCGGGTCACCTCTTGGAGGACGGCTTTGAGGCGTTCCTCAAACTCACCACGGAATTTTGCTCCGGCGATGAGGGCACTGAGGTCAAGAGAGATGATCTTTTTATTTTTGAGACTGTCAGGAACATCGCCGGCAATAATGCGACGGGCAAGTCCTTCGACGATCGCTGTTTTTCCGACCCCTGGTTCTCCGATGAGAACCGGATTATTTTTAGTCCGTCGAGAGAGGATTTGGATTGTGCGTCGAATTTCATGATCGCGACCAATCACCGGATCGAGTTTATTTTCTCGAGCGAGTTTTGTTAGGTCACGACCATATTTTTCAAGAGCCTCGTAGGTACTCTCAGGGTTTTGGCTCGTCACTCGTTGCCCTCCGCGGACCTCTTCAAGGGCTTTTAGAAAAGAGTTCCGATCGACTCCTTTTTCTTTAAATATTCTTACGATTTCAGAGGCCGTTTTGAGAAGGGAAAGAAAGAGGTGCTCGGTGCTGATGTAGTCATCTTTAAGGGATTTAGCTTCATCCTCCGCACGGGTGAGAGTCTCTTGGAAAAGAGGAGTGACGTAAACCCCGTCATTGCGAGTCGAACCGGAAATTTTAGAGGCTCGTTTCAGTCTCTCTTGAAAGTGAGCTAAAAGAAGCGGAGTTGAAACGGAGCACTTGGTCAGAAGGCGAGGGATGAGTCCCTCTTCTTGTTCGAGAAGGGCAAGCATGAGATGATCGACATCTACGGCTTGATGTTGATTGCGACTTGCGATCGCTTGAGCGTTGGTGACTACCTCTTGTGCTTTTTCAGTGAAACGATTTAGATTCATCAATAGAGAGCTTCATTTAACGTGCCGAAATTAATTTTATTTAAAATAGTCACAAATAATTGATATTAAGTAAGATAGGAAATTTATGATTTAGAGGTCGATGAGTGATGTGAGATTAAATGTCGCACATTTCGGGCGATTTTATGATTTGGGACATTATTACTCATTAGTAACTATTGCCGAATCTCCGAATACTCTCGGAATGATGCCGTTATTTTCTTCCACCATCAGCAAGTGGCGAATGAGGTTATCGTTCAGAAAAGTGAAAGAAATATTGATAAATTCGATTCAGACTCTACTTGGTGATGATGCAGAAGATTTTAATTGCGACGAAGAATCCTGGGAAGGCTCGGGAGTTTAAGCATCTTTTAGGGGCGAGTTATGAGGTTTTAACATTGTTAGATATTCATTTTCCGCATGAGATTGTAGAGGACGGCGTGACCTTTGAAGAGAATGCCAAAATTAAGGCTCTTGCGATCGCCAGGAACTTTGATGGGCTTGTTTTAGCAGATGATTCGGGGCTCGAGGTGACGGCTCTTCAAGGGGCTCCTGGGGTTTACTCCGCTCGTTATGCCGGTGAGCCTCGTGATGATCTGAAAAACAGTCAAAAGCTCTTGCATGAAATGAGAGAACAGCAAGAGCGAAGTGCTCGGTTTCGGTGTACTTTAGTCTTAGCCTCAGGGGAGGAGATTTTAGGGGTTTTCGAGGGAGATTGTTGTGGACGGATTTTGCATGAGGCTGTTGGGGATCATGGGTTTGGTTACGATTCCCTTTTTTGGGCAGATGGAGCAGAGGAGCCTTTTGGAAGGCTTTCTTTGGATGAAAAAAATAAGTTTAGCCATCGAGCCAAAGCGATGGCAAAACTGAGTGACTATTTAAGGAGATAACGGTTATGGAATTATTCAATAATTTAATCGATAGGTTACTTCGTTTGTTAAAATCTGCGGATACTCACGAACTTTTTTTTGCTGCATTTTTTTTCGTGCTTGCGGTGGTCGGACCTTGGATTGCACAACGGTTTATTGGAGGAGTTTTCAGGAGGGTACTGAGAAAGTTGGATGTTGATTTGGTGGAGTCGGCAATTCAGGCGATCAAGGGGCCATTAGCGATTTATATTTTTGTAACCTTTGCGGTTTTATCGATTGATCAGTTTGAGCATCTTCCCAAAGGGGTGCACCAATTTGTCACCTACTCGGAAACGGTTCTCAATGGAATTGCCATCTTAGTTTTCTCTTTTCGAGTCGTCGATATTTCAGCGGTTTTATTTAAGCGACGAATGATGAAGGGGGCGAAGACAGAGCTCGATGAGCGCTGGGTGAAAATTGTGGGATGGGTCGGAAAATCGATTGTTTTATTTATTGGTGTGATTTCGATTATGCAGGGATTGGGAAAGAGTATTGTTCCATACATTACGGGCGCAGGTGTTTTTGGAGCTGCTTTTGCATTAGCGGCACAGAGTACCTTGGGAAATATCATCGGTTCTTTTGAAATTATGATGGATCGGTTATTTGCTGAGGGGGATCGAATTTCCTTTGGTGATTATGATGGGTTTGTGACAAAAATGGGTCTTCGTAGCGTTGAAATTACCGCCTTATCGGGTGAGAAAATCAATTTGCCGAACAAAGATTTGGTGGACAAACAAATTCGAAACTATTCCAAAGGAAAGCTTGTTTTTGGGAAGATTACCATCGGCCTTGAGTACCGTCATACGAAAGAGGATGTGGGCCGGGCGATGACGATATTGAAGGAGATTGCATTGGCTCATCATAAGATAGCGGAGGCGAGTGCTGTTTTTAAGAGTTTTGCGTCCAGTTCATTGGATATCGAACTTTATTTCTGGGGAAACTATAAAACCGGAGGGGAGTATATTGCCATTATTTCCGATCTAAATATGGAAATTAAAGAGCGTTTTGATCGGGAGTCGTTCGCTTTTGCATTTCCGAGTTCAAATGTTTATCTAAAAAAAGAGATTCTGACTTAAAAAGAAAATGTCGTTATTGCTACTTTTGAGTTGCATGAATCTTGAAATCCCATAGCTAATCTAAATGCCTGAGAATCCATTGCCCGTACCTCCTCCTATAGGCGGAGCTCCTAAGATTGTGGTTAAGTTAGCGCCAATGACGGGAACTGCAGTCAAGTCTGAAACATTGAGGATTACTCTTCCTCCTCGTTCCGACTCTGGAATGAAGTCCCCAGCTCCTTTGAATATTAAGCCTTTACCTCCCACAGTTCCCTTAGCTCCTAAGGCTCCAGCGGTGAGTGGATTAGCGAACGCTCCCACGGTTCCTCTTCCCAAGCTACCGCTTGCTCCTGCCGCTCCTGCCGCTGGCCCGGAACAAGAGGAGGTGCAAAAAACGTTAAAAATTGGAATTGCGCCTTCCCATCCAACTCCTCCTCCTACTGCTTCATTGATCCCGCCCAAATTACAAACAGCGCAGATCCCCGTGATTGCTCCTAAGCCTTTACCTTCTGCTCCTATTCCAAAAGCAATTACTGAGGCGATTCCATTAGGGGGGATGCCTCCGCGTCCAGCGCCAAAGCCGGTATCGTCTCCTTTACCTCCAAAGCCGATGGCTCCTCCTTCAGTTGCTGTAAAACCAGAATCCCCAAAATTAAGTGACTTGAGTACAGATACCAAAGCCATTAATTTAGCGACCCCTCAAGCCGTACTTCCAACTCCAGGAATGACGCCTCAAGGGCCTGCTTCAATTCCACCAAAGGTTGCTGTTCCTGGAACGGCACCCCGACCAAGTCCGGCGCCACTTCCCCCGAAGCCTGCTGCTTTAGGGGCTAAAGCGACCCCTGCAGGGAAAACTCCTCCTTCTGCTTCAGGAGCTCCATTATCTACTTCCGGTGGACCTGCACTCGCAATGCCTAAATCAGTGTCTAGTGAAAAGCCTGCTGTTACTTCTCCATCTCCCGCTCCTCTGAAGGCAGTTGTTTCGCAAGATCGGGAGGAAGCTGAGGAGCCAAGTCTGTTAACGTCGATCTTAGCAGTTTTTGCTGCTTTGCTCGCGTCAGGTGTTGCGGTTTATCTTTTCCTGGCGATGTCAAAATATGTCGCTTCTTAGTTCAGTGAGCTGTATTTCTTTGACAAAAAGCGTTGAAAGATAGACAGATACTCAAGTGTCGAAGAAGCGAATTCAAAGAGTGTTAAAAATAAAAAAGGATAATTTATGGCAAGTGAAATGGTTGTGAACGTGGGATCTTCAAATTTTGAAGCTGAAGTGTTAAAATCGACGGTACCTGTCGTTGTCGACTTCTGGGCTCCTTGGTGTGGCCCTTGTCGAATGATTGCCCCTTTTCTTGATGAAGTTGCCAAGAAAATGGATGGGAAAGTGAAGATTGCGAAAGTGAATGTGGATGAAGAGTCCGCATTAGCCTCTCAGTATGGGGTTTCTTCGATTCCGATGATTCTTTTTTTCAAAGCAGGAGAGAAAAAAGATCAGTTTATTGGAGCCGTTCCCAAAGAGATTCAGAATCGTATTGATGCGATGATGGTTTAATGTTTGAGCTGTTGAAAACAGATGGTGGAGCTCGTCTCGGGCGACTACACACAGAACGGGGGGTGATCGAGACTCCTCAGTTCATGCCCGTGGGAACTCAAGGAACGGTTCGAGGCTTGACTCCGCATCAGTTGAAAGATTTTGGGGCCCAGGTGATTTTAGGGAATACCTATCATCTTAATATTCGACCTGGAATCGATTTAATTCGAAAGTTTAAAGGACTCCATCGTTTTATTGCTTGGGATCGACCGATTTTGACTGATAGCGGTGGCTTTCAGGTTTTTAGTTTATCGAAACTTCGGACGATTACCGAGGCCGGAGTTCATTTTAAATCGCATTTGGATGGGAGTCCGTTGTTTTTAGGGCCGAAGGAGGCAACGGCTATTCAAATGGAGTTGGGTTCCGATATCATGATGGCCTTTGACGAATGCCCTCCATGGCCTTGTGATGAGGAGGCGATGAAGGGGGCGGTCGAACGCACCGTGAGATGGGGGAGAATTTGTCTTGAGGAACGATCAAAACTTCTCGATTCGATGACAGATCGTCCGACCCAGAAGCCGCTTTTATTTGGGATTGTTCAAGGAGGAGGATATTCTCATTGGCGCGAGGAGTGTGCCAAAAGATTAGTCGATTTGCCTTTTGATGGGTATGCGATCGGCGGGGTGAGCGTCGGGGAACCGGAACATGAGATGTATCGGGCCGTGGAGTATGCGATTCCGCATCTCCCGACAAATCACGTTCGTTATACGATGGGACTGGGACAGCCGAATCAACTTGTTGAGTTGGTGGCTCGTGGGGTTGATATTTTTGATTGTGTTCTGCCGACTCGGATCGCACGCCATTGCGGGGCTTATACGAGAGAGGGACAGATTAATCTACGAAATTCCCCCTTCCGAGAGGATGAAAAACCGATCGAAGAGGGGTGCTCCTGTTATGCTTGTCAAAATTTTCGTCGTGACTACATTCGGCACTTACTCAAAGCGAATGAGATTTTAGGTCTGATGTTGGTGACGATGCATAATGTGCATTTTTATCTACGTCTGATGAAAGAAATCCGAGAGGCGATCACCGATGGGCGATTTGACTCTTATCGACGCGAGTTCCAAACACGATACAAACTAGGAAAAAATCATGAATCTAACATTACTCACCCTTGATTTAAACGCACTATTGGCAATGGCCGCTCCTGCTCAACCTGGAGCTGAACCGCAGAACCCACTCGTGATGAT
>CAMAQI010000090.1 GCA_945860255.1 Methylacidiphilum caldifontis
TCGTTTCTACACCACGGGGGATCAGTGATCGGGACGGAGTCGGATTTGAGCGACTGGAGGGATCGGCTCCGTGAAGACTCCTCCGGCGAAGGCTTCGCAGAGAAGTTTTGCGAGATTTTTCATCGATTATAATTGATTCCAGCGCTCAATAAGTTCTCCCAGCGATTTTGATTGAGGGCTATAGGCTTGAATTGCATATCCCGTAGTGACAAAAATGAATCCTAATATCATGAAAGGAAGGGCTGTGCGTCGGAGTGCAGTTTCGAGCCAGTGACGTGTTGGGATTTTTCTGAAGCGACATCAATTTTTCATAAAAGAGGTGAGATTAGATACAACAGACAAATTTCTTGAAGATTTTAAATAACATGTCATATTATTTGTCATGCAAATAAATGTCAGTGGATTGTTGAGGGATTTTCCAAAGGCAAAAAAAGAGGCCTTACGGGGAGGTCGCGTCATTATTAAAACGCGTGAGGGGAATTTAGTCCTCATGTCGGAGCATTGTTCTGAGGAAAAAACATTGGGTTTGATGAAGGGGACTTTTCAGATGTCAGAGGAAGTTGATTTGACCTTGCCGACCACTCTTGATTCAGAGTGGAGGGCGGAATGTTAAGACATCTTTTGGATACCCACGCGATTCTTTGGACATTAGAAGATAATGTTCGTTTAGGCCAAGCAGCCCGCAAAATTGTGACGCAAGCGGTTTCTCACGAACTCGCTATTTCTGCCATTTCTCTTTTAGAGATTTCGATGTTAATTGAGAAAGGTCGAATCCATTTAGAGATCGCTTCTTTTGATTTTTTAAAAAGAATTGAAACCACTTTTACAGTGATTCCCCTCGATGCCTTGATCGCAAATGATGCGATGAAAATTCCGCTTTCTCACGGTGATCCCTTTGATCGAGTGATTGTTGCCACGGCACGGAGTCAGGGATTGTCTTTGTTGACGAAAGATCGAGCGATTACCGATTCAGGTCTCGTTCCCGTGATTTGGTAGGAGACTTTTCGTTAACTTCTTTTTCTCACATTCACTTAATTCTTGCAATGAATAGCCTTAATCTTCCAATATAGAACCTATGATTATTTCGATATTGGGTTTAGGAGCTCAAGAGCTGGTGCTTCTTTTTGTCGCATTTTCAATGAAAATTTTGTTCCTTGGTTTAATTTGTTGGGCTGCGATTTGTTTCTTTAAGAAAATCAAATCGAATCTTTCTATAGGATCATCGACGGAGGAGCGACTCAAAAACCTAGATCGAATGCTTCAAAATAAAGTCATTACTTTCGAGGAGTTTCAGTTGCAAAGAAGTAAAATTATTTCTGAAATTTGAGAAAATAAACCTCTGAATTTTTTGTTCTAAATTCCTTTTTTCCTGATTTCCCTATTTAAAGATCTCTTTGTTTTTTGGTTCTATTGCAAATTGGGATAAAGCGCTCTGTGTGACTACACGTGAGAGCTCTTCTTTATAAGTATTTCACCTCTCAGGATTAAAGATCCATGACGGCAATGCCCGGATTCTCAATAAACTCTTTAATCCGTACCAAGAATGTGACCGCCCCTTTGCCATCAACGACGCGATGATCATAAGAGAGGGCGAGGTACATCATCGGACGGATTTCGACGCGACCGTTAATGGCGACGGGACGTTCCTGAATCGAGTGCATTCCTAAGATTCCACTTTGCGGAGGATTGATGATCGGGGTGGAGAGTAAGGAGCCAAAGGTTCCGCCGTTGGTAATCGTGAAGGAGCCTCCTTCCATATCCGGAAGGGTGATCTTTCCGTTGCGGGCTTTGAGCGCATAGTCACCGATCGCTTTTTCAATTCCAGCAAAGGTGAGTTGATCGGCATTCCGAATGATCGGAACCATCAACCCTTTTTCCGTCGAGACGGCAACGCCGATATCGTAGTAATGATTTTCGACAAGCTCATCGTTTTCGATTCGTGAATTTAACGCCGGAATCTCCTTGAGTGAGGCGGTGACCGCTTTCACAAAAAAGGACATAAATCCGAGTTTCACCCCATGTTTGGCAGTGAATCGATCTTGAATTTTAGAGCGCAGAGCCATGACCGAGGACATATCGACTTCGTTAAAAGTCGTGAGAATCGCATTCTCCTGTTGCGCCGAGAGAAGACGTTGAGCAATTTTACGACGAATCGGAGAGAGCGGTTTGCGGCTTTGTCGGGGGCCTCCGTTCGTTGATGCAATCGGTGCAGAGGCGGCGGCGGAAGCCGGTGCTGTTGGGGCAGGGCTATGTCCGAGGACATCTCCTTTTGTGATTCGTCCCCCTTTACCCGTTCCTGAGATTTCCGCTGGATTCACTCCTTTGTCTTCGACATGGAAGCGAGCGGCAGGGGTGAGCGGAGCGCTCTCTGAAGTGGATTTCTTCTGAGGAGCGGCAGCCGGGGAGGCCACGGCAACGGATGCGGTTTGAGCAACAGCGGCACCTGCAGGGGCGGGAACAGTGGTGTCGATTTGAGCGACGACTTGACCAATTTCGATCGTGGCTCCTTGAGCGACGAGTTGTTTGAGTTGTCCTGATTTTTCAGCAAAAACTTCTGAGGTCACTTTGTCGGTTTCGACTTCAAAAAGGATCTCTCCTTCTTTGACGTACTCTCCCTCTTTCTTGTGCCATGCACCGAGAACGCCTGAGGTGATCGATTCGCCGACGGGAGGGACTTTAACTTCGAGTGACATATCATTTCCTTTTTTCGTGATTACCAATTCAATATTAATGCGGTTTATTTATTTTGAAAAAGCTTTTTGAACAAGCTCAGCTTGTTCGAGTTCATGGATACTATGATAGCCCGTCGCAGGACTTGCCGATTCATCGCGTCCGACATAGCGGATCTCTTTTTTGAAGAGGGCACGCAAGCGCGGCTCCATAAAGAACCAAGCCCCCATATTGACCGGTTCTTCTTGGCACCAAATGAATTCAGTTGCCTTCGGGTGCTTTGCGACGATCGCATGGAGTTTTTCCGTGTGGAGCGGATACATCTGTTCGACCCGAATCAGGGCAGTATCGGTGATCGCGT
The DNA here is from genome assembly GCA_945860255.1 of Methylacidiphilum caldifontis. Taxonomy (GTDB): domain Bacteria; phylum Verrucomicrobiota; class Verrucomicrobiia; order Methylacidiphilales; family CAMAQI01; genus CAMAQI01. The sequence goes on from CAMAQI010000090.1 coordinate 3,032, forward strand.
TTGCCTTTTGATAGTCTTGAAGATCGAAAAATACTTTTCCGGTACAAAATACAAGACGTTTGGCATTTTGAGTCACGATTGGATCGGGTAGAATTTCCTCAAATCTTCCTGTCGAGAGATCTTCAATCGTGGAGACGCATCGTTTATCGCGCAGCAGTCCTTTCGGAGTCATGATGATTAACGGTTTTTTAATTTTACGAATCGCTTGTCGTCGCAACGCATGGAAATATTGCGCCGGAGTGGAGCAATTCGTGACAAAAATATTATCCTCAGCACAGGCCTGTAGAAACCGTTCAAAGCGGGCGCTTGAATGTTCCGGTCCTTGTCCATGATAGCCGTGGGGAAGAAGAAGAACGATGTTGGATCTTGTCCCCCATTTCGTTTCTGCACTGGTCAGATATTGATCGATGATGATTTGAGCCCCGTTGATGAAATCTCCGAACTGAGCCTCCCACATGATCAGGATTTCGGGGTAATCGATCGAATATCCGTAATCGAAACCAAGAACGGCATATTCTGAAAGAGGGCTATTATAAACGCAGTAGCGCTCCTGTTTTGGCTGAATATTCATCAGCGGGGTGTAGGAGTTACGGTTCGTTGTATCGTAAATTACGGAGTGACGCTGACTGAAGGTTCCTCGACGGCAATCTTGTCCTGAGAGACGAATCGGAATTTGTTGAACGAGAAGAGAGCCGAAAGAAAGAGCCTCCGCCATCGCCCAATCGATCGGGAGTTTTCCTTCGGTCATCTGTTTGCGTTGATCGAGCCATTTGATCAACTTGGGATTGACGCTAAAATTTTGAGGAGGAGTGGAGATCGCAAATCCAATTTTTTGAATCGTCTCGACAGGAACCGCAGTATCCACTGGATTGAGGAGGCCAGGGCATTGAAGCGGAGGACGAATCGCCACTTTGAAATCTTTATGGTCGGCTTTCGTTTGATTCAAAGCGACCGTGAGACGTTCTTCAAAACTCTTTTTGTAGGTTTGAACTTTTTCTTCAGAGGATTGATTCTTCTGGATCATTGCGCGAAGGAAAATTTCGCTTACCAAAGGATGTTTATCGACGCTTTGATAAAGCGTTGGCTGGGTAAAGTTCGGTTCATCCCCTTCATTGTGACCATGACGACGGTAGCAATAGAGATCGATAATGATATCTTTCTTAAAAGTCTGACGAAACTCGAGGGCAATTTCAATCGCACGAACCGCTGAGATCGGATCGTCTCCATTGACGTGAAAGATCGGTAGTCCGAACGATTTTCCTAAAGCGGTGCAATAAACAGCAGAGCGGGAATCCTCAGGGATCGTTGTAAATCCGATTTGATTATTGACGATCAGATGGATCGTTCCCCCGGTGCGATAGCCCTCCAATTGAGACATATTAAAGGTCTCGGCAACGACTCCTTGACCAATGAAAGCGGCATCGCCATGGATTAAAATTGGAAGCACGCGGCTCCGCTGTTCCGTATCTCCGAGAAGCCGTTGCCAGGCGCGGGCTTTTCCTTCGACGACTGGATTGACCGTTTCAAGATGACTTGGATTCGGGGCGAGAGTGACGCCGACTTGCGTTCCTGAGGAGGTCACGACCGAGGAGTCATAGCCGAGGTGATATTTCACATCGCCATCGCCGACATTAGCAGGGATTGAAAAACCGGCGAACTCGGCAAAGACCTGCTTAAAATCTTTTCCAAGAATATTCGCCATGACGTTAATCCGTCCGCGATGAGCCATTCCCATGACGAGTTGAGAGACACCGAATTTTTGACAATTCTCCAGAATCGCATCGAGCATCGGAATGAGGGTCTCTCCTCCCTCTAGAGAAAAACGTTTGAGTCCGACAAATCGAGTGTGGAGAAAGCGTTCGAGTTGTTCGGCATCAATCAAACGATTAAGGATGCGCTCTTTTTTAGCGACTGGAAGGTCGACTTGTGGGGCCTCGAGTCGATCTCGAACCCAACGACGGACTTTGAAGTCTTGGATATGCATGTACTCCGTCGCAAGATTTCCGCAGTAAGAGTCCTTTAAAATACGAAGAATCTCACGAAGTGTTCGAGGGCCTCCTCCTGCCAAGGTCATACTGTCGAAAGTGGTCTCTAAATCGGATTCCGTCAGTTTAAAATTATGAAGATCTAAATCGGGAAGTGTTGATTTATTAAATCCGAGTGGATCGAGATTTGAGATGTGGTGACCGAGCGTTCGATAGGCGAAAAGGAGATCGTGAATTTTCCCCTGTTTATAAAGAAAGTCAGCGGAGGTTCCAGGGAGGGAGGAGGAGGGAGAAGCGCTTTTTGATGAGGAGGAATGGACGGGGATCGGGGCGTTTTGACAGCCGAGGCTAAACCCCTCAAAGAAAGAGCGCCAGGTGATATCGATCGATTCCGGGTTTGTTCTCCACTGCTCGTAGAGCTCCTCGATCAAGAGGGCATTCTCACCGCTTCCCAGTGTTCCCAAAGGGGTCGAGGTTGATTTTTCAGAGGCTTTCGCACTGAGTCGTTTCGCATCTGTGGAGGAGATATTTTGGGGCAGGATACTCATAAATTAGACTAATAGTATCCGATTTTAAGAGGAGAATGTCAAACAGGAGGAGAATATTTCCTAGGATCGCTCGGTTGAATTAGGATTGCTTATCATACTTCCTTTCGTCAAAAAAACAGCATATTCTACAAGCTGCTGTTAGTGTGGTGTTTATGTAAAATACAATAAATTCATTGAATTCATTGTTATATTATAAATTTTCATCTTAATAAAAGAGAACAGTGATAAGATGAATCAAAATCATTAAAAATCAAAGGGCTAAAAGTTCTTTTATGCTGCTTTGCGAATTGTTTTTGGATGAGGAGAGTTCCCCTCTGGCTCTAGAATTACATGAACACGGGCATGAAGTGCTTTGGCGGCCCGTCGAAGCATACTCAAAGAGTGTCCCTCGTAGGCCGGGGAATCGTTTCGCTTGGAACTTCTCCCATCGGATAGAGTTTCGGAAAATAATAGGGCGCGGCAAAACCAGGAATAGCGAAAAAGAGATCCCCTTTAGGACTGGGGGAGGAGAGAATTCCCAGCGAAAGAAGTTTTCCGGTAATATTCTGGGTATATCGAGATGAAAAGCCGGTTTCTTTCGACGCCTCTCCTCTTGATATCGTTCCTTTTTCCAAAACCCTTTTAATGATGCTTGCGGATCCTTTTTCTACCATGCCGCTATGCTCTAAAAACGAGAGATAGCCGCTCACCCGAGTTTTTAATAAATCGAGGGAGAGAAGTTCCCCCATAAACACGCATTGATCAATGGCTTCATTGAGGCAATACCCCGCCCACTCTTTAAGTCTTTTTTCGCTCAAATTATTTCGTCCATCCAGATCATCGAGCCTTTGGGAGTCGGTGGACTGTAGCATTCGCTTGTAATGAATTCCATTTTCGTTCCTTGCCATTGCACGGGAAAAGGACCATAAGCCTCCTGAGTCAACCCCGCACCGCATTAAGCAGGCGGTGGTATAAAGGCGGGAAACCCTCCCATTTCCATCTCCGAAAGGATGAATAAAAGTCAAACGATGATGGGAGGAAAAAGCGGCGATAATCCCGGATTCTGACAATGTGAATCGTCCTCGATACTGTTTCGAAAAAAATTCCATAAAATCATTTAATTTCTCGTGGGCGACTCCGTTATGCGCTCCAACAGTGACCGGATAATCTCTCAGACGGCCCGGCTCAATTTCAAACCTCTTTCCACGGGTTGAAAAGTTGACTCTCATTTCCTCCGGTAATTTTTCGTAAAACTTTTTATGGAGGTTTAAAATAAAATCGGGATCGCTGGGCTCCAAAAGAGGATAGCGATCCATTTCTGCTCTCATCCATCGCTCCGTCGATAAATGAGCGATATGAAGAAGTTGCAGGTTTTTCCTTTTAACGTCAGTGGAATAGTTTCCTTGAATGGCTCCCTCAATATCATTTGGCAAAGTAATTTGCCCTTCAATGAGATTGGAGTAGTAGCCATTCATCGATTCGATCAATGCGCGAATGGGGGGAATAAGGGGTGGGCTCAACAAGGAAGAGAGTCGAGAAGATTGAGCAATCAATCTGGCTGCAGACTCGGACAAACGAACCTCGGAATGAGGTGTCACAGGAAGAATGGCGTCTGGTTGATGGTAAGTCTCCATTGTTCCGATTATAATTATTATATAGATAATATGCAAGTAATTAAATTGCATGTACTTACATCATTTAATTGAATTTTTATAATAAATTATTTCCGATTATATTTCCGGTCTGGAGTTAAGGGAATGCCATTCAGAGTCGAGCGGTATAAAAACGAATAAGTAGCCGAAAAGTGATTATACTCATTTTTGCATGTTTCCAAATAATCGAATCCGGGGAGGACTCAAGTCTAAGAAGGCGTACGTGAGAGGATTGAGGGAATTTATCCTTCAAGAGGAGGACCAACTGATGGCTGAGATTGTGATCGAAAAGCAGCTTCATGCCGAGACGGGATGAGATCGAGTCTCGCGTTCAGCGGCGAAGGAGAGAGCTGCTCGAATATCTTCTTCCGTCAAATCAGGATAGTCTGCAAGAATTTCGGAAAAATTCATTCCGGCCGCTAACCAACCTAAGATATCACCCACAGTGATCCTCATTCCACGAATGCAAGGACGACCACCGCGTTTTCCGGGTTCAATCGTGATTATTTTTTGAAAAGCCAGCATCTACATGAGATACCACAGAACCGGAGGTAAAGTAAGGAGGGTTCCAAGCTTAGTTCTTCAGGATTTGGAAATTTCCTATTCTCAGTTTGAAAATAGCCCCCTGCGCCAAACAAATAGGTCTCCGACAGGGAGAATTTTCATTTCATGAAGGGTATTCGCTTACCGCTCGGGTTCGGAAAATGAATCAAGAAATTTATATAAATGATTTGCCCTCCTTCGCTGAAGCTTCGGCGGGCCGCATTCGCCAATAAAGAACGGATTTATTGACTCGAAATCAAACCGAAGTTCGCCATAGCCTTGGCGAAGGCGAATGCGGGTAGAGGGAATCGAACCCTCGCTAGAGGCTTGGGAAGCCCCCGTTCTACCACTGAACTACACCCGCTGAAATGACCTGTTCGCTAAACAAGCGGCATTTTCTCAGAATTAAATCGTTTTGAAAATGCCTCATTTCGGAGTCCCCCGAAATTAGTCTTCGACTTGTTTGAGCTTCGCTAAAACATTGAAATCTTCGAGTGTCGTGACATCTCCTTTGATCTCTTTGCCGGCAGCGATTTCACGAAGTAATCGACGCATGATTTTTCCGCTGCGGGTCTTGGGAAGCGCATCGGTAAACTTTAAGTCATCCGGTTTTGCCAAGGCCCCAATTTCTTTGGCGACATGTTTGCGGATGCTCTCTTTGAGTTCTTCGTTGGCGGTAAATCCCTGCTTTAAACTAATAAAGGCAACGATCGCTTGTCCTTTGAGTTCATCAGGACGCCCGACGACCGCAGACTCAGCGATCTGAGGGTGGCTTCCCAAGGCTCCTTCCACCTCAGCGGTTCCGATCCGGTGACCAGAGACGTTGAGGACGTCATCAACGCGGCCACTGATCCAGAAATAGCCATCTTTATCCCGTTTTGCTCCATCTCCGGTGAAATAGGCTCCTTTAAACTCTTGCCAGTAGGCGGTACGGTAGCGGTTCGCATCGCCATAAATCGTTCGTAGCATCGAGGGCCAAGGACGAC
>CAMAQI010000091.1 GCA_945860255.1 Methylacidiphilum caldifontis
TCATGATCATTCCCGGAGCAACCCTCTTTATCGGAATCTTAGTTTGGTACCGTCGTCGTCGATAAACCTATCACCTCACCATAAAAATGAATCGATCTTCCGCTTTTTTTATTCTCATTGCAGCCTCCTTGTTTGCCTATATTTACCTCGTCGAATCAAAGGAAAAAGGGACTAAGGAAAAAGAGGCTAGCGAAAAGAAGTTATTTGAACTCACCGCCTCGAAGATCGATCGTTTAACGATTACCCGAGAGGAGATAACGATCGAACTCGTCAAAAAAGGAAGTGAATGGAAAATTCTCAAGCCGATTGCAACCAATGCAGATCTCTCCGCAGTTGAACAGATTCTCTCAGAACTTGAATTTGTCGAAACCCGTCGAACGATACCCAGTAATGAAATCGAAGACCTTGATTCAACTCTCAAACAATGGGGGCTTTCAACACCAGCAACCAAGATTACCGCTCAAGGGGATAAAAAGACCTACGAACTCATCGTTGGACGAAAGATTGCGGTCAGTGACCTTTATTACGCAAAAAAATCAATGGATCGACTGGCCTCAGTCGAACTGATCTCTAGTTTTAGCCGTAATAATTTTGAGAAGAAACTAAATGATCTCCGAAGCAAAGAGATCCTTAAATTTAACTCCTCTGATCTCAGAAAAATCTCTTTAAAGCAAAGCAATGGAGAGAGTGCGATTATCGATGAAAAGGAACTCCTCTTCGATAAAGAGCTTTGGACTCTTCAAAAACCGATTAAAGCGCGAGGAGATCGTGAGAAAATTAACAGTTGGATCTCCAATGCGCTCGGACTAAAAGTGACCCGATTTATTTCAGACGATAGTAGTAATCTCAATGTTTATGGACTCAGCAGCCCTAAAACTCAATTAAGTTTTGGATTCGATCAACATTCCACCCAAACCCTCTTGTTAGGGAGGACGACTACTGATCAACCGACAGAGATTTACGCAAAACTCTTGGAATCAAATACCGTCTTTTCGGTGAAAATTGAAGCGATTGAGAAACTCCTCCTGGAGACTCCGGGATGGAGAGATAAACACCTCCTCCCCTCTTTTTTACAAACAGAAATTGAAGGTCTAAAAATAATTTCTAAAAACAAAACGGTCGGTTTCCAAAATGAAAATAAAAAATGGACCCTCACTGGACAGTCCGATTTTTTAATCGAAGAAAACAAAATTGATCAAGTTCTCAAATCGATTCAGGAACTGAAGAGCACTCAATTTGTTAAAGACACCTTGGGTGACCTGAAAACATACGGATTAGATAAGCCCTCTTTAGTCATTGCCTTAGATCGAAAAAAAGGAGAGGAACGTAGTAAAATTGAAATTCGTTTCGGAAAAACAGATAAAAATAATATTTTTGTCATGAACTCTCTTGAGCCCTTTATCTATGCGATCCCCTCAACCTTTAACGCTGAATGGCCTACTGAATTATGGCAGTGGCGCTCCCTCCATGTTTTAAGTGATCCAGCGACTCAATTTAATAAAATCCAGATCTCCGATCGAAAGGGGATCCGTTCCCTATTAACTCTCGATGAAAAAGGAAATTGGATATCAGAAAATCCCTCACAATCCCTAAATTCTAAATTACTCGAACCATTCCTCGCCAAGCTCTCCAACCTCCAAGGAGTTCGTTGGGTTGGAAATAGTCCCTCTCCCTCTTATGAGCTGACTCAACCTCATTTGAAAATCGAAATTCAAACCTCAACTGGCTCTAAGACTTTAAAACTGGGAGCACTTCTTCCAACGGGAGGAAGAGTCGCTCAGATCGGAAATAGCGACCCCTACTTTGAAATCACTCGACCAGACTTCCAAACGCTCAATGAAGATTTGACCGCTCCGCTCCCCCCCTCCCCTGAGGTAAAATCAGAAACCCATTCTCAGAAATCCCCTGAATGAGCCTCTCGACACTCCAGTTTAAATGAACTCCTCCCATAAAAAAACGGTGGGGAGAGTTCGTACGAAAACCTATTCGGTTACTCTTTATCTCGTCGTACTTGCGGTTGCGATCCAGTTCGGAGTCATTATTTGGAATTTCTCGATTCGAAGCCAAGTGAAAATCGATATCCAAGCCCCAGAACTTCCCGCGGAAGTGATAATCTCCCCACCCCCTGACCTTCCCGAAAAATCTGTTGTGACTGAAACGAAAGCGACGAAACCGGCTCCACTTGGAACTCCCATTGCCTTACCCTCCGAAACCCCTAGCCTTAAAGAACGAGTTCAAAAGCTTCTTTCTGAAAGTCAGCAGTTCTTAGAGCAAGGAGAGCCTTCACTTTCAAGAAATGCCCTTTTAGAAGCAGAATCCCTAGAACCGGATAGTATTGAAGTCATCAAAAAAATCATTGAACTTGCCGAAAAAATACAAAATAAAGAGTTGGCGAACGAATATCAAAAAAGATTAACTCAACTCACAGGAATTTCACATCCGTTAGTTTCTCCCCCGGTTGAAAAAATACTTTCCACACCAACCCCAATTCCCGTTCTCGAATCCTCTCTTTCAGAAAAAAACACTCCCCCCCCAGAAAACTCTAATCCTTCGCTCCCGCCTGCAAATCCTCCGATTGCCGCAATCGTCCCGACGCCCAACATACAAACGCTAACACCTTCCGATCCCTCGACGAAAAAAATTATGATCGGCGCCCTAGAAAAGAAAAGTATTCCATCAACAAATGCAAAAACCGAATTTTTATTAAAAATACCGATCCTTGCCAATCCCTCTCCTGAGGCCGTAGAACCGGGAAAGATTTCAATTAAACTCTATTTTTATGAGCTTCAAACCGATGGAAAAGTTGTTCCGAGCAATGCCCGTTTAGATGTCAGTTTTGAAAATAAACGTCCTAATTGGAATACGCGAAGTGAGATCTTAAATGCACTCTATTCCCTTCCAACGACTCAGGTCAGTCGAACCTATTATGGTTATCGACTCAAAATTTACTACAAAGGCCAGTTCCAAGATGAAATTTCTGAGCCCGCAAATTTAAACGAAAAACTTCCTTAAGCGGCTTGATGAATCCCAGTTCATGCATCAGAAATCGATTAATCCCAAATCTTGCATTAGGGAGCGGTCGCGGCTTTAGCGCGCCGTAGCCGTGGCGAAGGAGCGGTCGCGATCACGTCGCAAGACTGTAGAATGAATTCGGGAGGCGTTGGTCATCTCCTATGACGTGATCCCGCACGCGAGCATAGGCGTCAACCTAACACACGAAAAGACAGTTTTTCACCGTCCTTTATTAATCTCTTTCTTTGGATTGATCTGTCTTGGCGTTTTTTGCCTTTTCTTGGCGGTTAAAGCTCTTTTTGTTGCATCCCTGCTGCCCCATGCCAAACCGATCAGGCTCCGCTTTTTTTACTTATCGTCGCTCAACGCTCCTCTTGGTTTTCTCTGCGGTTAATAGTGTATTTTCTCTTCTCTTAAGTCGACGCCTATGCGCACGTGCAGGATCGCTCCGGATCATGAAATCACCTTTGGTGATTTATTTTGAGAGGCAAATCGATTCCTAATGCAAGAATTTCGATAAATAGAATGTAAGTAGCTCAGGAAGAGATGAAGGCACGAAAAAGCCACCCTCATTTGAAGGTGGCTTTTCTTAAAACCTAAAAATTGGTTTTCTGCGTAGCAGCAGGATAAAGGAGCGTTGATCGAACTGCTCTCTCCGATAATTCAAAAAATCATCAAGTCGAGTTCGCTCAACACTGGCTCCTTTATTTTATTAGGCTTTTGCTTCGTTCAAGATCGCTGTGAAAATCGCAGGATCGTTGATGCACAACTCTGAGAGGAGTTTGCGATCGATTTCGATCTTCGCTTTTTGTAACGCTTCTTGGAATCGGCTGTAAGTTATCCCTTGCGCACGGCAAGCGGCATTAATACGAGTGATCCAAAGAACACGGAAAGTACGTTTACGCACTTTACGGTCACGATAGGACCAGTATTGGCCCTTCATCGTAGCATCTTTAGCATAACGGAATAACTTACTGCGGAATCCGCGGTAACCTTTTGCTTTGTCTAGCACTCGTTTACGACGTTCGCGTGAGGCTGCAGCATTGGTGGCTCTTGGCATAAAATCTCCTTAAATCTCTGTCGGTCGTTTAGTTAAATGGCAAGTTGGATTTGATACGATACTCATCGCTCACATCCAAGACCTTCGACTTGCCCAAGCGACGCATGCGCTTGCGGTTTTTGCTCTTCGCCAAATGGCGGCGCCCCGCGTGCGAAGCCACTACTTTTCCCGTGCCAGTCAGCTTAAAACGCTTACTCACGGCCTTCTTTGTTTTGCGTCGTGCAATTGATTTCGGCATAACTTTCTCCTAGGCTTTTCTTTCTTCTGAGGTCTCGGTCTCTACGTCGTCGGTGTCGATCTCATCCTCGATATCTTCTTCAGTGAATTTCCGTACTCTTTTTTGAGCGGGCAACGGTGATAGCATCATTGAAATGTTTTTGCCAAGCAATTTTGGTTCGGCATCAGGATTTCCAACCTGACTCATCTCTGCTTTCACCTTCTGCATCAACTTTAATCCCAGTTCTTTATGGATCATTTCACGACCCCGCAGAACCAAAATAAATTTTACTCTCATCCCCTTGAACATGAACTGCTCCGCATGACGCATCTTGGTTTCATAGTCATGACCATCGATGTTCAAGTGGAATTTCAGCTCTTTGACTTTTTGAGCAAAATTGGGCTTTTTATTCTCTCGCTCTTTCTTGGCGAGTTCATAACGAAACTTTCCATAATCTGTAATCTTACAGACAGGAGGGGTGGCATTGGGAGAGATCTCGACCAAATCAACACCGTACTGCTTCGCCTTCAGGATGGCATCAGGAGTCTGCATCACTCCATAGGATTTACCATCTGGTCCAATGACCAATACCTCCCAGACTCGGATCCGGTCATTAATACGATGCGGCGCTTCTTCTCGACGGAAAAACGGTTTACGAAATGGCTTCAAGATTCAGATTCTCCCTTACAGACTGCGTTGATTTATTTCTTCTATGAGTCGACTTAAAAAGAGATCCCAAGGCATTGCCCCTTCATCACCTTTCTTCCGGCTTCGCACAGACACTTGATTTTGCGTGATTTCACGCTCACCAAGGATGAGCGTATAAGGAATTTTCCACGTCTGCGCAAGCCGAATCTTTGATCCGATCTTATCGCCACGGATATCCAGCTCGGCGCGAACCCCTTTTTCTCGAAGAATTTGAGCGATTTTTTTCGCATATTCTTCCTGCTTTTCACTCACGGTTGCAATCCGAACCTGCTCCGGAGCAAGCCACACCGGAAAGTCGCCGCCAAAATGCTCAATTAAAAATCCGATAAATCTTTCGTGCGTTCCAAGCGGCGCACGATGGATGCAAATCGGGGTCTCTTTCGAGTTCTGCGAAGTGGTATAAACAAGATCAAATTTTTTCGGCACAGCAAAGTCGACTTGGTTCGTGGCAATCGTAAACTCGCGACCGATCGCACTCCAAACCTGAACATCGATCTTCGGTCCGTAAAAAGCCCCTTCATCCGGAACCTCTACATAGTCGATTCCACTCTTGATCAACACATCCCGCACCATCGCCTCGGTCTTTAACCAAAGCTCAGGCTCATTGACATATTTCTCTCCCAACTTCGAGGGGGCATGAGTCGAAAAACGCATCCGATATTTTTCAAATCCGAAGATTTTAAAATACTTCAAATAAAGCTGATTCACCGCATGAAATTCCGCTTCAAACTGCTCTTCGGTACAATAGATATGCGCATCGTTCATCTGCATCGAACGCACGCGCATTAACCCAAAAAGTTCTCCGGATTGCTCGTACCGATAACAAGTTCCATATTCCGCAAGTCGAACCGGTAAATCGCGATAGCTACGCGGAACAGCCCCGAAAATCTTATGATGATGAGGGCAATTCATCGCTTTTAAATAATATTTCTGTGACTCCCCCCCAGTATCCTCACAAAACTCCATCGGTGGAAACATACTCTCTTTGTAATAAGGAAGATGACCACTGGTCAGATACATCGATTCACGAGCTAAATGGGGCGTGCGAACCCGTTGATAGCCGGCCTGAAACTCCGTCTCTTTCGCTAATCGCTCCAGCTCCTCAATCAAAACCGTCCCTCGCGGCATCCAAAGGGGAAGCCCAGGACCGACCTGATCATCAAAGGTAAAAAGCTCAAGTTCTTTACCGAGCTTACGGTGATCTCGCTTCTTCGCCTCTTCGATCATCGCAAAATGAGCTTCCATTTCTTGAGTGGTCGCAAAAGCGGTTCCGTAAATTCGTTGAAGCTGAGGATTTTTCTCATCCCCCTTATAGTAAGCACTCGCCACATGCGTCAGCTTAAAGGCCACTAACTTTCCCGTGTGTTCAATATGAGGTCCAGCACAAAGGTCGATGAAATCCCCATTTTGATAGAGAGTAATAATCTCGTTCTCCGGAATATTTTGTATGATATCGAGTTTAAAAACACTTTCCTTCTCTCGATCACCAAGGGCCGCAATCCGTCCCTTTTGGGCCATCGCCATCGCCTCATCACGAGAAACCTCTTTGCGTTCAAAGAGTTGCTTTTCTTGAGCGATCTTGCGCATCTCTTTTTCAATCCGAGGAAAATCTTCAGGAGAGATCCGATGAGTCAGATCCATATCATAATAAAAACCGACCTCCACCGGAGGACCGGCAGCAAACTGAACTTCAGGCCAAATACGCGCCACCGCGGTCGCCAGAACGTGCGCACAGGAGTGACGCAACCGTTCGAGGTCCGTCATTTTCGGTTCCGCATTCACTAGTTTTTGAGGATCATTCGACATGGGAGGGCGAGGCTAGCCAAGAGAGAGCGCTTTCGCCAAGAGAAAAATCTCAACGATAGACTTCTTTTCGGTGTCCCACGACGACAACAAGGATAATCAGACGATCTTCTTGAATTTCATAAATGACGCGATAATCGCCAACACGAATCCTCCACGCTTCTCGTCCAGAGAGTTTTTTGCAGTTTGGAGGTCTCGAAACCGTTGAAAGACTCAGAATCACCTTTGATATCTTTTCACGCATCAGAAAAGGCAGACGATCCAATGATTTTTGAGCTGATTTTGAAATAAAAACAGTAAATGTCATTTTTTTCGGACTACCCTGCTTTTAACGCTGACCCCATTAAATGGCATATAAGTTTGTTTCTTTTTTTTAGCAGAATCATAAACGCGGATATCATCCAACTCCTCAAGCGCCTCTATAATTTTTTGCCACTCCTTCAAAGAAACTAAAACGGACTTCCTCTTCGCATTTTCGTCAACGATATACTCTGGGTGTAAAGCAACCATATGATTTCCTTTTTATAATAACTCTTTATTATGTTCAATTTATAAAGTTTAGCCCACATTTCACAAGTCTATTATCTCCTCAATTTCGAGAACGATAGCAGCTTGCCATTTGTCAAAATTTAAATAATTTAGATGCCATGGACTTTGCACAAACCCTTGATCCGGAAGTACTCGATTGGTATCGAATGACTCCTCTGGAGCGTTGGAAAGAGTCCGAACGTTTATTACACCATTACCTTGAAATGGGAGGCTCTCTTGATCCCGAACCCGATTCTCAAAGTCCTTTTAACGATGCGCTCTTTCCAAGTCAAAGCACTTCTCATGGGGGGGCAGGCTTGCGTGCTCTACGGCGCAGCGGAATTTAGCCGGGATACCGATTTCGCGATTTTAGCAGAAGACTCCAACCTTCTCGCCTTGTCCAATGCACTCGAAAAACTAGAGGCCCACTGCATCGCAGTTCCACCCTTCGAACGCCGCTATCTTGATGCAGGACACGCCATCCATTTTAGATCCCAGCACTCTGATTCAAAAGGAATGAGAATCGATATCATGTCACGGTTAAGAGGAGTCGATGATTTTGAAACCCTTTGGGAGAGACGGACCACCTTCGATCTCCGAGGGGAGTTAATCGAAGTGATCTCACTTCCCGATCTTATTCAGGCCAAAAAGACGCAAAGAGATAAGGACTGGCCGATGATTCGTCGCCTTGTGGAATCCCACTATGTCCAGAATCAGGAAAATCCCTCTGAAGCTCAAATCCGATTTTGGCTCTTGGAGGCAAGAACCCCTGAAATACTGATGAATATGGGATTACACCATCCGGAAATTACATTGGAGCTTTCAATCCGCCGCCCGCTTTTAAAAGATATTACCTCCTCTACACTTGAATATATTCAATCTTCCCTGAATCAAGAAGAGCAACAGATACGTTCTCTCGATCGAAATTATTGGCTCCCTCTTAAAAAAGAATTAGAAACACTCCGACATCAAAAATAAACCAACAATATTTCTTTCGAACGTTTGTGTCGAAACCGCTCCGCGATCCGATCACTCACCCTCTGCATCGTCATCGGCGAAAGTTGCCCCATTATTTTTCTGAAATCACTTTCCTCCATTTTTTAATCTGTTCTTCCGCAACCCCTTTCATCTCCCTCCATTGTTCATTGGAAGCATCCACAAAAGCCTCAATGGTTCCAAAATGATCCAAAATCTGAACCGACCTCTTCGGTCCGACTCCGGGCAATCCCTGTAAAAAATAACTCCGACGTTTCTTCCAACCTTTGGGTCGAATCCCCCCGCGATTCACGGCTAGAACCCTATTTTTCCACTCCTGATGATGAAGATAACCGAGAAACTTTAAACTTTCCTCAGCACTGTTCGAC
>CAMAQI010000092.1 GCA_945860255.1 Methylacidiphilum caldifontis
CTGCAGATCGTTCATATTCTTTTGAAAGTTGTCGAACAGTTGTCGCTAAGCGAGGATAAAGAGAGTCAATACTTTCAGCCTGCTGATTGAATATTGCTGCTATTTCTCTTTCCTGTTTTCCATTTGAAGCATTATAGACCCCACGTCGATTAAATATTGCGACATGGAATCCTTCTCGCATTTCTTCCATATCTTGCATATTAAGTATTTTGGCTATTTCATGACATATCCAAGTTCCATCCACGTCTTTAGGAGCATTACTAAATGTTTTTCCTATTATAGAAAGTGCTACTTCATAATGACCTGATTCTTTACAGGCAGTCTTTACTGCATCTAGCCAAGAGTCTAATTGTTTTGTATCAATTGTGCCGTCTTTGGCTTGTCCCGGAATTGCGCTCCAACCCTGTAAAAGTTGATAAGCATTCTCAATTAAATGCTGTTTGTCAGTGGAAGAATCTTTTGCCTCAGGAGTCCCTTTAGGACGGAAAACAAGCCTTATTATTTCGCAAAAAAATTGAGGATCATTAGCCAGTTTTTTTTCTAATGAGATTGGGGAAGCGCCGCTATGACGATCTAAAATCTTAAGATAAGCCCATTCTATTTGTTGTAGTTTAAGTAAGTCTACTTTTTCTTGTTTTTGAACCCATTTTATTGTTTCTATACATTCATCAGCTTCCAATTGAGAGTCTGGCACATGCTCCTTTAGTAAGGAGAAAAGAACATCAAAGCAAATTTCTGGATCTAAATCCATTTTTTCATAGATGATTCTGTGAAGGCAATGTAGAGCAGCCGCAGGCCTTTGATGATTCAATAGTTTTGGAATTACAAGTACTAAATCCGATTTCTCTGAATTATAGGCATTAGCAGAAGTTTTTTTCCAAAATGCACCTTGATGAATGCCCAATATTTTTTCTGCTCTTTCCCAAGTCCCCTTTTGAAAAGGTAACAATGCAAGGAAACTACTAATTTGCTCGGTGCTCCACTTATCCGAAAGTAAATAGTCCACCCAGTGCCATTTTTTACTAAAAAATCGAGCCCACACAAAGCCAGCAATAAATTGAGAGATTTTACCTTGTGGATTATGCAAAAACTGAGGAAGAAGTTCAGCCTCAATCTTAATAGCTTCAGAGCTTCCTAGTGCCAATCCAACATTCCAAGGATGGTCTACTGCATTTACAAAATTAAGTAAGCCTTCGATCTTAACTTCAATTAAGATTTCCTCGATAGCTTGCTGACGCTTAAGTTCGAGGTTTTTTTGTTTCTCTTCAAAATCACCTTCGGTTTCCAACAAATTTATATGGCGTCCATTAAAAAGATATTGGTTTTTATCAAAAGCTGTTACCGGTTCTAACTTTTTTGCCGCCAAAAAAATTTCTTCAACAGCTTGTTGAGGTAATACCCATTTAGCATCTGAAAATTTTTGATGTCTTGATGCAATACTTATAAGAGCTTCCCATACTTCAATCTTTTCTAAGCTCGTAAATTGAATAATGGCAGTTTCAGTAATATACTTAAGGAGATTTTGTCGGAATTTTTCTGGCAAATGATCGATTTCATCAATTAACTCTATTAATCGCAATTTATCGGAATTTGATGCTTTTATTATTAGAGAAGAGTATTCTTCGATTTGCTGCCAATATTCCTTACCGCCTATTCCCTTTGAATAGTCGTCCTGTAGCCATTCTCTCCATCTTGGCTTACATGAATCTGAAGAAGCCTCTTGTTTATTTGGGAGAAGGGTTAAGAGAAGTTTCCATGCTGTGGTGGGATGTTCTTTAAGTAAGAGCTCCAACGCTGCTTTACGCTTTGATAGAGGAGCGGTAGTTTGAGGATACCAAGGAAGAAAAATAGTAATTAATGAATTCGATGGACGGTTAGTCCAGTTTCCTCCGGGATCATTATCGGCTAACTTGCCCAAAGCTAGTGTGACTCGATTTAAATAATCTGGATGCCAAGCTAAAATTTCGAGTGCCCATAACAATCCTGAAATATAATTTCTTCCTGTTATTCCAGAGGATTCTTGTCCATAAAGAGCGTACACACTTGGAGTTTCTTTTGAAAGATCGGCTTCTAGTGAAGTTAAAAACGCTTCTGGACTTGCTTCTGCAATCAGCGGAAGTAATGAATTTAAACTTGCCCATGTTTCCCAGCTTTTATCTTTAAGAATTTTGTAGATAATGTATTCAGAAATATTATGAACTTTGCTATTACTGCATGAAGTTAATGCTTTTGGGAAAACCGCTAATAACACTAATGCCTCGGCAATTCCTTCTCGAAGTTGAGAAGAATATTTTAGGTGCTTATTTTGAATGTTAGCCAGCCAGCGTTTATCAATTGATAATTCGAGACTAGGATTGATCTCGTTGAGAACAGTTGTGGCTAACAAACTAAATCGATCGAGATCGGCATTATTTAGATGTTGTCCTAAAGATTGCCATCCTTCGTATCTTGAAATAAATTTCCAATGTTCTTCGTGTTGTATTAGGGGAGGGCTAGGACATAACGTCATTAATCGCATGTTTCTAATCCACTCCCCGTAGGCTTTTCCCAAGTAATTTTCTATTTCTTTACGGTCAGATTCGTAATTGCCATTCCACTGGCCTATTAAAGCTGCAATTGCTAATTCAGAGCTGTGATTTGTTGAAGCCCACTCAGGAGATACTGAGATATCTAAAAGGAGACGTTTTAAAATTATTAAGTTTCCATTACATCGTGTAGATAACAGTCGGGCTTTTTCATCTGAATATCCACACTTATTCAGTTTTTCCCGAAGTTCGAAGCTTTTTATTTCTCTTAGTCGAACCATATTTCCATGTATAGAGCCAGTCAGAGTTCCCGAAAAAATAAGACGATGGTCTTTTGATCTAGCTTCATGACGCAATTCAGAGCCAGTAGAGGCTAAATCAAGTTTAGGTGTAGCAATAAAAACATGCGGAATTTGCAAGCTTGCATAGCGTTTCCATGTATCGGGATCGTCAATTATAAGACATCTTCCTGAATAAGCTTCTTGCCGGGAACTATCAAGTGAGGCTAACACTGACGTAACAAAGTCCACAATTTCCTCGGGGTAGCGGGTTTCAATTTTTAGTTCTGAAAATTTACCTTCAAAAATTTCTAAAACTTTTTGAATTGCTACATCTCTTCCATGTGTAAACACATCTGGAATTAATTTAGGAGGTTGACCATATTTTTCCAGTTTGGACCAATGTAGAGAGGGAATGGAAAGTCCATTGATCGGCAACTGGCATTTTTCGGCCATCCAGAAATCAATATCAGGAAAAAGATATAACCATTCGACAAGGATTGTGGCGTCGAATACTTTTATATCTCGCCAACACGATTTTTCCTTTCGTTGATTTAGCCACTGCATTTTTTCTGATTGAGACCAACATCTTTCAGCAGAGCGGGGGGTTACAAAAATAAAGGACGAATTTTTTCGAGTTTCTTCAGAAGTTTCCCTAGTTCGCTTTGTAAAATCTTCCGTCGCTTTTTTTTGTGGATCATTGCTAGTTCCAATTTCCCATATGCTAGTTCCTTCAGGTACAAACTGCTTAAAAGATGTTGGTGAGAAAACGATTCCGTCTAGGCCTGATTGACCAACTGCACCGCCAAAAGGAATTTTAAGTTCATTGGGATTGTTGACGGAAGCGGTGATCAATCTAAAAAGTAGCTCAGGAATTATTCCTCTTGATTCTACAAAATCAGCCACAGAATGAAGTCTTTGCTCGGTAATTAATGGGGTATGTCTCATTTGATTTATCGCTCGCAGTTTACTGTCTTCTTTATATTTTAATCCAAATGAGTAAACCTAAATTTTACGAAGAAAATAATTATTGCGCCTATATTTGGAGTTCCTCGAGATAAAGCTAAGCAAAAAATTTCTTGGAAGTTGTTTTTTATAAGTATCAAAAATATTATTTTTCTTGTTACTGCAAAGCATGTTTTCTTAAAGAATTTAGAGGAATTTAATTTATGCGTCTTTCTTAAGAAAGACTGCTTTTATTTGCGAAACCAAATTGGAATTCATCCGAGCACATTAGCACTAAAAGAGATTTTTTATGGAATTGATTCGGATTTTGTTTTAGTAGAGTTAAATGAAGAGCAAATTGTAAAAATAAATAATAATGCTGTAATTATTCCCGAAACAGCTTTGACATTTGAATATTCAGAAGAAGCTATTGATAAGTATATTTTTATTGTAGTGGGCTACCCAATTTCAAAAAGCAACGAATTAATCAAATCCGACTCTATTTCTCGTTATCTTTAACGATGATTTCAAAGCCCAGACGGTAAATAGCAACGATCTTAATAAAGACATTCAATTAGCTTTGTTTTTTGACAAAAAAAATGTCTTTGATGAAGCTTTTAATCCTAAAATTGCCCCTGATCCTTACGGGCTAAGTGGGGGACTATGTATTGCTGTAAGATTAGATGCTTTTTATCTTAAGGTTTTGGAAAAAAGAGGGAATCTAGGAATCCAAGATTTTATCGAAACAATCATGAGTAGTAATTCGAGTTGTATATGTTGTGCGGTACTAACTAATTGGAACCAAAGAAAAAGACGAATGACAGGTACAAAATTAAATCAAATATACGAATGGTATAGTCGTTGTTGTTAGAAGGAGTGCACCTCCAGTAGAATCTCCAGTAAAAAGGGTCAAAAAGTAGTTTTCGAGGAGTTTGAGATTAGTGTTGATTTACCTTGTAAAACTGATATTTTCACTATAGAAAATACTCTAGGGAATCGAGCAAATCCCACCCTGTCCACGAATGTGGAACTCGCAGTAGCGAGAGTTTTAGTAGGATTTGAACCGCCGGTTCACTGTAATGCCCGTAGGGCAAGTTAAATAACAAAGTCACTCCACAGAAAGATTTATATCGAAAAATAATCGATCAGATATAAACTAAAATTCGACATGAAATCTGGCTCCCTTTCCTTGAAAAATAAGCCTCTCATTGAATTTTTACCTCAAGTCGGGACAAAGGGGTTTTCGGTAAAAACATTTAAAAAAGAGTGCGTTGATTTTCATTGGCATTTTCATAAAGAATTTGAATTGATTCAAATTCATCAAGGGGAAGGGATTTGTTATGGGAAAGTCATACACGGCGTACTTACTGGAGTTGAAGATTGCGATGGCGTGCTCGAAAATCCTTCATACGGATCATTCAATCACAGAAATCGCATATGAAGTGGGGTTCCATAATCTAGCCCATTTCCATCGGTGTTTTTTGCGTCATAGGGGAGTGACTCCTTTAAATTATCGAAAAAGTGATGGAGGATATAAAAAATGAAAAATTTAATTCTTAAAGTAGAAGGACTTCATGTTACGCCTCTTGATGAAATTCCAAAAAAACTTAAAAAAAGCCCTTCACTCGACTTTCATCAACATTGGCTTTCAAAGCGTGAACCCCATTTTTGCCCCGGATCTATTGTTTTGGGTTCGGACTCTCAATATCTAGTGGGGCACGTTATTTTGACGGATCACTTCATAAAGAATTCTGCAAAACAAAGGGGGGATCGCACTTGGGAGATGGGAGATGTATTTGAGATCTTTATCAAGAGAGCCGACCAAAAAAAATACTGGGAATTTCATATTACCCCTGAAAACTTTCATCTCTCATTGGCACTTCCTCCTGCAGAGGAGAGGCCTGATTTAAGTATCGACGAGTTTATCAAATGTTATTGGAGAGATTTCGAGGAGTTTGAATCGAGGGTTGAAATTAGCCCTCATAAAAATCTATGGCAGATCAACTGGAGAATCCCTTGGTCGATTTTTGATATTAAAAATCCGAGTTCGGTTTTATGGCAGATGAGTTTTTGTCGATACGATTATTCTGAGAATCCAAATGATCGCCCGGTTCTTTCCTCTACCTCACCACTCACGAAACCTAATTTTCATCGTATTCAAGAATGGCTCGAGTTTGAAGTTGAATAGGCAGACCCTAACAAGAAAATACAAGAACGACTCCTTCAAAAGAGAGGAGTGAGCTCAAGGTTATTTGGCGTTTTGACAGATTTATTTTAAGAGGCCGAGAGCAGAGCGAGTGGAAAAGGCTTTGAGTGGAGATATTGAGCGGAAGCAAAAAATCTTATCCAGAACACCCATGAACTCGTTTGGTAAGCCGGAGGATATTGGATGGACTGCGGTATATTTAAGTTCTCCAGCCGCAAAATTTGTGACGGGAGTGGTATTGCCTGTTGATGGGGGGGCAAGCATTGGTTTTTAAGTAAATTTTTTTACTCACTTTTTATAAATCCAGTTTTTTTATCTGAAAAAGATGGATTTATTATTGAGGATTGCCTTACAAAAGCTCTCGGACTAAGGCCTGTGAATGCTTTAAAGTTTTTAGAAAAATGGTATTCATCTGAAAACCCTAATAGCTCTGCAATTTGTTTGCTTGAATGGGAGGCTTTGAGGAGAAGAAGTTTTGATTTTTCGATCATTTTCTTGCGTCGATAGAGTGCAGGAGACTCTTGAAAATATTCAGTAAATTTCTTTCTAAATAAGTCGTACGGTTTCTTACAGCTTTTGGCTATTTGTTGTAGGTCGCCACTGGTTTGAATCGGAGAAGAAAGGAGTTGTGAGGCTTTCATGAGCCACTGCTCTTCTGGATTGGATTGCGAAAGGCTTAAATAAATTTCCGTACAGAGTCCATTGAGTTCGTGGAGGACCTCGATATCTGAGGAAGACTTTTGAAGTAAATTTAAAAAACGAAAGTACCAGTACCGCGGATCATGACTTCTGAGAATCAATCCTTGATTGCTAAAAATTTTTGTTTCTTTCCATAAATCCGATATTTTTCCACGAAAACAAATATATATTTCTATCCAGTGATTCCCAGTATGGGGGCCGTAAACATGGGCAATGTTGGGTGAGACCGAGAGAATATCTCCAGGAATTAAATCCTGTACCTGATTTTGCTCGTTTCGATAGAAGCCTTTGCCTTCCAAAAGCAGGACAAGAGCGTGACGATCTAATTTTCGAAAGACTTTACGGGCGGGGGATTGATTTGAAATGACGTGTATCGCAAAGTCAGTGACTTCACCCAATATCGCTCCTGAATTTGAAGTGGAGGGTATTGAGAAGAAGTGCCGCTCACGAGGGGGAAAGGAGGGATACAAATCGACCATTTTCAAATTATACAAGTTATTTTCCAGAAATACCATTCAAATAAACTCTCAAATGATTATGCTTTTAATATGAAAAATAACTTACCGACTGACTTTAAGCTCACCTCCCTAGGATATGAAATCGACACCAATCCAGATAAGTTTGGATTTCTCAATGCGACGCCTGAAGCGGCTCACGACCTTGAATTGACTCACCAATTGTTTGAGGAGCAAGGCTATGTTTATATTCCCGGTTTCTTCGATCGCCAACAAATTTTAGAGGCTAGGCATACCTTAACCTCGATGCTTGCAAAAGAAGATCTTTTAGATCCGAACTTTCCTCACTGGGAGGGAGTGGCAAGAGAGGGTCAAAAATTGACGATGAAAGCGGATTTGGCAAACGGTAATCCAAAAATTCAAAATATCGTATATGGAGAAAAAATTCTCAAATTTTACGAAGATTTTTTCAATCGAATGTGACTTATTTTAGTTACATTTGGATGCGAGTCATGAGTAAGGGTTTTGGAACAGCTCCCCATTGCGACATTGTTTACATGGGAAGAGGGACGCAACGATTGATCACGAATTGGATTATTTATGGGGATCTTACGTTTGATGTCGGAGGGCTTGTGGTTTTAGAAGGATCTCATAAGAAGAGTGATAAAATACGAAATTATTGAGCATTATCGTGACGTATCCGATGATCGGGCTCAAGCGATTAATCAAAGAGTTCTTTATTTAGATAGTAAAAAAACATCGATTCGAGATAGTTACATTATTAAATTCACTAAATTTATCTCTCCGAGAAAAGTTACCAAGTTTTATGTCTTAGAACGAATTCTTGATAACCGTCTTTCCACTAAAATAGTCGATGCCATTCGTCTTGTTGAACCCCTCCCTTATAATCACGAATAAGAGTATGCTTTGGAATCAGAGAGTGACTGCTAGCCTATGTCCCGACCCAATGGCTCTCCTTAACATTGAAAATAAAAAGTGATCCCAATGCACCGCTTTATTAGGCAAATCATCCAAGGCCTGGGATTATTGGGTCACAGATGCCTTGGGGGGCGAATCGATTCGCCAAGGCTTCAATTGCCACTCCTGTCGTGCAACAATTCTTCCGTTGATCTGTATTTCGAGAAAGTGAACGCCGGGATAATACTCTCGGGTGGTAATTTTTTTCACCGCATGCGTTTTTTTGAAGATCAATTTTCCTTTGGAGGGAATTGTTGTTGTTTTTAATTTAAAGACTTTAGGCGCGGTACGACCATTCGATTTCACGAAGTGGAGAAGGTAGTCAACCACCAGTTTTTGGGGTTTCGAGGAGAGCGATTGGAGCTCGAATTGGAAAGCGAGTCGCTCCCCAAGATGGATTTTTTTCTGCTGGATCGTAACGTCATTAATTTTAATTTCCGCTTGGCTGGAGACCCCAATCAGTTTCAGAGCTCTGTGATATCCCTCCGTAATAAG
>CAMAQI010000093.1 GCA_945860255.1 Methylacidiphilum caldifontis
ATGTTTTAAAAAATGGGGGATTTAATCTCGAACACGCCTACACCCGTGATCGTCAAGGCTACCAATGCTTCTTTGTCATGATGCTCATGGCTCATACTATTCAACAACTGGTTGCCAAAGGCTCCCTGCTTAAAAAAGTAATCAAACAAATAGGATCGATGAAAAATCTCGCAAAACTTCTCTGCGAAGCCTTCGCCGGAGGAGTCTTCACGGAGCCGATCCCTCCAGTCGCTCAAATCCGACTCCGTCCCGATCACTGATCCCCCGTGGTGTAGAAACGATTCGTTAGATTATCCCTCCATTGACTCCCCCCCCAATCCCCAGCACATTTCGAATCCTAAAGGATTCGATGCGCTCCCCTATGCATTCAATCCATCCCTCTAGGGATGGGAACTTCCGAAAACTCTAGTTTTCGGAATTGCTGCGATAAATAGTCCTTTCAATTAATAGAATCTAAATTAACTTAATTTGTCGTTCTGTTCCGTTTAAAAAAAACCGCTCAAACTTAAAGGCCCTTATGATAAAAAAAAATCAGCTCCAATTACTCAGTAAAGTCACTTATTATCTCGGTTTTGTTTCGATCATTGGTTCCATCGCCATCTGGTTTCTCACCGCAGGAACCACGCCCGAGACACAAGCCCATGCCGAACGTTTTGGAATTTTTGTCGGACTCTGGGCCCCCACCTTTTTAATTCTCTCCAATCGATTGGATCGATACGCTGAAAAATCGCCTGAATAATCAGACGATATTCTCCTCCTGATGAGGAATTCCCCTTCGCGACTTCTCTATGCGATGATCATCGGTCTCACCGCTGGGTTGATTGCTCGTGGGCTGGTCTCTTCCCCTGAGGTCCTGCTCCCTTGGATTGAGGGGGTGACCAAGCCGATCGGCACTCTTTTTATTCGACTGATCCTCATGTTGGTCATTCCCCTTCTGATCAGTGCCTTAATCGTCGGCGTACTCGAGGCCGGCTCAGGAAAAAACCTAGGAAAAATGGGGCTCCGGACGTTGTTCATTGTCGTTCTCCTTTCGAGTATCAGTGTCTTGATCGGACTCGGTTTAGTCAACTGGATCCAACCGGGAAAATGGGTTCCGAAAGAGGCGATTCAAGCGATGAATCATCCCCCACCACCGATCTCTGAGTCTCACGGAGGCTGGGAAAGTCTTCTTCAAATCGTCCCTCTGAATCCGTTAAAAGAGGCGGCCTTTGCTTTTGATCCGAAAAATAGTGAAGGGGGAATTCTTGCGGTGATGTTCTTCGCACTCTTTATCGGAATTGCGATGCTGGGTGTGCCAGTAGCAGAAGCGAGACCGGTTCGAGATTTCTTTCAATCGCTCTTTACGATCTCTCAAAAAGGACTTCAACTGATCCTTCAAATGGCCCCCTTGGCCGTCGGTTGCTTTCTCTTTAATCTTGGCGCCCAACTGGGGGTGGAGGGATTCCGTTTGATCGGTGCCTACGTGACCGTGGTTCTTGCAGCGCTCCTGATTCACGGGGTAGGGGTTTATTCATTAGTTCTCATCATCGGAGCGAAACATCATCCGATTCATTTTTTCAAAAAAATAAGTGAGGCCCTCCTGATGGCCTTCTCCACCTCTTCCAGTAACGCCACCCTTACTAAATCGCTCGAAGTGGCGGAAAAAAATCTCCAGCTTCCTCCTGCGGTCTCTCGATTTGTTCTGACGATCGGGGCGAGTGCGAATCAAAATGGAACCGCTCTTTTCGAAGGAGTGACGATTCTCTTTCTCGCTCAAGTCTACGGAATCGATCTGACCTTTGCGCAACAGCTCCAAGTCGCAGGACTTTGCATCCTTGCGGGGGTCGGAACCGCTGGGGTTCCGAGTGCCTCGATTCCCTTTATTGCTGCGGTGGGGGCAGGGGTCGGCATTCCGCTTGAGGGAGTCACCCTAATTCTAGGGGTTGATCGCTTTCTGGATATGTGTCGAACCACCGTCAACGTCGCCGGGGATCTCGTCTGTGCGACGGTCGTTGCCCGAGGTCATCAAGAGCAAAGCGATCCGCAATAACGATCGGTTTCCGCAAAACCAAGAGGAGCTTTTAGCGACGAAGAGTAAAATAGGCTATTTAGCTTGCCGGCTATCCTGCGATGAGGCCTTCCCATTTGAAGAGGAGAGTGCCGGCCCTTATTTTAACCTCGATTGCAATTGTTTTGTCCTTCGTCCCTTATTTATGTTAGTCTGAAGCTTGGATGAAAATTAAGTCTTATCTATCAATTCTTCGCTTACGACAGCCGATCATTGATTTTTTTGGACAGTTTCCGATCAACCTCTTTCCCGCTCCTTCGATTCTAAAAAAATATTCCGCTTCTGACTTTCAACATGACTGGAAAGCCGGTCTCAATGTAGCGGCTCTTGCTTTCGCCCAAGGAATGGCCTGCTCCCTTATCGCCGGACTTCCGATTCAATACGGAATTTACGGAGCGATCATCGCTCCGATTATTGGTGGGCTTTTCACGGGTTCAAGAAATACGGTCTTAGGTCCGACCAATGCCACCGCCATTCTTCTGCTCAGTGGATTTATGTCACTTCCTGCGGGAGAGGATCGAATCCAAAATGTCTGCTTGATGATTTTTCTGATCGGAGTTTTTCAGGTGCTGGGGGCCTTTCTTCAAATTGCGAGCCTAACCCGATTTATCTCCCGAAGCGTCATCGTCGGCTATGTGACTGCCGCCTCAGTCTTGATCGCCATGAATCAGCTTCACCATCTCCTCGGTTATTCGCTGCCTGAGTCGACGACTTTTTTTAAAATCACTCAGCTGACTTTTTCTCATCTCAATCAGATCCAAGTTCCGGCGTTACTCATGAGCTCCGTTACTTTTTTGATCTATTGGGCCGTTCGATCTCGATTTCAAAAAATACCGGCTGCTGCGACGGCGTTGCTTCTCGCCTCCTTTTTTGCCTCTTTTCTTAAGGATCAAGGATTCACGTTAATCTGTCTCTCCTCGGTTTCACTCAGCGACTTTCAACTACACATTCCAAATTTTTCCTTTACCGGAATCAACGCCGTACTCTCTTCGGCGATGGCCTGCGCTTTTCTCTCCATGCTCGAAAACACCTTCATGGCAAAATCGTTAGGAAATAAAACCGGGCAGCCGGTCGATGTCCATCAGGAGTTCTACGGTCTTGGCATGGCGAATTTAGCCTGCTCCTTCACAGGAGGAATGGTCGCTTCTGGCTCCGTGACAAGATCGGGACTCAACTGGAAAAGTGGGGCCTCTACTTTTATGTCCGGACTCTATAGCGGACTTATTTGTTTAATCGCCTTCTCTTTTTTAGGGAACTGGATTGGATCGATTCCAATTGCGGCTCTCGCCACTCTAGTGACGATCGTCGCCTTGAACGTCATCGATTTTCATGCAATTCGCACCTGCTTTCGTGCGACCAAATCGGATGCGTCGGTATTGATCATTACCTTTGTCGTCTCCCTTTTAGCTCCCCTTTCTTTTGCGATTTTCATGGGAGTCGCCACCTCGGTGATTCTCTTTCTCAAAAAAGCGGCCCAGCCCAAACTCTCGGAATACCATTTTGATGAGAGAGGAACTCTCCAAGAAATGCAAAATCCAGAGGAACGAGATCACCCTCAAATTTCGATTATTCACGTCGAAGGGGATCTTTTTTTTGGAGCCTCGGATGTCTTTCGAGATGAAATTGGTCACGCTTGTCGTGACCCCCTTTTAAAAGTCGTGATTATCCGTCTTAAAAATGCTCGGCATATCGATGCCTCAAGCGTCATGGCGATTGAAGATCTTCTGATCTATCTCAATAAAACGAACCGTTTTATGATCGTCAGCGGAGTCAATCGAGCCACTTTCCATGTTTTTCGTCGATCCGGATTACTCTTTCGGATTGGCGTCGATCATGTTTTACGGGAAATCCCTCACAATCCAAATCTTGCCACGAAATTAGCACTTCAACAGGCGATGAAACTTCTTGGAGATAAAAATCCGGTGATTCGAATTTTTACCGACTCTCCGACCTCGAAAGAAATGATTCCGAACTACGAGATTTAAACTTCGTTTGACTTTTAAACCCTCTTCCCTCTGATTAAATGATGTCCCAACGAGTTGCTCTGGTTTGGTTTCGCAACGATCTTCGACTTGAAGACAATCCTGCACTGCATCACGCCCTCTCTCTGGGTTATCATGTTCTACCGATTTATATTCATTCCGAAGAGGAGAATCTCACTTGGAAAACAGGGAGAGCCTCCTGTTGGTGGCTCCATCACTCATTAGCCTCCCTTGACGAATCGCTTCAAGCTCACGGTTCACGGCTTTTTCTCTTTCAAGGACGCAGCCTTAACACTCTTCTCTCTCTGATTCAAGAAAGCCAAGCGAGTGCTGTTTTTTGGAATCGTCGATACGAGCCAGAGATCATCGTTCGCGATAAAAATATTAAAGAAGTGATCAAATCTCAAGGAGTGGAGGCCGACTCTTTTAACGGATCTCTTTTGCATGAACCGTGGACGATCCAGAACAAATCCAATCTTCCCTTCCAAGTCTTTACCCCGTTTTGGAAAACCGCCCTTGCGATCACGCATCCCTCTCCCCCTTTGACTGTTCCTCATTTGATTCCGCTTCCTCACCAATTACCAAAATCAGTTCCTCTCGATACCCTGCAGCTCCTTCCCAAAATTCCTTGGGATCAACAGTTCTACACGACTTGGAAACCAGGGGAGGAGGGAGCTCATCGAAATCTAGCCGATTTTATTCAAAGAGCCTTTTCTGATTATCGAGAGGGAAGAAATATTCCGAGTGAAAAAGGGACTTCTCGACTTTCTCCTCATCTCCATTTTGGAGAGATCTCCCCCCGCCAACTATGGCATGCCTTTGCGAAAGCCTTTCCCGCAACGACCGACTGGCAATCGTCGCAATATCTCACCGAGATCGGGTGGCGTGAATTCGCGCACCACTTATTGTATCACTTTCCCCAGACCCCACTTCATCCGTTACGCCCCGCTTTTGAAAAATTTGCATGGAATAAAATTAATCCCAAAATGCTCGATGCGTGGAAAAAAGGAAACACCGGAGTTCCGATTGTCGATGCGGGAATGCGCGAGCTATGGGCGACGGGATGGATGCACAATCGAGTCCGGATGATCACGGCCTCTTTTTTAGTAAAGAACCTTCGCTATCCTTGGATCGAAGGGGCACAATGGTTTTGGGATACCCTTCTTGATGCCGATCTAGCAGCCAACACCTTAGGCTGGCAATGGAGCGCCGGCTGTGGAGCCGATGCCGCTCCCTATTTTCGAATTTTCAATCCCGTCACCCAAGGTGAAAAATTTGATTCAGAGGGAACCTACATTCGTCGCTGGATTCCAGAACTCTCGACACTCCCCTCCGATTGGATTCACCATCCCTGGGAGGCCCCAGCTGAAGTCCTTCAAAGAGCCAAAGTGACCTTAGGAATTCACTATCCTCATCCGCTTCTCTGCCTCAGCAAGAGCCGTACTGAAGCCCTGGAGGCCTTTAAGAACCTGAAGAATCCTAACCTTTAATCTGATTGCTCTTAAACTCTTGTTGCAGCTCTTTTTTAATCGCTGCTTTTTTGAGATCTTGGCGCTTATCTCCCTTATCTTTTCCAACCCCTAAGCCCAAGAGCACTTTTACTTTGTTCTTTTTCCAATACATTTTCAGGGCGATCAAGGTCCTTCCCCGCTGAGCCACCTCACCAAACAACTTCATGATCTCATTGCGATGAAGTAAAAGTTTACGAACCGCTTTTGCCTCATGATTAAACTTGTTCCCTTTATCGTAAGGAGAGATATCGAGTTGATATAAATAAACCTCATCCTTTTCAATTCGGGCAAAGGCATCGTTCATGTTGACGTGCCCTTGACGTAACGATTTAACCTCAGTCCCCTTGAGCACAAGTCCTGCCTCTATCGTCTCGGAAATAAAATAGTCGCGGGAGGCTTTCCGATTGACGCTGATTTCATCGCTCATCAGAAACTCCAAAAAGAGAGGGAAAAATGGGGATCAAAAAATTGAAACCAGATTAGCTGCGACGACGACGCGGCTTGCGAGTCGTTGTTTTGTCGTCAGCATCATCTCCTTCAATCAACTCATAACTGAGTTTTCCTTCGGAGACCTCACGTAGAGCGACATCCATGAAAGTCCATTTCGGATGAACTTCAACCAAAGGGCGAGCCCCTTGACCGAGTTGTCGGCAACGTCGTGAAATAATATTCACGAGAATTTCTGGGCTTTTGATGATATTTAATGCATCTTGTACGTAAGTGTGTCTCATAGTTTGTCCTTGGAAAACGGGGGGCGAATTTGACAAAAATGCGTAACCTTGCAAGTATTATCTCTCTTTTAATGACAACTATTGAGCTTTCCTTCGAATCGTGCCGTCTGATCACCCAGACTCACGCCAAAACCTTCTACTTCGCCTCTCACACCCTAGCCCCCGAAATTCGTCAGGGTGCCTATGCAATTTATGCCTTTTGTCGGATGGCAGACGATGCGGTCGACTTAGCAACCTCAGAAGCCGACCGCAAAAGTGCGGTGATTGAATTTCATGCGAAACTAGACAGTGTCTATTCAACGCAACTCTTTAACCATCAAAAAGATCCATGGATAGAGGGATTCTCGAAAACAGTTCATCGCTATCAGATACCGAGGATTTATTTTGAAGAGCTTTTAGAAGGAATGACCCTCGATCAAGGCTCCGTAAGGGTTCAAACTTGGGAGGAGTTAGACCGTTATTGTTACCTGGTTGCGGGGGTCGTCGGGGTGATTATGACCCATCTTTTTACTCAACCGCGTCCCGAATTGCTTGCGACGGCCAAAGATCTTGGAACGGCAATGCAACTGACCAATATCCTTCGAGATATCCAAGAGGATTTTGAGCGCGATCGAATTTATCTTCCACAAGAAGAATTGGATCGCTTTGGTATTTCTGCAGAAAATTTCCATCAAGGGATCGAAAACCGGGAGTGGATTCCGTTTCTTCAATTCCAGATCCAGCGGGCTCGTGACTATTATTTGCGATCCGAATCAGGAATTCGAGAGCTTCCACAGAATGGAATTCAAAAAACCGTTTGGCTGATGCGAGTGCTCTATGCCGAAATTCTCAAGGAGATTGAAAAGAGCCACTACAATAGTTGGAAGGGACGCGTTCGGGTTTCATTTGTTAAAAAAATAGGCCTCGCACTTCCGTTGATTCTGGGTCGTTTCCCCCATAAACGCGAGATGCCGGAGCCAAGGCTGATTTGAGTGCGAATCGTTTTGATAACGAATCGACTGATTCTGGCTCCATTTTATGAATAGGAACCGCTAAAATCACTCTATTTCTTAAGTAAAATCAATCGCTCAGCAATAAACAAACGAATTCTTTCCGCTTGAGGTCCCCATTGAAAAGATCTGGCCCACTCCCGTATCACGAATCGATCTTGAACTTTCAACGATTGCTCTTTGACCGCCCGAGCGATCGCTTCCGGCTGATCGGCAGGAACTCGAGAGCACCAATCTCCCGGTTGTAACTCTTTCAAAATGGGGAGATCCGTCGTCACTATTTTTTTCCCAGCGGCGGCATACTCCACCAGCTTCATCGGAAAGGTCTGGAGTGAATTCACAGGCGTGAGTCGATTCGGAATTAAGGCGATCGAGGCTCTTTCCATGATAACCTGGACTTGATCATGAGTTAAGAATCCTAAAAAACGGACATTCACCGGAGCCTCTTTTCGGAGAGCCTCAATTTCACGATCACTCCCCCCCACGATCGTGAGATGAAAATCAGGAAGTAACTTCATTGCCTGAATCGCATTCGAAACCCCTTTCCATTGTTGGAAGCTTCCAAGATAGAGCAACTCAAAAGGATCGGCACGATCGAGATCCCACTCAAAAAAACAGGCCTCCGCACAATTTGGACTGATCAATCGATATTGAGGAATCGAAAAACTTTTCTCCAATTGAGTCAAAAGATAGTGGGAGGTCGAAACAACGGCGTCGACCTTTCGATAGACCGATTGCTCTTGAAGACAAAGTTTTCGGTATCGCCATGAGCGAGAATCAAAGGCATCGGAAAAAACCTCATGGGCCTCAAAGATGAATGGAGTCTTTGGAAAAGATTTTTTAACAAAAGCCGCCGCCTTTAAATGGATGCCATAAACACAATCAAAGGCTGGTTGTTTTTTGAGCCACCCCCCCACTTGAAGATAAAAACGGGTTGAGGACTTAATCGAAACACCTCCGATTTTCCATTCGCGGGAAAAAGTTTGGAACTCAATTCCGGAAAGATCTCCCTCACTCATCGCAAGAAGCATGCTTTTCGCTGAAATCTCTCGATCACTCGTCGCCGTAATCAGCGTGACCGAAAGGCCACAACGGGCCAATGAGAGCACTCGATTCAAGGTATGAATTTCTCGTGCTTTTCTTCCTGTAATCTCCTCCCCATATAAATATAGAATTCTCATAATCTACTGTTTAACCCCCCCACTCGACGGCCTCTCGATAGTTTTTCTTTTCGCCAAGAACTTGCGCCACCAGTTGCTTAAACCAAAACGGAGCCTCAGCGATCGA
>CAMAQI010000094.1 GCA_945860255.1 Methylacidiphilum caldifontis
CGAGACAAACGAACTCCTGTCATTGAAGAAAATAATAATCCGTAAAGAGATCCTTCCTGTTCCCAAAGTCTTCCTACCTCATTTTTTGCGGTTACCACTAAGTCGATTGCATTTTGAAAAATTTTACCTCTCGATTTAAAATCTAATATATCTCTAGTCGATAAAACCGGCTTTGAAAGACAGGCAATGGCAACAGCTGCTTCCTCGAGAGTTATGGAGTCCTCACGGCGTGTGCGTGCTTCTGCCGACGGGCGATAGTGATAAGTTATGCCCGCGAGTGCCGTTTCTTGTCGCAATCGTTCCTGATGGGGATCTAAGGCAGCGAAATCAACCCCTCGAACAGTATTTTGATGATTTCTCGCCTTGGTGATGCGAGATCCAATATCATCGTTGTCTGAGCCAATTTCAATAATGGAAATTAAAATTTTTGCCTCAGGAGATATCTCTCCGGCAAGTGAGGCATTCACGATTGATCCTGCTGTTTGGGCTCCATTTACGATCGAAAAACATTTAAAACTAAATCGGCATTGAGATTCATTTCCCCCTCCTTGATTAAATAACTCTGCAACAGCAGTAATCCCATTATTCAAATAAAAAAAATCTTTAGGTCTACGCCGCACTGTTTCCTCAATTGCCGTATTTACTCCCACACTCCCTAAATAGTGTCTAATATTTCTTTCAAAGAGATGCTTCCCATGATCTAAAACCAAATCAACGAGCGAAGCGGCGTTAATCTGCCCGTAAACCGCCTTTCTCGGGTTTTTGACGCAGGCCCAATTTTCGAGAGAAAAATCGACATCGATAGATCTTAGAGTTTGCTCGTCTATGAGCCATTCGGAGATAACACTTAGTCCGGCCATTTGCCAGTCCATACGTGGACTGATCTTGTTCATTTCGCTCTTTAAATGATTCAAATCTGCAGTGGCATGAGGCCCCAGTTGCTCTCCAAGAAAGGATAATATTAATACAATTTGTACTCCTGGTGAATCTAACGCAGCCTCGATTTCGTCAAGCCTGTTGGTAAATGAGTTATTAAATTCATTGAATCGACGAGCTTGTAGAGATTTAATGCCATTGATTGTTTTTAAAACTTCATCTTGTGCGGGTGCAGTTCCCGATTTCTTATATTTCGCCTGTACAAAGACCAACTGATTTTTTGACCGATCAAAATAAAGCGCATCAATCCCCCCATCATTTTTACCATCAGTCACCATTCCAACAGCCATACTATCATTTAATCCACTATGCCCAACCAATGTATAAGCTGCTAAGGCGCGAGATAGCCGGTCGATCAAATGTTGCGCTTCTGTCCACGTAACGCGATCTGGAGTAATTACAGGTGGAATTGAAGGCAAAAACCTTCTTGTGAGAGAGACCTCCAATAGAGTAATTTGATCGTGAGGATTTGCCATAATTTTAAATTATTTTCCATCGAATGGTAAAAATATTTTTAATTTCGGTTTTCTGAACCAATTTTCCCTCAATCTCCGCGATCAGATCCGACCGTTGTTGATCGACTCGATCCTGGGCTTCAAAAAGGGATCGACGTTTTTCCGCTCTTTGAGCTTCAAGAGATTTGATCCTCTTTTGACCTGCCAGTTTGTCCTCTAGGGATAATGCCAACGTCGCTGAACGGCGGGCCTCTTTGATCTGACGATCCATCTCTTTAATTTCCCGCTCCAAACTCAGCTTCACATCATCCGCCCATCCCTCCAGCTTCTGAACCTCCGCCTCAAAAAACAGAACGTTTTGCTTCGAAATCGCATTTAAAATCTGCTGCTTCCTCATTTCCGTTTTTGCTTCCAATCCATAGGAGGAGCTCTCCGCACTCTCGCGGATTATTTTCCCGGGAAGTAAGAAAAGTTTTGCGCATCTCTCCTCATCGAATTCGACTCCCTCATCCGTTTTAGCCGAAAAAATCTGGTGATCTTCCACTTGATCTAATGCTTCAACCGTCAGGCAACTCAGCGTCAACCATCCCGATTTTCCTCGAAAATCCTCGAGGATGCTTATTTTTCCCTCATAATCACTAAGAGAAAAATGAATCTCAGCCACAGGAAGGATTCTCCACTGACTCCGTAGGATAAGATTTTCCGCCAAAGGGTGATTCAAGCGATAAAGATTCGCCTCCCCCGATCGACGAGGAAGCTCATAGGCTCCGAGAGGAACCTCCTCTTGGATTGATTCCAAAAACTCAGGATGTTTCTTGAGGACAAAGCTCACCTCATTCCCAAATTCAGCATTCTCTTTGAGCTCATGTTTCGTCAGTTGAATTAACTGCGTTTCAAACCGAGTGAGCATCGCTTTCGAGGTCTCGGAACGTTCCTTCAGTTTCGCACGGACATCGACATCAAAATTTTCCAGCAACTTACGCCGAGTCAATTTCATCGATTCGTTGATTTCCGAGCTTAATTCAAGTTGAAGGAGATCAAATGCGGATTTGATCTCCTCGGGAGCACGACATTGTTGATAGATATCGTTGATCCGTTTTTCAAAATCAACCCCGTTTTCAATCGCCCCTAGAACCTCGTCACTTGCACCAAAGACCCCCTTGAAAAGTTTAAACTTTTCCGAAAGCAGCTCAAAAACCCTTTGATCCGCCGCATTCTTTTCATTAATGAAATTGACGACCACAACGTCATACTTTTGACCATAACGGTGACAGCGACCAATCCTTTGCTCGACCCGTTGGGGATTCCAGGGGAGATCGTAGTTTACAATGAGAGAGCAGAACTGCAGATTGATCCCCTCTGCTCCCGCTTCTGTGGCGATCATAATTCGACCTTCATTCCGAAAATAGTCGACCAACGCCGAACGCATATCGGCCGTTTTCGATCCCGAAATGCGATCCGTATTCTGGTGTTTCTTCGCCCAAAGCGAATAGATCTCCTTGGAACGAGAGTCCGTATTCGTTCCATTAAAAAGAACAATCCCTTCCGAGTATGGACTTGCGGCCAAAAGTTCGAGCAAATAGTTTTGTGTTCGTCGTGACTCTGTAAAAATGATCGCCTTTTCGGCCGCCCCTAAATCCTTCGCTTTTTGAAAGGCAATCGCCAGCGCCTTTAAAAGCGCCTTTCCCTTGGAGTTCTCCGTGATGCTTGTCGCCAGTTTGGCGAAAGACTCTAAATCCGTGGCTTCGGCCTCAATCGCCTCCCTGTTTTCTTGACTCAAAACCTCCGTGGTATCCGTATCCGTCCACTCTTCTTGAGTCGCTGCCAAAGCCTCATAATCTTGATCGAAATCCTCCTCAGAAGGCTCGGTCTTCACCTGATTCTGAAGCTTCTCCCGAAGACGTGTTGCCATCGAAGTCAGTGCTCCCGCAATTGCGAAAGTCGATGAGGCAAGCAATTTTCGAAGAACCAGTGTCATCAAGGATCGCTGACCGGCAGGAAGTGCCTGCAAACTCGGTCTTCTGAGATAATCTGACACTAAATTATAAAGTTGAGTCTCATTCTCTTCAGGAGTGAATTTTTCAAGGATCGGAAATCGTTCCGTAAAAGGAACAAAGGCATCGACATCCTGACGAAGCGTCCGGTGACAAATCGGCTTTAAGCGGGCTTTTAATGTTTCAAAAACCTCCTCTTGGCTCAAATTGGTAAACTGTTCGCGAAAACTTTTAAGATCCCCAAAAGTATATTCGTCAATGAAGCTAATTAACCCGTAAAGCTCCAATAATGAATTTTGCAGAGGCGTAGCAGTCAAGAGAAGCTTAGGTTTATTCGCCAAGGCAACTTTCAACGTATTAGCGATTACATTCGAGGGCTTATAAACATTCCGCAGTCGATGAGCTTCATCCATGACGACCAAATCCCAGGATGTATTCGTTACGTCCGACGATTTGCCACGGGCGAATTGATAAGAACAGATCACCACCGCTTCACAATTAAATGGCGTAAAATCCCCTTTTTTTATCGCCTCGTTGTAGGATTTCGTTTCAAGAATTTGGCACGGAAGAAAAAACTTCTCGCTAAGCTCTTGATGCCATTGTTTTCGAAGATTCGAAGGGGTTATGATTAAAATTCGCCGCTTTCGCTCCGCCCACTTTTGGGAAATAACAAGCCCCGCCTCAATGGTTTTACCCAAACCGACTTCATCGGCAAGAAGCGCTCCCTTGGAAAGGGGTGACTGAAAAGCAAAAAGAGCCGCATCTACTTGATGAGGATTAAGAGTCACCTGAGCGCTTGCAACCGCTCCTCCTAGTTTTTCAATACTACTTGAGGATGAACGCTTCGTAAGCTGATAGGCAAAATATTTTGAATGATAATCAGTCATCAGGTTCACAGTTAAACTAGAAAATGCCTTTTCATTCATGAACGTCAAATACCAATACCCATTACACAACGTCAAAATCCACCCCTCAATTTGAGCAATCGATTTTCCCCAGGAGTTATGCGAGAAAAAATGCGTATGAAACGGTAAATCTTCTACAGATTGAGGTTAAAGATTTAATATTTAAGCCAACATTTTAGATCTATTTCATGCTTTTCGGTAAATATACGCCCCTCAAATTCCGAAACAAATTTAACCTATTTTGGGATTGGGGATTTAAAATTTTGCGAATTCCAGCCCCTACTCTTTGTCGGGGTTGTATTTAACTTCGTCTTTATTTCTTCTTTCTCCCCCATCAGCCCCACAGTCCATCAGCCGATTAGCCTTTCTTTCGCTACGTCGACACCAGCGTCTTGTTAAAGCTTTACGTTCGTGAAAGTGATTCGATTCAATGGATCGATCGGATTCAAAAACTTAACGCGCCTTTGATGATCTCTTTTCTGCACCAAATTGAGATCATCAACGCCCTCACTCTTCTTGAATATCGTTCAAAAGGAACCGTCCCCGCCAAGCCGTTAATCCACCGCTTCGAGGAGGATTTAGTAGAGGGAGTTTACGAGCGCTTTGAGGTCGATTTAATTTCGACCACTCAAAAATGCCAAAAAATCTCCCAAAAAATTACCTCCGCTACAGGCCTTCGTACCTTTGACTTGATCCATCTCGCCCTTGCGCTTACTCTTCCGAAACCGCTCTTTTTGACTGCTGACGATTTACAGGGAAAAGCGGCCCAGCAATTGGGATTGAAAACAGGTTGACCACTGATCGCCCCGTCCGTCCACCGACCATAGGCGTCAACTTAAGAGTCTTTATTATGGGGCGAACATTCAAAAAAACATTGTCTCACACAAAGACGCAACGACACGAAGTTAAATGCCTCCCTCCCCCTCGTTCTGACCACGGCTCTGTCGAGCCTCTTCCCTATTTTTAAAAAGCTCTCGAAAACGAGCTTTCGATCTCTTTTTAAAAACAGGGATCGATCGCTTACGCTCTTGGGATCAGAACTCCTCCCCTTTTTTATGAATTAGAAATGAGACTCCGAGGTTGATTCCGGGAGAGGCGAAGCCGAACCCCTGAGGAGAATCTCTCCCGTTTCTTTGAAAAAAAACCATCGTGCTTGGAGGACGGCGGATGCCCCACCAGTGCTCCGCGTTTTGTATCGAGGCTGCGGGAGACAGGGATTCAATGCCTTTCCTCTGCGTTCCGTCTTGTCCGCCATAGTCACGCGGTGCGGGACGAAGGAGGATGTGCGCTCTGCGGTTAATATTGCATTTTCTCTTCTCTTAAGTTGACGCCAATGGTCCACCGACGGATCACTGATTGCGGCTGATCTCAAAATTTAACCCTTATAAATTTTTCAAATCCTTTAAAAACTCTGCCATTTTTTCTTCGGTCAACTCCACCAAAGAACAAGTGAAACGAAATTGAAGCCGTGTGCCCTCCTTCTTTTGCAATGGGTGCTCCGCAGGGGGGAGAATTCGCTCTGGCGAACAAAATTGAAGCCCTGGCTCCTCCTTGTTTTGCGACGGATCCTCGCTCTTTACCTCCCCCAAAAGGAGGATTAAGGTTTCAAGCTTTTCGCACACAGGATCGGGACAATGATCGAGTTGCATGACTTTAATTTGATAATGCTCTGCCTTCGATCCCAACCCTTTTTTTACAAGAGCACTAATTCGCTCTATCTCCTTTTTTCGTAGCCGCTCCTTTTCTGGATCTGGAAAGAGATTGATCATGATCGTTTACGACTCCTCCCATTTTATTTTTTCGATCGATTCTCCGCGACCGAGGAGGACAAGGCCGCATTCCTTCACGGCTCCTTCATATTTCCAAGAAATGACCTCGGCCTGAATTCCGACTTTTTGAATAAAATAGATCGGCCTCCCTTTCTCGACACTTCTGACAAACCCTTTTGCCCGATAGACCTCCTCGGGTAGCTGTTGAAGAAATTGTTCCACCGATTTCATCCGTTGCGGTTCCGGTAACGGAATCCAAACCGTTTTCCAATCCAAATGCCTCACTTTCTTTTCCCCTTGAGGCAACG
The DNA here is from genome assembly GCA_945860255.1 of Methylacidiphilum caldifontis. Taxonomy (GTDB): domain Bacteria; phylum Verrucomicrobiota; class Verrucomicrobiia; order Methylacidiphilales; family CAMAQI01; genus CAMAQI01. The sequence continues at coordinate 6,368 of CAMAQI010000094.1, forward strand.
GAACAGTGAGCGGTTGAGGGCGTTGAGAAAAATCGGCCTCACAACGAACGGTCGATTGAACGAGGGCCCGCGGATTCCAGGCCTGTATCTCCTGGATCATCTTTTGAAGTGCTGCCGGTTTAATTCGATCCGCTTTGTTCACCAAAACTCGATTCGCCAAAGCGACCTGTTGTTTTTGCCCGACCCCATTGCTAAACCATCCAGAAAAACTTTCGGCATCCAGAACATGAATGATCTCCTGAATAACGGTTTTCTGGGGAAGGGGATAATCCATCAGTCGATCTAAAATATCATCCGTCTCGGCAATCCCCGAGGCCTCAATCCAAACTTCGTGGATTTCTGGATTGGCAGAAAACTCCAGTAAGGTCGATCGCATCTCCTCCGGATTAACACAACAAACACATCCCCCAGTAACCGCCTTCACCTCTTTCGCTTTTCCTCGAAAGATCTTCGCATCGATATTCACGGGCCCGGCATCATTGATGAGAAGAGCGGAGTTCTTCGCTTTAAATTCCGGTGAGGAGACAATTCGATTTAAAAGAGTCGTTTTCCCCGATCCTAAGAAACCGGTAATTAAAAAAATCGAAAGTCGGGCTGGATCACTCATGAACAACGCCATTTAAGCACTCCACCAAGCGGTGACAAATGGAATTAACCTTCCTCGCCTTGCGTCTGAAAACAAAGAATTGCTCATCGAGGAAGGCCTGATCGCTAAATAGCTAAATAGCCTGATAGCTGAATAGCTTAAATTCATTTGAAATACAGAAGAGGATCTCCCGCAGAGACTCGGCGAGTTTTAAATTCTCAATCCCAAAACAGGATAAATTCTATCCGTGGTTAAAAATCGTTTTGAATGCATTTAAATCCGTGTTCATCCGTGTCCATCCGCGGTTAAGAATGGTTTTGCTTAGTGCTCCCTTTTATTTCCAAGCATTTTTAAGGATTTCCAGATTGCTGCGCATCCGTTTCAAATAGGCCCCTGCCTCAGACTCTCCGACCTCAAGCGTATCCAACGTCGCAATCTTCGCCCCCGACTCCCGTGCTATCGACTGCAGGGATCGTTGTGAATAGCCCTCCTCGACAAAGACCGTCTTCACTTGATGTTTACGAATCAGATCCACCGTTGCCTTCAGAATTTGCGGGCTCGGGCTTTTGGAAGGAAAGTCTTCGATGCAGCCGATATATTTAAAATTATACCGTTGGGCCAGATAAACGAAGGCATCATGAAAAGTGATCAAATTTTTATTTTTTAATCCTTCCATTTGCGTTTTGAACTCCTGATCCAGTTGTTCGAGTTCCTTCAGGTATCGTGCGGCATTGGCTTCATAGCCCTCTTGATTCTTTGGATCGGCTTGGATGAGACCTTTCAAAATATTCTTCACCTGCTTTTGCGCATTGATCGGATCGAGCCAGATGTGCGGATTCTTCCCATCGCCGTGTCCTTCACATTGATGACCGTCGTGAGAATGTTTTTCTTTACTGCGAGCAGCCGTGAGCTCAATCACCTGAGGATTTTCTAAAAGATCGACTCCGACACTCGTATCGACGACGATTTTCTTCCCCCCTTTAAATTTCTCGAGTGGCTTATCCAACCAATTTTCGATCCCCACCCCGTTCATGACAATCAGATCCGCCTCCGAGAGTTTCTTAATATCCGAGGGCTTAAATTGAAAATCATGTGGTTCCCCCCCCGATTCGACCAACGAGCGAACCTCGGCAAGCTCCCCGACAATCGATTTCGTATGGGCATAAATCGGAAGGAAAGTCGTGACGACTTTTATTTTTTCAGCAGAAACCAATGCCATCGAGAGGCAGCTTACAACGAGTGCGATCAATAATCTTTTCATAAAAATCACCCTAGATACAATTTTATACTATGCAAGTAATTTGCAATAAGTGACTATTTAATCAAATGCCTCATCTAGTCGTACGTAACGCCTAACAGTTATTTGACGTTAACCCTAAAAAAGCAGTTGGAACCACGGATAACGCGGATCACACGGATTTTCAGGGATTTACATAAAAGAAGAACTTCACCCTCTGGGTGAATAAAAAAAAGAAACTCCATTTTCATAACCTCCTCAATCCGTGATATCTGTGTTATCCGTGGTT
>CAMAQI010000095.1 GCA_945860255.1 Methylacidiphilum caldifontis
GTGGTAAGCTCACTCGGGCTCATTTTATCAAGAAGTTGAGGAATAATGCTCTCGAGATGCTTTTCCTCATAGGGAAGAACAACGACAGGGACCCCATGGATATACTCGGAGTAGCTACTGAGGTCGTAACGCGTTGCAATCAGAACAGAAACTTTAGGGTGAGTGGCTCGAAAAGTGAGATAGCTAGCCAAGGCATCAATTCCCTCAATGTAAACTTCAGCAATCAGGAGATCGATATCGGGAACGGCTTGGTAATACTGTTCGATTTCACTGACACTGGCAGGGGCATAAATTTCGGCATCAGGAGCAATATTTAAAATATGCTGTTGAAGGTGCTGAACGGTTTCAAGATCTGGCTGTTGGATGAGAATTTTTTTTGGCTTTGTTTTCAAGAGAGAGTCTATTTCAGAGGAAATGAAATGAAGGTCAATTCTAAAAGTACGATTAGGCTTGTCAGGGGGGAACGATCTGTCGGAAGATCGGAGGATGGTCGCAAAACGGATTATTCCTTGTTTAGATGTGCACGCGGGTCAAGTGACGCGGGGAGAGCAGTTCGGGCGTGCAGAACAGCAGGGACTTAAAAATGTGGGAGATCCCGTCGAGCTTGCGCTTCGTTATGATCAACAGGGAGCCGATGAGCTTGTTTTTTATGATATCACCGCCAGTGCGGAGGGGCGCACGAATATGATCGAGGTGATTCAACGGGCGGCAGATCAATGCTTTATGCCGTTAACCGTTGGAGGAGGGATTCGGGCGGTCGAGGATATGCGGCAGATGTTGAAGGCAGGAGCCGATAAGGTGAGCATTAATACCTCAGCGATTACGAATCCAGAGCTGATTACCGCAGGGTCAGAGATTTTTGGGGCTCAATGTATTGTCGTTTCGATCGACTGTAAAAAAGTCGGCGAGAATCGCTGGAAGGTCTTCACTCATGGAGGACGAAAAGAGACGGAATGGGAGGTACTGGATTGGGCACAGAAAGCAGTCTCTCTGGGCGCAGGGGAGTTAGTGCTTAACAGTATCGATGGGGATGGAATGAAGAATGGTTACGATCTTGAACTGAATCGTTCGGTCAGTACTCAGGTCCCCGTTCCGGTGGTTGCGAGTGGAGGGGCAGGAAGGATTGAACATTTTGCGCAAGTTCTGGAGAGCGGGAAAGCGGACGCCGCTTTAGCCGCAGGGGTTTTTCATTCCGGACAGATCACGGTTGAAGAGGTAAAACGAGATTTGAAAGCCAGAGGGATTCCCGTTCGCTGGGTTGAAGTCTAATGAAGCCGTTTCCAGAGGTGAAATGTCCCCAATGCCGACAAAAGGGCCATTGGCTTGCGGTGGAGTGGGGGCCTTTTTGCTCGAGGCGTTGCAAGATGGTCGATCTCGGAAAGTGGTTTGAGGAGTCGAATAAGATTTCAGAGCCGTTGAACCCAGAGCATTTTTTAGAGGAGGAGCAATGAGGTCGACCTCACGCGATTTGCTTCGAGATCAACTCGTGAAGGCTTATGACGCAAAAGATTTTGATCGAGCGGTGGGGCTGGCACTGCAGTTAAAAAAGGAGGGAGATCATTCGGTTGACCTAGATTATTCCTTAGGGCTTATCTATCATCAATCCGGTCGAGGGGCAGAGTCGATTGTTCATTTGATGAAGGCGCATGCGGGGGAGCCGAAGAATTTTACCTACGCGTGGGCCTTAGCGGAGGCGGCGAAGGAGGCCGGAAAGATGGATCTCGCGATTCAGGCCTATCGAGAGGCTTTGCAGATTGAGGAGAAACATTTTGATCTTCATTTAAATTTAGCAACTCTCTTTCATCGCTTAGATCGACGAGAGGAGGGGCTCGTCCACTTTATTCGATGCACGGAACTCGATCCGAACAACGCCTTGGCCTTCAGTAATTTAGGAGCCGCCTGGCAGGCGATTCAGCAGTTTGACCGTGCGGAGAGCGCTTATCGAAAATCGATCGAGTTGAACCCGCAGCTCGCTCAGGCCTGGAATAATCTGGGGAATCTCTTTCATCAAGTGCGGCGTGATTCAGAGGCAGAGACGGCTTATCGGGAGTCGTTGCGATTAAATCCAAATTATGTGGAGGCAATTGCGAATTTGGGGGATCTTTTGCAGGTTGCGGGAAAATTGGAGGAGGCGGAGGCTCTTTATCAGAAAGCACGAACGAACGGAGATCGATCTCCCGAACTTTGCTATAATGAAGGGAACTTGTATTTAAAACGGGATGAATACCTCCGTGCGATTGCCTGTTACGATGAGGCGATTGAGATTAATCCACGAATGGTGCAGCCGTATTCGAATCGCGGGGTAGCCTATTTGGCCGATGGCGATGTGCGCAAGGCGATGGTTTCGTATCAAAAGGCGATTGCGTTGAATCCAGATTTTGTGGATGCCCATTGGAATCGTTCCTTGGCGTGGCTGGTCACCGGAAATTACGAACAAGGATGGCCTGAGCACGAATGGCGTTGGAAGTTGAAGAAATATTATCGACGTAAAATGCCGCAGCCGATGTGGGAGGGGGACCGTTTTCAGGGGAAACGACTGCTCATTTTCGTTGAGCAAGGGTTAGGGGATACGTTGCATTTTGCGCGTTACATTCCGATGGTGAAAGCGTTGGGGGGAACGGTGATTCTAGAGACGCAAGCTCCTTTGGAGAGCTTGATGAAAGTCGCCCCCGGTGTCGATGAGGTCGTTCTTCAGAATGGGGTGTTGCCGGAGTTCGATCTTCAGGTGCCGATCATCTGTTTGCCGCGAATTTTTAAAACGAAGGTCGATTCGATTCCGAATCATTTTCCTTATTTAAATCGACCGATGGTTGTAGCGCCGTTGAAGTGGGATTCAACGAAGCGACCGCGAATTGCCGTTGTTTGGGCCGGGAGTCCGACCCATGATAACGATCGGAATCGCTCCTGTCCGTTGGAGAAATTAATTCCGCTCTTCGAAGAGAAATCGTGGCATTGGGTCAGCTTTCAAAAAGGGGGGGCAAGCGAGAAGTTGAAGGAGCTACCGCCTCATCTCTCTGTAGAGAATTGGGGAGAGCAATTCCGCGATTTTGTCGATACCGCTTGGGCCTTGGAGGAGATCGATTTACTGATCACCGTTGATACCTCTGTCGCCCATTTAGCGGGGGCCTTGGGGAAGAAAGTTTGGTTGATGATACCGTTCAATCCGGATTGGCGATGGATGTGGGATCGAGAGGATTCACCGTGGTATCCAAGTTTCCGGATATTTAGGCAGGGGAGGGATCGGAGATGGGAAACCGTCGTGGAGAAGATCAAGGAGCGGCTTCAAAGTTTAAAGGGATCGAATTCGTTTTAACCCCCTTGTCGACTTGATCTTGATCTCCCATCTCCTTGAAAAAGGAAATAAAAATCATGAAAACAGTCAACGCCACGATCTATCGAATGCTTCTCCTCCTTCTTCTCGTCGGAGGGGCCTTCACCAGTTCAACCCAAGCTCAGAGTGCTCCGATGCCGATACTCGCGCAATCGGCAATGCCCAGTGGAAACGATGCAGAGGCTAAATTTACGAATCTTTATCTGAATTTGAAACGATTCGCGGGAGTGCTTCTTCTCATCGGATTGGTCATCGGAGCGGTCATGTGGTTCATGGGAAAAACATCGGTAGCGATTGGGGTGATCAGCGGAGGGCTCATCCTCTATGGAGGGGCCTATATTTTAGCCCTTTTACGAGATTCACTTTAAAAGAGAGAATCCTCATCGATGAAAAAGCTCCTGATCCTTCTCCTCTTATTCAGTTTGGAACTCCCTTCAGCTCACGCTCAAAACGCACTGGCTGATAACAAACAAAGCGCTCGTTTTGCCCCGATTGTCATTAAGGTGATGAATCGGGGGACAAATATTCTGATGAGTACCTCCTTTCTCTTTGTCTTACTCTACAGCATCTACGTGGCGATCGGGGTCAGTTTTGGCTCGATGCAAGCAACGGCCTTCATCTCCATTTTCTGGGGGACTGGAATCATCTTTTTGGGCGGGGCAATCGCAAAAATCTATTATCTTTTTCTGACATGAGTGGCCCGTATCGATCTCAACTCCCGACCACAAAATCCTCGGTCATTACAGAAGATAAAGGAACCTTTCTCGGTCTCGATGGGGCCGGATTTTTAATCGTATTCGCTGTTTTTGCTTTGACCGCGGTAGGGATCGATCTTTTGACCTCCTTCTCCGGTTTTCCCATTGCACTGCTTCTTTCGATCCTCCTCTATCTATCGATGCGAGCAATCCTCAATGGAAAACCGAAGCGACATCTTCAACATTGGATTCGTCACCGATTCATTCCTAAAAAATGGAGTCATCAACCTTCAGGAAACAAACGAGCCGAAGATCAAGTTCTGCGAACGTATAATCCATGAGAAATAGGATTAATCGGTTTGACTTCCTATGTGATACAAATTATTGTATCACAATGAAAACAGCGACCATTCGTGACTTGCGGAATCATTTTGCTGAGCTTTCTAATTGGATCGAGAACGGTGAAACAATTCAATTAACGAAACGGGGAGTTGCCTATGCGCAAATTAGGCCCGTGAAGCCGCTAAAGGATAAATTTAAATTCCCCAATTTTTCATTAAGGGCCAAGGGCATTGCAAAAGGAACCGTGATTGATCTTGACGGTATTTTAAAATTAAATCAGGGACGATTTTGACCGTCTACGCCGACACGAGTTTTTTAATGTCGCTCTATGTGAATTGTACTCATACGACAGTGGCGAGTCGCTATATGAATAAAAATCAACGGCCTCTTTTGTTCACCCCTTTTCAAAGGCATGAACTGAGAAATGCGATTCGACTTGGGGTCTATCGTAAAGATTTCACCTCCTTACAGAGAGAGGAAATTTTGGATTGTCTGCAAGAGGATTGTCGCACAGGAGTTTTAAAGAGTGCCGCAGTTCCTTGGGGAGAAGTTTTTCGGGAGTCGGAGCGAATCAGCAAGGCTTATACCGAAACGATTGGAAATCGAGGGGCGGATCTATTCCATGTGGCGATTGCGTTGATTTTGGATTCAAAAGAGTTTTTGACGTTCGATAAAAAACAAGGGGAATTAGCTCGGTCGACAGGCTTATCGGTGCCGCTCATTTAATTCGCATCTCCTTAGAGACGTTTTGCATTTTAAGGGGATGAGGTTAGTGTTGCAAAACTGATGGAAAAACTCCCGTGAAGCAAACGAATCGCCGAAAATTTATAACGACCACATTAGCCGGAGGGCTTTTGACCGGAACCGGTTTATGGACCGGATTTTCCGATGCCTGGGCCGCTCGATTCCTCAGAGAACGATTTACAGAATCGTTTCGTGAAATGAAACCGCTTAACTTTTCACCAAAACCGAACTCATGGAGCGATCAACAGATCCGAATGTGTTGGTTGGGACACGCCACGGTCTTGATCAATTTTTACGGCTTTTGGATTTTAACGGATCCGAGTCTGTTTTCCCGGGTTGGACTTGATTTGGGACTGTTTAGCTTTGGACCGAAACGAGTGACGAAGCCAGCGCTTCATTTCAATGAATTTCCGAAGATTGATTTAATTCTTCTCTCTCATGCGCACATGGATCATATGGATCTGCCCTCGCTTCGCTGTTTTTCCAAGGAGACCCCGATCATTACCGCTGCGAAGACGAGTGATATTCTTCAGGGAACCAGCACTCAAGTCACTGAATTAGGATGGGGGGACTCAAAGCGCGTCATCGCCTCAACAGGAGAGTTGAAGGTCACTGCCTTTGAGGTACAGCATTGGGGGGCGCGTTGGCAGCGAGACAGTTATCGAGGCTATAATGGCTATGTTCTTGAAAGAGAAGGGAAGAAAATTATTTTTGGGGGAGATACCGCAATGACCCCCTCCTTTCGATCTCTTGCGACTCAAGGTCCTTACGAGGTCGCCATCATGCCGATTGGGGCCTATGATCCCTGGATTCGAGTGCATTGTAATCCTGAACAGGCAGCGCAGATGGCTTTTGAAGCAAAGGCCGATCGGGTAGCGCCGATTCATTTTAATACCTTTAAATTAAGCCGTGAATCGGAACAGGAGCCGATTCAGAGACTCGAACAGTTTTGTATTCAAGAGACTGAACGCATTGCGTGGAGAGAGATCGGAGGAGAGTGGCAACTTTAATCCAGAAAAAGCAGTGGGAACCATGCGAACCCCGATAAAAATCGGAGGTTTTTAGGTTTAATCTCGCCCGAAAGAGAAAGTTTTCCGCTTTTTTTTGTGACAACTCGGTGTCGATTTTGAACAGATCTTGAAAAGAGAGTAAAGAAAGTCATTATCGAACCATGGTCTCCTATATTTTATCGGCTTGGCTCATGTTTGGGGCGATCGCCCCCTTTACCGAAAGAGGGGTCACTGATTTTGATACCGTTTTATCTATTTTAAATCCTCACGGAGTTTGGGTTGAAAATTCAGTGACGCATTCCTATTCCTATCGCCCTTTTTGTGCCGAGGGTTGGATCCCTTTTGTTGATGGGCAATGGGTCTATTCTGATTATGGGTGGTTTTGGAGAGGAAACGAGCCGCATCAATCGGTCACCTCCCATTATGGCTATTGGAAGCGTGAGAGTAGTGGAGTCTGGGGCTGGATCCCGAGAAGTGAGTGGCATACGAATCCGGTCGATTGGCGAGGAACAAAAACCCATATCGGCTGGCGCTCCTCTCCATTGAGTAAAATCGGTGATTTTACGGAAAGTGAAGAGAAACGGGTGCTCGATCCCAACGAATGGATTTTTGTAAAACGAGAGGATTTTGGAAAACCGTTGAACCGTGCCTATGTGATTACGGGGGAGGAGGCAAAAACAGTTTTATTGGATTCCTATTCTTTATCTCATGAAATTGAACTTTATCGCGTGATCGCGCGTGCAGGACCAGATCCCAAAAGTTATGAGGGAGCTCAACCGAGAAGGGAGCTGAATCAGCCACCACCGACGGATTTAGAAAAAGTTCGTTATTATATGACGATGTCGCTGCCCTCTTATGAGACCGCAATTCCGATCGATGCAAAACCGGATCAGATTTATATTTATCGTCCGAAATTTTTTCAAGATAACGATGGAATTCAACGCAGAATTAAAATTTGGAATAATCCCAAAGATCGCATAGAGGCCGTAGAAAAAGTGAATCAAGCCTTGGGCGTCACAGCAGAGATCTCCGAGAAGAAGGCAGAGCCCGCGGTTCCGACTCCTGAACCCTCCGAGAAAATCTCGACTCCCCCCGTTCCTCAAGAAGTGAAAAAAGAGGGAAACAATCCTAAAAAACCGACCTTTCGCTCTCGATCTTAAATTGGGCCGTTGAAAGCTTTATTCGCTAATCGATGTATCGTTTGGTGATCTCTCCATAGGCATCAATTCGACGGTCACGGAGGAAAGGCCAATGGGTCCGAACGGTATCGATGGCATCCAAGTTTACGGTTTGAATCAGAATCTCTTCCTTGTCGGGGCTTGCTTTTTGTAAGATTTGTCCAGAAGGGTTGGAGATAAAACTTTGTCCCCAAAACTCAAGACCATCGCCACCGATCGGTTGCTCATGTCCAATTCGATTCACGGAGGCAACATAACAGCCATTGGCAACTCCGTGTGAACGTTGAATCGTCTCCCATGCCATGTGCTGTCCCTCACCGTATTGCTCCTTTTCTGAAGGATGCCAACCGATCGCGGTCGGATAAAATAAGATTTCAGCCCCTTGCATCGCCGTGAGCCGAGCCCCTTCCGGATACCATTGATCCCAGCAGATTAATACGCCGATTTTAGCGAATTTAGTTTGCCAAGATTTGAACCCCAAATCTCCAGGCGTAAAATAAAACTTTTCGTAGAACAACGGATCATCCGGAATATGCATCTTGCGATACATCCCCAAATAAGTTCCATCAGCGTCGATAATCACCGCTGTATTGTGATAAAGTCCGTGAGCTCGCTTTTCAAACAGGGATCCAATAATCACGACCCCCAACTCCTTGGCTAACGCCTGAAAGGCAATTGTACTCGGCCCGTGTGGGATCGCCTCCGCAAGGGTAAAATGAGCATGATCTTCATTTTGACAAAAATAAGGGGAGCGAAAGAGCTCCTGGGTACAAATAATCTGAGCCCCTTTTTTCGCCGCAGATCGAATCAATTCACATTGATTCTTTAAATTTTCTTCAGGATTCGTCACCGCTGAGGTTTGGATCAATCCGAGAGTAACATCACGACTCGATTTCATCTCCCCATTCGTACGGATTTACCATGGAGGAGCAAGCCCCAAATCTTTCCATCAAGAAAATAGAAAATAGCATCGGTGTTTTTAAAAAGTCATTAATCTTTGGCATAATTGAGTTTTAATCGAGCGGTGGCGATGTGAAGAGGGGTGGCTAAATTCCAGTGGGAGAGCAACCAACGGATGAGTTTTTG
>CAMAQI010000096.1 GCA_945860255.1 Methylacidiphilum caldifontis
TTGCGGGGCTGATATTGTCCCACCCGTGAGAAGATCTAAATCCAGCCAGTTTTTCCAGACCCCTAAAAGGGCATCATTCCTAATTTGTAAGGAACTCAAAAAGCCTCTCTGCATTTCGAGGAAAATCTGAATTCCAATCGCACCTGTGCGATAGTGGCGATCCGCCAGATCTGAGGCCTCTCGAAGCTTTTTCATCGTGTCTTCTGAAAATTGCTCCATTTGGTTTCGATTCAGTTCATAAGCTCGGTAACGTCTGGCTATCTCTGCCTCCACTTTACGACGTGCATCCAAGAGCATGGCATCCGCCTGAGTCTGACGAGCGTTGGCGGTTGCGATATTGCCCTGATTCCAATTCCAAAGGGGGAATGTCAGTGAAAGGGTCGCTCCAAAGTTTTGTTCGGAGTCTCCAGCCTTATCCTGACTAAAAAAAGGCCCGACGGAAAAATCAGGAGCAATATCGAGTTTTGCCGCCGTCACTTCTTTCATCGCCTTTTCCAACTCGACGGTTCTCATCTTGAGTTGAAGATTGCCGGAAAGACCCGTTAAAATGAGGGTATTTTGGTCTTTGGCCGCAAGTCGGGGGATTTCCAACGTGGACTCAATTTTCAGAGGTTGGCTTGAAGGAAAACCAAGCAACGCATTAAGTTCAAGTCGGGTTTCCTCTCGGGCTTGAATAAATTCTTTGGCCGATTGTTGTAATCCGATCAAGCTTCCCTCGATGATTCGAAGTTCGAGTAGTTGTTGAGTTCCTGCTGATGGGCGTTCCTGAAGAAGCTTTACGAGCCCGGAACTGCGTTCGCTGATTTCTGCTGCAGCATCGGCATTCGTGGATGCCGTGAGATATTGCAATGCCAAACTTCTCACCTGTCCTTCCAAGGAGCGGTGAAACTGTTGAAGGCCTAATTCTGCCAATTCTATATTTTTATTGGCGATGGCCTTACGCAGAGATCCTTTACCGGGAAATTCAAAGGTCTGGACGATGGATAATTCTCGAGTTGTTCCTTTGTTTTGAAGGGAGCTATCTCCAGCTTTGACTCGGCGTTCACCGTATTGAGCCGAAATTTCCGGATTTTTCCAAAGTCCAGCTTGGGTTCGCTCTCCTTTCATGGCAATCACTTCGGCTTGGTAAAACCGAAGTTCGGCGTTATTATGCAACGCCTGTGATGTTAATTCATCAATCGTAGTAGATCTTAAATAGTCTACTGGAAACAGCAAACCGACAAGAAGGCACACGCCTCCTAAAAAGGTGGGGATTTTCATAAGTTCAATGGATTCGGAGAAATTCCGACCCTTTTAAATTTAGGATCCGTGAGACTCACACTGGGAGTGGGAGCACGGAACATATTTGACGCGAATCACATGACTTTGTGAAATTTCTTCGTTAAATGTCACTTTGTAGGATGAATACTTGTGGGTAGAGTCATCTTTAGGAAGCATCACAGGAAGGCGATCCATACCCTGGGCGGTAATTTTTCCGTTGGAATCGACTAACGAAACATGAACATGGGCTCCGAGTGTTGTGTGATAAGGGGTCACACGCCAAATTCGACCCTCTACAGATGATTTTTCAATACGAACGGAGTCCACTCGTCCAGCCGAGGAATCTTCTTTCTCAATGACAGGCCTACTCCACGAAGATGATACACTGCCGATAAGAATTAAAGTTGCTAGGACTGTGATAAAACCGCGATTTGTACTCATTAAATTTTTCATAACCAACCTCAGATTTAAAATGGTGGCACATACGTGCCCCATGACTTTTGATGAACGATCGAACGAATAAAACCTCATTCACGGAGGAGTAAGGTCTAGGTAAATATACGGGAGATCCCGGAATTAACAGATAATCTGAGGGGGATAATCAATTCCAAAAACAGGCCCATCAGGGGCAACTTGATGAAGAGTCAGAAAAGCGGGCAATTCTTTAGCTAAAAAATCCAGCAAATGAATCGAAGATTCAGAAATCAAAGCAAGATGACATATACAATTTACAGAGCAATGAGGAGCGGGATGACTTGAATCGCTTTTAGATGTATCATGATCATGTTTTTCAATACATGAGGCTAACCCTGATTTTTCCACTACTACAGTCACGCCTTGAGCAAAAAAGAAAACCGCGACAATACATCCAATCAAAGGAATAAAAGTCTGTATGGCACGCATAATGAAATAGTTAATTGAAATTACTAAAAAGTCAAAGTTAAATTTTATTTCGTAAGTATTTTCTTGAGCGTTCTCTAGTGCAACCCGTATTCCCTCCAGATTGATCGCTTACTACCCCTTTTCAGCAACACCCTACGTGGTATCTCACACCATTGTTTCATATCGCGGTACATCCTCTCACTTTAGAAGTGCCTCACTTTTCAACTGGTGTTTACAGACGGAACAAATTCAAAGTAATTGTACCTCAATTTGGTTGTATTATCATCTCCAATAATTTCGCTCTAGAGAGCGAAACTGAACTGCCTCAAAAAGATCCTCTTCTGTAATTGTTGGTCGATCAGATAAGTCAGCGATCGTCCTCGCGACTTTCAATACTCGATCAAATCCCCTTGCACTTAATTTGAGTGTTTCCAAAGAATGTTCCATCATTTTTCGTGTCAACTCCCCTAATACACAATATTTTCGGATCTCACTCGATCCCATTTGGGCATTACGGTGGATTCGTTGATGGTCCTTGAAGCGGTGTTTTTGTCGCTGATGACAGGCAATGACGCGTTCTCGGATGTTTTCAGAGGATTCTCCCAGAGGTCGGTCAAAGTAGTCTTCTTTTTTGAGAGCGGGGACCTCGATTTGAATATCGATTCGATCTAAGAGCGGTCCGGAGATTTTATCCCGATAGCGCTGAGCTATTCCTCCAGCAGATTTTTCACCATTTCGACAGCTTGGTGAGGGATTCATAGCGGCTACGAGCATGAACCTTGAGGGAAAAGTGACGGATCCTGACGCTCGTGAGATGGTCACCTCCCCACTCTCCATAGGCTGGCGTAAAACCTCTAGGGCAGTTCTGCGGAATTCAGGAAATTCGTCCAAAAATAAAATTCCGTTATGAGCTAAACTGACTTCTCCAGGAGTCGGGATTTTTGATCCTCCGATGAGTCCGATATCAGAAATGGTGTGATGGGCTTCACGAAATGGTCGAGATTTGAGCAAGGAGGTTCCCTTTCCTAATAAACCCGCCACACTGTAAATTCTGGAGCATTCCATCGCTTCATGAATGTCCATTGGTGGGAAAATACTGGGCATTCGTTTGGCAAGCATGGATTTTCCGCTCCCTGGCGGCCCGAGCATGAGGAGATGATGCCCTCCACTCACACTGACTTCGATGGCTCTTTTTGCGCTTTCCTGACCTCGAACATCGGAAAAGTTCAAATATGGTTCATCTTGAATGGACGAAAATGCGCCAGGAATTAAAGGAGATGGAGAAATCGATCCTTTAAGAAGTTCTGCTGCCTGTCGAAGGTGATGAATACCGAATACTTCGAGTCCTGGAAGAGCTGAAGCCTCTGCTCCGTTTTCTTCTGGAACCAATAGACGTCGAATACCTCTTTTAATCGCTGCGTGGGCAATGGAAATTATCCCGCGGGTTTGGCGGACTGATCCGTTAAGGGCGAGTTCTCCGATAATCCAGGTATCCTTGAGTGATTCCTGGGGAATTTGGCCCGTGGCAGCCATGAGACCAATGGCAATGGGTAAGTCAAAACTGGGACCTTCCTTCTTGAGATCTGCAGGGGCTAGATTCACTGTAATTCTTTTGTAAGGGTAAAAATATCCAGAATTTTCAATTGCAGATTTTACTCGATCCCGACTTTCTCTTACGGCCGTATCAGGAAGGCCAACATGAACGACCTGCCACTCCCCATCGCAGACATTGAGTTCAACTTGGATCGGGTGAGCATCAACTCCCCAGACGGCAGAAGATTCTAAATTTGCTAGCATTAGATGCCAGTAGTAGAGAGAGATAAAGTCGTCAAGAGTCAGTAATTCAAACGAAGCTGAGCCCAATCAGGGATTCTTTTCATGTCACGCCAAAGCCACGACTTCCAAGTATTTCATATTTTTTCCAGAAATAGCATTCCTTCCTTCCATACTTTTGAAATCGTTCCGTTCTTTGTCCCATCGCTAAAATACGAATGAGTTAATGCAAAATATCAAAAAAATCGACGGATTGAACTATTGTGTGACTGAACCCATATTCTGACACTGAGTCGAAAAAGGATGCATAAGGTGGTACTAAGTTGGGGTTTTGTCGTTCGCTGTCTCTATTAAAGAATTAGGTTGTTTTCCTTAAGAAGAAATTTCTTATTAAAGATGAATTCATCTCTTTTCAGCTTTCTGACTAACAACAACCTGACTTTGGCGAACAACAGGACGAACTCTCCTTATTCTCTATTCCACATTTTACTTTAGCCAAGCAGTCGGTGTGCTTTGCCTCCAACTGGAAAATCAACGTGTCCGAAGTGGTCTCGCTTGTCGCAATAGGAAACTGTGAGATGTAGGGAGCTTCAAATTCCACTTCGACAGGGAGACCATCAGAAGGAAAAACCTTATGAGCTAGCTTCAAGATGGAAGAGAGCTTTCCCGCGCTCAACGAATGATCGTCATCGTCTGCGGTCCAAGCCTGCAACACACACGTTGAGGTCGAGCGAAGAGTTCCGCCGCAATCTATAAAGCTTTTTTGAACATGTCCCACTTCCGTAATGTGATAATGAGAAGGAATCACCTCTTCATTGGGGAGAACAAAGCGTATCAGGTGCTGGGGATTGTCGTTCAAAAGCTTGCTGAATTGAAGAAGCGTCATAGAAATATCCTTTTTATTGAGTTGAACCGATGTCTCGCATGGCATTCTGAAGCTTAAGTCTCTCCATTTTTTCCAATGGAAGTGAGGCAAGCAGTTCGATGCGCCGTTTGATCTGTAAGGCAACTTGAAGGGTAGCCTTGAGCTTTTCTTCATCGGTTCCCTCAAATTCTGCGGGATCAAGTGAACTCCAATGGGCAATGATCGGCTGACCCGGCCAAACAGGACAACTCTCCTTGGCATTATCGCACACCGTGATGACAAAATCGAAGGAAAAAGCTTTGAATTCTTCCCATGATTTACTTCGAGCACCAGAAGCATCCATTTTAAAGCTGTCTCGAAGCACTTGAAGGACAATCGGATTGATTCTTCCTGTAGGTCTAGCTCCTGCGCTGTATGACTCGAAACGATCCCCCGCAACCACTCGAATAAGGTACTCCCCTAGAATGCTTCGCGCAGAGTTGCCAGTACAAAGAAAAAGAATTTTATATGATTTTGGATTCATGGGAGGTCTTTATTAGGATTTTTTAGCTTTAAGAAAAAACTGCGAGAGTTCATCTAAAGTGGTTTCTGAAACCCAACATTCGATACTCTGCCCGCACTTGTTCGTAGAAATAAGACCTGCTCTGTTTAGCTCCTTAAGATGATGTGAGATAGTTGAAGGTACAATACCTAAGCCTCTACCAAGCTCCCCAACACAGAGTCGTGAACAGGCCTCCTCGCTGCATCCGTGTTTTTCACAACAATTGGCCAATCTCAAAAAAATCGCCAGACGATGAGGATGAGAGAGAGCTTTAAAGGCATCTGCTAGTTTATTTAATTTCATTATTCGATAATTATCGAATAATGAAATTAGTCAATTTAAATTATGCTGCCTCCTTTATGCGATGCAATCCGTGCTGCTTCAGGAAGTCCGATTAATATAAATTCACCAGCCAGTAATGCAGAATTGAGGACCTTTTCTAAAGCGGCCTTGGGTGGTTTTGGAAAGCCTCTCATATTTTCTTTATGACTGGGAATTACCCATACTCACTCTGAATCCCTAGCCGTTACATATCCACTGAAAATCTCCGCATAATGTTTCCCCAATGAAACAATCAAAGCATCCGATTGATCTTTATGTAAGGCATGTGCATTAGAAAGCTTGGAGTGGGATATTGTATTAATATTTATGTTGAATGTAAAGGGCGGTCGAAAAGTGCGGCGGTTGGGTAGATAAAAAAAGGCGGTCGAAAAGTGAGACACCTCTAACAAGAGAGGATGTACTCAGATATGAAGCAGTGGTGTGAGATAAGGCAAAAGGTATTAGTGGAGGGTCGCAGTAAGCGATCTGTTTTAAGGGAGTATGGGTTGCATTGGTCGACTTTGCAGAAGATTTTGGAGCATTCTGTTCCTCCAGGATACCAAAGCAAAGAAGGGCGACCCAAGCCCAAGCTTGGAAAGTATTTGGATCGAATCGCTCAAATTCTCAAAGAGGATAAGAGTGTTCACAAGAAGCAGCGACATACAGCGAAGCGGATTTGGGAGCGGCTAAAAGGGGAAGGATTTACTGGGGGTTACACGATTATCAAGGAAGCAGTAGCTGATTTATCGCGCAAGCAGGGAGAGGTTTTTGTCCCATTAAAGCATGAGCCAGGAGAAGCCCAAGTGGATTTTGGCGAAGCACTCGTAAAAATGGCTGGGGTACTACGAAAGTTTAAGTTTTTTGTTTTCAGTTGGGCTTATTCAGATGCCTTTTTTGTCCAAGCCTTTGAGAGGGAATGCACGGAGAGCTTCTGGGAAGGACATGTCAGAGCTTTTGAGTATTTTGGATGTGTTCCCAAAACGATTCTCTACGACAACAGTCGAATCGCCGTGATCAAGATCGTGGGCAGAGAGCGGGATCTTACAAAGGGATTTTTAGAGCTTCAAAGCCATTATCTTTTTACGAGTCGATTTTGCCAGCCCCGAAGAGGGAACGAAAAAGGAATCGTGGAAGGAGCCGTTAAATACGCTCGTCTGAACTTCATGGTTCCTGTTCCCGAAATGAGGGACTTTGATGAGCTTAATAAATATTTAATTTGGTGCTGTGGACATGATCAGGATCGAAAAGTTCGAGGAGCCAAAGCCACGAAAGTGGAACTGCTCAAGGAAGACCAAGAAGCCTCTCTGGCTCTTGCTGCTTCCCGTTTTGACGCCTGTCGCAAACAATCGACTCATGCAACCTCGCTTTCCTTGGTTCGATTCGATGACAACGATTATTCGGTTCCCTCCCGATTGGCGCATTATCCGATTGAGATCAAGGGTTATGTGGATCAGGTGAGGCTTTTTCACCAAGGAGAGCAAATCGCCGAACATTCCCGAATTTGGGAACGTCAAAGAGTGACCTACGATCCGATCCACTATTTATCGGTACTTGAAAAAAAGCCGGGAGCATTTAATCAAGCAATGCCGTTACAAGAGTGGGAACTGCCCGAGCCCTTCTTTTGGATCAAAGGAAGACTCGAAGAGCAAAATGGAATCAGTGAGGGAACTCGGGAGTATATCCAAGTTTTAAGATTTTTGGAAAACCATTCCGTTCCAACGGTTCAAAGAGCGATTGAAAAAGCCCTCTGTTGTCATTGGGTTTCGAGGGATTTAGTCGGGCAGTACCTTTATCCCGATCCGATCATTGAGACCTTTTGCCTCGATAAACATCCTCATTTAAGGGGAGTCGTGGTGCAAAAACCAAACCTGAGTCTTTATCAACAACTTATTGGAGAACGATCATGAACGCTGTCTTACTTTCCCATCATTTAAAATCACTCAAACTTCCGACCATTTTACGGGAGTATACAACGATTGCGGCGCAGTGCGCCCAAGCGAAAGGGGACTATGCGACTTTTTTACTTCAGCTCTGTGAGCGGGAGCTTTTGGAGCGGGAACGAAAAGCGACCGAGCGTCGAGTTCGAGAAGCAGGCTTTCCTGTGATTAAAACCATCGATCTTTTTGACTTTAAGGCGATTCCTTCCCTCAATGAATCACTGCTTCGGGAGCTTCTCCGTGGGGAGTATCTTCAAAAAAGTGAGAACATCCTTCTCATTGGTAATCCCGGAACAGGAAAGACCCATCTGGCGACCTCGCTGGGGCATACAGCTTGTACTCAGGGCAAAAGAGTTCGATTTACTTCGGTGATCGCTCTGGTGACCCAGCTCTTAGAGCAAAGGGAAAGCAAGGGACTTGCAAGATTTATGAAACAACTTGAAAAACTCGATCTGCTTATTTTGGATGAACTTGGCTATGTTCCGTTCTCCAAATCGGGTGCAGAACTCCTCTTTGATGTGATCAGTCGGGCCTATGAAAAAACAAGCCTCATTGTGACGACCAATCTACCCTTCGAGCAATGGGTTGAAGTCCTCGGCAGCGAAAGACTCACGGGAGCCCTTCTGGATCGACTCACCCATCGGGTGCATATTTTAGAGGCCAACGGCGAAAGTTACAGACTTGCTAACGCCAAAGCCCGACTCAAAGGCAAAAAGAACTAGCCACCCCATCGCCCGCCGCTTCCGATTGCGTTCCGGTTGAGGCGACCCTTCGGGTCGTCCACAAC
>CAMAQI010000097.1 GCA_945860255.1 Methylacidiphilum caldifontis
CTCACTTTTCAAAATTGACTCCCCCTATTCTTTAACGGTAGCTTCCTCCTTCGCACTATGTACAAACCACAGCCACAAGATCCTCAATCAACGAATCAACCTTCGCTCACTCCCGCTCCGAATAACTCTCGACCGACGGGATTCATTCAAGTTATCGCCCCTCAAGGACATTTCCCTCCTTGGCTGACCGATGAGCTCAAATCTCTTGGAACAATCGGTGTCACTTCTTATCAAACGGTGGCTCAAGCGAAAGAAAAGATGCTGGCTCAAACGTACGATCTTTATCTCCTCCCTGACCGTGCGATTATCGAAGGAATTAGCCATCAAAAGTTTCAGCCGCTTCCTCCCGATCTCTTGGAAGCGAAAGAGTGGCCCCTCCCCCTTTATCTGAACCATCCCTTGGATCGTCACAATCAGTTTTCGATCCCCTACGGCTGTACCTACTATGGATTTGCCTATCACCAAGATGCTTTTCCGAAAGGGATTCAAAAATGGAAAGAGCTCTTTCAATCCGATGATTTCGCACAAACCGATTTCCCCAATGACCCAGAGCTTCTCTATGTGTTAACGCTGATTGCCGATGCGCAGGTCGGCAAAACCGATAAAAAACTCGATTTCAAAACCCCCTCCGATCCGAAAAATGAGGAGTTTCCAATCAAAGTCAGAACCTTGAGCGAACTTCATCAAATGGTTGCTCAAAATCCCCATTGGAAAGTGGTTCGACCAGAAGAAGGCTCCCCGATCGAACTTTATCATCTCGCCCTCGGAAATATCCTTCCAACGACTTTAACGCTTCTGAAAAAACTGCTCAATCCAATCATTGCCGCAAGAATCTCTGAGGAAAATTTCTTTGGAAGTACTTTTAAAGCGGTTCAAACGATTCAAAATCCTGAGATACGGAAAAAACTTTACCCCGATTCCAAATGGATCGATAAATCCATTTTTATTCGCCCCCCCAAAGCCTCCAAGGCCAACTCCTCCCTATGACTCCCTATTCATAAATCGTCAACGACCGAAACCAACGATTGATCTTTCATGAAAACAGTTCTACTCGCATTGAGATTTTTACGAAGAATTTTAAGCGTGAGGGACTATGCTCGGCTGATCGCTCTCCTCTTCATTCTCGGTTTTCATTGGATTCAAGCTCAGGTTATTGAAACAGAGCCGTTACTCGCTCTCGCTCTTCCGATGGAGGAAAAGGAGAATCGCGTTGTTCTGACTCAAGCCATTCTGATTAACAA
The DNA here is from genome assembly GCA_945860255.1 of Methylacidiphilum caldifontis. Taxonomy (GTDB): domain Bacteria; phylum Verrucomicrobiota; class Verrucomicrobiia; order Methylacidiphilales; family CAMAQI01; genus CAMAQI01. The sequence continues at coordinate 1,242 of CAMAQI010000097.1, forward strand.
AGACATTATCCCTCTGGGAGCAACCCTTCGCGTGCTCTATGTGATGCCGCAAATCGGAGATAATGAAGTTCGGAATGAGATCATTAAAAAACAACAGGAAAACTCTTACTCTCGCGTCCCGACAAAATATACCAAAGAGGAATCGGCCCTCGTGATTGCCTCTAAAAAACTGGCCTTAGAGACACGATGGACGACGACTCAACTTTTTAAGTTAAAACTCGCCAACCAAAACACCAGTGACCTACGACTTGTCTATCAGGAGAATTCTGAGTCACAGATTCAAGAGGTCCCTCTGAACTTTCTCCACGGACTCTTTCTTGGCGAAAAATCAGGAAAAGTGACGGTTCTTGCGGTCGAAAAAGGGAGTCCGGCGGCCTATGGAAGTTTTATAAAGGGAGATGGGATCATCCAAATCGGCTCTCAAAAACTAGAAGGAACTCTCTCTCAATTCTTAACCGTTTATCATGAAGAAAAAACGAAAGCGGAAGCCTCCCCCTCTCGGGAGCTTCTCTTTCAACTTCTCCCCGAAAAACAAGAGTCTCCCGTCACGAGATCGATCAAAGTTGCCCTTTCTCTGAAAAGCAACCTTCTCGATTACTAACCCTCAATTTGCTTGAGCAGATAAGCGGGCAAATCAGCGATCGCAATTCGCTCCTGTTTCATGGAATCCCGATGGCGCAAGGTGACGGTCTCTTTCAATCCCGCATTTTCTCCCTCGCGAATCCCCTCAAGGGTCTCAAAATCAATGGTGACCCCGAACGGCGTTCCGACTTCATCCATCCGTCGATAGCGACGACCAATGGCTCCTGACTCGTCATAAAAGACGGTCATCGTTTTACGTAGGGTCGCAGCAAGTGCCTTTGCCTTTTCAACGAGTTCCGGTTTGTTTTTTAACAACGGAAAGATTCCGACTTTGATCGGCGCCAGTTTGGGGACAAAACGCATGACAATACGAGTCTCCTCTTTACCGGTCTCTTCATCTTTAATCGTCTCTTCGGCATAGGCTTCACACAATACCGCAAGACAGGTCCGATCGACTCCAGCACTCGGTTCGACGACATGGGGAAGATATTTTGTTTTGGTCTCTTCATCAAAATACTCAAGCGGCTTCCCGCTGGCGTTTTGGTGTTGGGTTAAATCATAATCGGTTCGGTAAGCGATTCCCTCCAACTCCTGAATTCCAAAGGGAAATTCATATTCAAGATCATAAGTCCCGCCCGAATAAAAAGCACGATCCTCTTGAGGGACATCTAAAACGTGGATCTTACTGCGAGGAATTCCAATCAGTTCATACCAAGCAAGACGATCTTTTAACCATTGTTCCAGCCACTCTTTGCCGGTTTCTGGTTTCACAAAGAACTCCACTTCCATTTGCTCGAATTCACGAGAGCGAAAAATAAAGTTACGCGGGTTGATCTCATTTCGAAAAGCTTTCCCCATTTGGGCGATTCCGAACGGAAGTTTTTTGCGAGAGACCTCCAAAATATTCTTAAACTGTACAAAAATCGCCTGTGCTGTCTCGGGACGTAAATAAGTAATATTATGATCATCTTCAACAGGACCGACATAGGTCTTAAACATCAAATTAAAGCTCCGTGGCTCGGTCAGTTCCCCACCGCAGGTATTCACCATCTTACTCGGCTTCTGCGGGCAAGGGGTAGAGGTCAATTGATCGGCACGAAAACGTCCCTTACAGGTTTTACAATCGACCATCGGATCGGAAAAGGTCGCTTCATGTCCACTCGCCTTCCAGACATTGCGATTCATCAAAATCGATCCATCCATGCCGACAATATCATCGCGATACTGAGTCATCGATTTCCACCAGAAATCTTTAATATTCTTTTTGAGATCGGCACCCAGCGGGCCGTAATCCCAGGCTCCGTTGAGACCTCCGTAGATTTCAGAAGATTGAAAAATGAACCCTCGACGTTTGCAGAGTCCGACGATTTTTTCCATGAGTTGCGGTTGAGCCATAAGAGAAATGGTTTAGGTTCCAATCAGATGAAGATCAAGCATTGAAAATTAGCCCGCTTCACTGTCCTCTAAAAACGGATCAAATGAAGGCGTCGGTAAGGAGTGAAAATTCTTTAAAACGTTTCCTCTCGCGAAGGCGCGAAGTGCTCCAAGGTTTCCCAGCCCTCTGAAAAATACAGAGAGAAAGCCTGAGTCTCAGGAAACGGCGGGGTGATGAACCCCCGCCCATGACGATGAGATTTGGTTTCTTTGAAAGAGTTCTTTCAAGAGAACCGAATCTCATCGTCATGCGTTTTCAATTCCATTGAAACGGTTTCCCGTGACTCTCGACTTAGGGGGGGGATTTAAGGATCTCCTTTGAATGCTTTGCGCCGTTGAGTGAGACAATGTTTTAAAAATCCGCTTCACAACTGTGCCATTCCCCATTTCATGGGGACAGTTGCTTCGTGTGAGAATGTTTTAAATTCATCTGCAACCTGCTATTGAAATCTCAAAACAGGGTCTCTTCTAGGTTAAGCCAAAGATCGTTTTTTCATACGAAAAAGATTGTAAAAGGTCTTTCGCAGCGACTCTTTTGTCGAAAGATAGTTTTCCTCGACCTCTCTGCCATTGCGGATCCCAGCTAAAACCCCTTGAACGGTCAATTGCTCCATTTCTAAAATCGAATAAGAGACTCCAACGGCTTGAGGGAGATGGGCGTCGCTCCCCGCGGTCATCGCCGCTCCCTTCCGTTCGGCATACGCTCTGGCTTGACGATTGCAAAATCCTAAGGTCGTCGCCGCATTAAATACTTCGATGGCATCTAACTTTAGTAAATCTAAAACCTTTTCCCGAATTCCGGCCCTGAAAATATCATAGGGATGCGGAGCCACCGCCACCCCTCCTCTGGCGTGGATCATTTGAATCGCTTCATGTGCAGAGATCCCCTTAAGATTCGGCAAAACAACTCCCAACGCTAATAAATGACCCTCTGCAGTCGAAATCTCTTGGCCGGGAATAATCAGCAACCCGTCCACTGGCAACCCATCCTCACGAATCAACCCTGTCTGGCGAAAATAGTCCACACACTCACAGGTATTATGATCAGTAATCGCAAACCCATCCAGCCCCCTCGCTCGAGCCATTGCGACGATCTCCTCAGGCTTACTCACTCCGTCGGAGGAAAAATAGGAATGACAGTGAAGATCGATTTTAAATTTCTTCATTTTTTCATTCATTTCTCAAGCAACCTAATCATAAATCAGAAAGTCGCCAAGCAAAAGGATCGCCCCTATAAAAAACAGGTTTAACCGCGGATGGACACGGATGGACACGGATTTAAAGGATTTAAACGATTCCGCTATCGTTTGGAGGGGGAAATTCCCGCGGCGACATGAAGCTTGATCCAATCCAACTGATTTTCCAATGCCAGTGATGAATAACGTCGCTTTGCCTCCGTCCACCTTTTCAGAGCATCCATGACCTCAAGCTGACTCACCACTCCCTTTTCATAGTCTTGCTTCAGAAGCGAGTAATTCTTTTCAGAAAGTTCGACCCATTCTTGAAGTCGAATTCGTTCAAGGGAGGAGAAATTAAAATTCGAAAATCGAGTTCGAATCTCCTGATCGGCTTCTCTTTTCAATCGCTCAATTTGCAGTTGATTTTGACGAAGCAATGCCTTTTGCTCTTTAATTCGTGCCTCCACAATCCCTCCCTCAAAAATCGGGAGATCCATCGTCAGTAATACTTTCCAATCCCCTTTGGATCGTGGCTCTTGGATCAAAGAATAATCGGCACTCAGATCGATACTCGGAAGATGCTCTGCTTGGACAACCGCCACCTTTTTACGAGCCCCCCGTTCTGCAGCGAGTGTCGCCAGATAATCGGGCCGATAATCAATCTCTTTTAGATAATCTTCAAGCAATCGAACATTCCATTTCTGATCATTTTTCTTGATTTGAATCTCTTTTGACGGAACTCCGGTCAAAAAGGCGAGAAGCTCCTGAGTTGCCTGAAAGAGGGCACGAGTCTGTTGCTCGTTGACACGGGACTCCGCAAGATCCGATTGAACCGAAATCAACTCGCTAGGACGAGATTTTCCTAAATTCACTCGCCGCTGCATCTCTGCAACTCGATTCATTAAGGTTTGTTGGAGATCCAAAATGAGCTTTAAATCCTCCTCATATTGAATCCATTGATAAAAAGCTCCTGCCACCTCCTCATACAAAACTTCACGGGCTCGTTTCCACTCGAATCCCTTCGCCGCTTGATTCTCTTTTGCTGCCCCCGCTGCGCTAAACTCTCGAAATCCACGAAATAACGGTTGAGCCACAGTAACCTTTCCCTCAAAGGAATCCATTGTCGGAATCTTTCTTGAAGAAGAGACTGAGGAACTGTTGGATCGATTCATATTCGGCGTATAAGATTGATCCTCCCATGTCGGAGTCACTCGTGCATGAATTTGAGGAAAGGCGGTCGAAATCGCCTGCCAATACAGCGCCTCTTGGATTTTAATCTCACTTTCTTTCATTCCCAACGACTCACTTTTCATCACCGCAAGCTCATAACATTCTTGCAATCCAAGCGGTTTTGAGGCCGCTAAAGTTTCTGAAAAAAGAGCTCCTCCTCCGATCATCACTCCGATCACGATCACAATTGATTTGAGGGAAGGGAAAAGACTCAGCCCCCTAGCCAATCGCGATTGATCCGGGCTGTGGCTCCCTCGAGTGATTCCTCGAATTAAATTCTTTGTAAAAATAGCAATCATAAAAAATATCTCTCGATCCCAGAGAAGCAGAAGGGCTTTTTCATAGCAATCACCCAATTCGAATCGAGGTGATCCGACAAAGTAGCTTCTCCCCTAAGAGGCGAGCAAAATCAGGGCGTCTGGAAAATTGAAATCCAAGGGCATTATTAAAGCAACGAACGTAAGCTATTCCTTTGACTTCATCGACCCGATGAAGCCAAGACTCCTTAGAAACCTCCGGTCCGACGACCTCTCGCCAAATTTTTTGGTACCGATCCGGATTTCTTTTTTGAATCGATTTAATTTTCCCCATCACCTCGGTGAGAAGTTGATTGCGGTAGCTTTGAAACGGCTCCGTTTCTGGAGTCGCCTCTTGTGATTGCGCCCATCGATCATAAATTCTCCCTTCCAACTCCCCTTTGACACTCTCCAAAAGTTGTTCCAGAGGAATTAAACTCCCAACCTTCTCGACTCCCTCTAAAAAATCACGATAAACTTGCTCTTTGAGTTCCCAATATTTCGGCTGAGGAATTCTTAACGAGGGCCGATCAGGAGTCTCCCCCCCAATAATCTTCTCCAACCCTTTATGCTCAATAAAAGCTCGCTTTTTCTTCCCTCTTGGAACTCGAGAAAGGCCTAAGAGACGATAAGTCTTTAGCTCCTCTTTTTTCGACTTAATTGGTTCTTCCATTCCCTTAAAGCTGATTTACTCCGTCAATCCTGTCTATGAAAACTTTTTAACTGATTTCTTGCATTAGAACGGGAGGGGCAGTGGCTAACTGCAGTTGTACCCCGTTACAAATCTTCGATTTGGTTGTGCCCCGCTACGCCCTCGCACCAAACAATCAGACCCTGTTCTCTTACTTTTCGTTTCACGAACGGTATTCCCTGTGTACAAAAATTATTTCCGCTTCCAGCGTCGAGTGCTTCTCGTTTTACGAGCCTTTTCTCGCTCCGATGAGGCACAGGGTCTGTGCCCTTCCATTTTTTATCACCATTTTGGTGATATCGGGAGCGATCCCGCACGTGCGCATGGGCATCAACTTAAGGAATTCATTCAAAGGCTTTTTCTCACACGAAGCAACTGTCCTGATCGAATCAGGAATGGCACAGTTGTGAAGGGGATTTTTTGCATCGATTCGGAGGATTTTCAGGATAAAGACCAAAGAAAATGGTTTTTGAATTTATCCTCCCCATCCTCCCTATCGATGCGAAAATTGCCTTTCCTCTGCGTTCCTTCTTGTCCGCCATAGTCACGCGGTGCGGGACGAAGGAGGATGTGCGCTCTGCGGTTAATATTGCATTTTCTCTTCTCTTAAGTTGACGCCTATGCGCACGTGCGGGATCACCTCATATCACATGACCAATGGCTCCCGAACTCAGACGACAGTCCTGCGACATTGATCGATTTTCTTAATGGGCGTCGATTTCGTCTTATGACGTGATCCCCCGACTTGTCGGGGTCCCGATAGATTCCTAAAGCAATAAATGGGGTAATCCTTCGGATGGGTGCTCGAACTGCAAGTTCGAATCCTTATTAAAATTGTCGCTATTGCGACTAAATACTGGTGAGAGAGGGATTGGCTACGCCTGTACTTTTTTGAGCTATCGCTCGGGTTAGTTAATCCTTCGGATGGGTGCTCGAACTGCAAGTTCGAATCCTTATTGGAATTGTCGCTACCGCGACGAAAAAATGGTGAGAGAGGGATTCGAACCCTCGGTACGATTTAACTCGTACAACGGTTTAGCAAACCGTCGCTTTCGACCACTCAGCCATCTCACCGTGTCGTAAAAGAACGGTCATCATACGAATATTGTTCCAATTGAAAAGATTTTTTATTTAAACTCATTTTGAATCTTTTTAAAGGACTAATGTGAATCAGTACCCTCCACTCCCTGCTGTTTCGACCACCAAAATGCGAGGAATAGAAATGCGATGACAGCAAAGATCGCCCAACGAAATAACATCATCCGATGTTCCGCTTTTTCATTCTGAAGCCTTTGCAAGCGATCAATCTCCTGTTGATGACTTAACTTTTTAGTACCCTCAACAAAGGAGGCCTGTTTCTCTTGGAGACTCGTAATTTGAAGCAAGATCGAATGACGAAACCGATCGGGCTCTCCCCCAGGATTGAGCTCCATTTTTTCCGCAGTAACCCTTAACTCTTGAAGTGTTTCAAAGGAACTCGATTGAATCCTTCCACTCTCAAAATCTCTCCCCAAAGTATAAATTTTTTCTTGGAATTCTTTGAGAGTGGTTAGATGAGTAGCTTCCATTGAGGACTG
>CAMAQI010000098.1 GCA_945860255.1 Methylacidiphilum caldifontis
ATGAACGATCTGCAGAACAAGAAGAAAGTCTAAGTTTACTAGACGATTAATTTTTAAATTTTTTAAAAATATTAGTTGTTTTAATCAATAATTCGGGATTTTTTTTATAATTACACAAAGCAGTTGAAGATTTAAAAAATAAATTAATAAGTTCCTCGTAGTGTTTTTCAAACTTTTCTCCCTTAAATACTTTATAATAATTAATTGCCCCTATAAGCATATCATAAATTTCTGCCTCAGAATTAAGGTTTTTTAAATAAAATGCTGGCCATAGGAATTCGTAAAATTCTTCTTGAGAATCTATTTTTTGAAAAAATAATTCAACTTCCGAATTAAAGTCCTCTATTTCTAATATTTTTCCTGCTGATAATTCATCGATAAATATTCGGGGGCCTTTTGAAATTATTTGAGATTCAATTTTACAGGAATTTACATAAGCGGGCCCAAACAGAAAACTACTTACTTCCTCTTTGCCATTAATTATAGTTTTAGCTTTAACAATTGAAACGCTTCCTATGCAAATACCCCCTCTAAAGAGAATCGGCGAAGATTTTTTTATTTCTCTACCAACAAATGGGAAATCTGCATCAGTAAATTCGCACCAATATACTGAGGTGTTTCTTCTCCAACATCTTCCTAAAAAACTGGCTAAATGTGTAAAAAAACTTATCGACGGCACACCACTTAAAAAAATAGAGTCACTAAACATTATTACATGATCAAATGTATTTTTTGACTCATCATTTTTATTTTTTAGTCTTATCTCTTCGTTTATAAGATTTTCAGTTTCAACACCAAAATGCAGCATGGATTCGTTTTCAAAAAATTCGTTTAATGCTGCATGCCCAGAATCCTTTGCAAGAACCGAATTTGAAAATCCTAATTGATCAAAATAGACGACAATTTTAGCTTCGTTCATATTCATCTATAATAATATTTTAATTTGGATTTAAAATGGATTTATTTTTGATCTTCCAATTTTCCGAAATTGTCTTTGTTGCATTCGAAAGCCATTCGTCATTTTCAATCAATTTTAAGATAATTGACGAAGCAAACCACTTCGGAGCATTTGGGGCCGGCTTACCAAGAGGCTTTAATAGTCTCTTTCTAATTAACACAGAAATGTCATGTTCTTGAAAGCCCAATAATTCGGCGGTTTGTTCGACAGATATTCGGGCGGGGAGGCGTGGGGAGCCTAAAACGTTGATTTCTTTCATGATTGGGCTGCAAGGAGGCCTGATTGCGTGCCGTCCAAAGGCTAAAGGCTTGGGATCGATCACGAGTTTTGAGGCTCTCTTGTTTACGAGTCTCTTTATCCTCAAGAAAGTAAATCCCATTGGATCGTTTAAAAATGCGGTATCGGTTCACGGTTTTCTCAGGTTATCTCTAGAGAATACAACCAAATGACCTGCACCCGTGAGAGAGGAGTCGCTCTTTAAGACGGAAGTAATGCAAGAATAGTACGAGAGTTGCTCGTGGTCATCTTGGCGTACTGGAGCTTTTACTGGAGGTAAGGCTCTTTTTCCGTCCGTTAGAGAAACTCTCCCCTTGGAGTCCAACGACTTACGAAGAGTTGGACAGGGTGGGATTTGAACCCACGATACCCTTGCGAGTACGCTTGATTTCGAGTCAAGTGCCTTCAACCACTCAGCCACCTGTCCTAAACACGAACCCCTTATCTACCCCGTGAGAGGTAAACAATAAAGCGAAAAATTCACCGCTGATTCAAATCAGTATGCAGAAGGAGGGGGCCCCAGTTTCGCTCATTTACTCAGATCAACACAACTCAAAACCATTTTGAACCACGGATGGACACGAATGAACGCGGATTTAAATGCATTCAAAACAGTAGAGATTTGTTCCGGCAGACGGAGAAATCCAAAGCCATGAGAAAAACAATCTTCGTAAACACGTTCACGAGAGTCGTTTGTTTCATGGTTTGAATTCCAATTCTGCTCGGAATTTTCACTGTTTTTGGGGTTTGGATTAGTGCTAATGAGTGAAGATAAGCGGTTGAAATTGAATTTCTTGCCAAATTGCGGAAAGCCGATCACCATCACCGATGTGAAGGTCATTGCTGTTGCTAATCAAAAAGGAGGGGTCGGTAAAACGACGACAACGGCGAATCTCGCTGCTTCAATCGCTGAAACAGGAGCTCATGTTCTTGTTATCGATCTCGATCCTCAAGGGAATCTCTCCAGTGCTCTCGGGGTAGAGCCGATTCATGAAAAAAGCATCTACTATGTGATGATCGGCGAGAAAACCTTACTCGATCAGGTGCAGCCAACTCCGTGCGAAAATCTTTCGATCATCAGCTCAAACATCCATCTCGCAGGCTGTGAGGTCGAAATCGCTAAAATGGAGGACCCGATGTATCATTTACGAAAAATTGTCGACGCGCAAAGGGACTCTCTTCATTTTGATGTAATCTTGCTCGATTGTCCCCCTTCTCTCGGCATTCTGATGGGAAATGGTCTAGGAGCAGCGGATGCCGTCCTTGTCCCGCTCCAATGCGAATATTTCGCTCTCGAAGGGCTCAGTAAAATTATTGAGGTGATTCAACATGTCCGCGGACACGAAGGGGTCGCCCTGCTCCTGGATGGAATTGTTTTCACAATGTACGATGCGCGAACCAATTTAGCACGTCAGGTCGTTGAAGATGTCCGTGGGCATATGGGGGATAAGGTTTATAAAACCTTTATTCCACGCTCGATTCGCTTTGGCGAGGCTCCGAGTCATGGAAAACCGATCACGAGTTATGATCCCTCAGGAATTGGAGCCCAGTCTTATCGACAATTGGCTAAAGAGTTTATGAAACGCCACGAGATTCGCCCTCGAGTGCAATAAGCATAAATCGGTCAAAGACCGAAACCAAGGATATCCCCTCAATGTAACATTCTCCGCCCATCTCCTGTTGCATTGAATTCCGATTTATGAATTTTAAAAATACAGTTAATTTGTTTTCGGGGATCCAATAATGAAATCACCTTGGGGTGATCTATTTTTAGATACAAATCAATTTCTATTGCAAAATCTCGATTAAAGATCGTCGCTATCGACTTCAGGGGAGACAGAGGAGGATTGATTCTTCATCACCTCTTCGACTGAAAGCTGTAAAACTTTTGCCTTCATCTCTTTACCGGCTTTAAACTTTACCACCGGTTGGGCTGGGATTTTAACTTCATTCGTCGGTTGATTCGGGTTACGACCGATTCTCGCCTTACGAATTTTAACCTCAAAAACTCCAAAATTACGAAGTTCTACCGTTTGTCCTTTAGAGATACTCTCGGTCAACGAATCTAAAAAATTTTGAATTACTTTGAGAACATCTTGTTGAATCATTCCCGTTTCATTACTGATACGCACAACGAGATCTCTTTTAGTCAAATTTCCCATAAGATCCTGATTATGTTGATTTTAGTATGCAATGCAAGCTTTTTATATGTAAAATCGTAATAACCTACGTAAGTTAAAATAGTCGTTGCAACTATTCACTAAACATGTTAAGGTAAAAATAGTCACAATCTCTTCTCCATGAAATAAATATTCATGAAAAAAATCTTATTAACATTAATCATTGGCTTCACTCTCTTCACGGTAGACTCATCGGCACAGACATTTCGCAAGGAGATGGCCGTTCGGGAGATGGAAAACGAAACTCCGTTAATCACGGTCAACGGAGTCCCTCCTTCCCCCACTGCCTGCGATAAAATCCGTCATAAACTTGCGATTCTCAAGCAAGATATTCCCCGATTAACCTCAGAATTTCTCGCGCGCCTGACTTTTAAACCTCACCCGAAGACCCCTCCCACGGATATTGCAAATAACTCCGCCTCTGGACTTTCCATTGAGGAGATGATTAAGGATAAAGGGTTGATTAAAAGTGCCTGGGTGAAATTCGATGAAGAAAAACAGATTTGGACGGCTCAATGGAGTAAACCGAAACTCCTCAATTACGGAATCCTTCTTAAACCAGCTCTGGAAAAATCTTTTGCCGCTGGGGATTGGTTAGAGTTTGATAGCGAAGGGGTCAAATCGATGATCACCAAAAAAGATGATACTCTTTTTCTCACTCAAAACGGGACGACGACCTCTCTTAACTCCAAAGATCTTAATCGCCTCCTTGCCTCGGCAATTTGTAAGGAGGGGATCTCCCTCTCTGTTGACTCTTCGGGGAATTTGATTTTAAAGGCCTCCGGTTCTAAAGCGACTCAGATGGCTAAGATAAAATCTTAACTCTTTTCCGTTTCGACTCCCGCTCCGTTTTTTATTCCTTCTTAGAATTAAACCCATTTATTGATCCGAAAGCTTTCTCATTCTCCCTATCTACTTTCTTTTTTTCTCACGACGGGTAACTTTCTCTCACTTGCCCGATTATGAAAAGGAAGATTCAACCGACCTCAGAAAATAGCGAAATCATCATCCCCGAAGATCAAGTCGAGGTGATTGAGGTCTCTCCGGAAAACATTCACCTTGAATCCCCCTCCTCCCCTATCAATCAAAATCGCGCCTCTCAGCAAGCGCGATCCAAAAATTTCTCTTTTAATCTTCACTCCTCTGGACCTCTCAAACTAAGCTTCGGGAAGTTTTTTTTAGGATGTGCTTTCTTTTTTCTCCTCCTTCTCGGTATTTTTATCTCCTTTGTCGTTGGAATCACGAAGCTCCTTCAAAAGCTTTTAAGCATGATCTTTTAGAACGTTTTTACTTGGAACTCTTCTCCCCTTCCCTTGAATCTCCCCTTTATGCATGCCCCTGCTTATACCCCTCGCCAATTTCTCCCCAATGATCTTAATCTTGCGGATATCGCCGCCCTGACTCCGTGGATCGATTCCCTTGAAGAGAAACTCCAAGCCGCAACCTCTGTTTCCGACCTTGAACTATGGCTCGATCAAGCGGGTGAATTCTTTGCTGCCTGTGATGATGAAAGCTCTCGACGTTACATTGCAATGACCTGTCAAACCGATGATCCCGAGCGTGAAAAGGCCTATCTTCAATTGATCGAAGTCGTCGAACCGTGGATGAAGCCAAAACGCTTCTCCCTCTGGAGACGACTCACCGCTCATCCTGCATTTTCTCAACTTTCTTCTGACTATCAGGTCTTTCGCCGTAGCGCCCAAACGGAGGTAATGCTTTATCGCGAGGCCAATGTCCTCCGTGAAACGGAATCGGCAAAGCTCTCGCAAGTTTATCAAAAAACTATGGGAGCGATGACGGTTCAATTTGAGGGTTCTGAAAAAACATTGACTCAACTCGCCCCAATTCAAGAAGAGCCCGATCGCCCTCGTCGTCAACGGGCCTGGGAAGCAAGCACCACGCGTCGTCTTCAAGATGCGGAAGCGATTGATTCACAATTCGAACAACTGATTCAACTTCGAGAATCGATTGCCCAAGAGGCTGGCTTTACCGATTTCAGAGCCTACTCCTTCGAGGCGAAAGAGCGTTTTGATTACACCCCTGAGGATTGTATCACTTTTCATCAGTCGATCGAATCGACCTTCGTTCCTCTAACGCGCGCTCTGCAAAAAAATCGCCAAGAAAAACTCGGAGTCGACTCTCTCCGGCCTTGGGATCTTGGAGTCGATCCATTCAACCGCCCCCCTCTTCGCCCCTTCAAAACCGCAGAGGAATTGGTTGGAAAAACATCACGGACGCTCCATCACCTGGATCGTCGGCTTGGAAAACTGTTCGACGATATGCAGGAGCGAAATCTTCTCGATCTCGAGAACCGTAAGGGGAAAGCCCCCGGCGGCTATCAAGCCTCCCTCAGCGAGGCCAGACTCCCTTTTATCTTCATGAATGCGGTTGGCATGGAAAATGATGTCAAAACGCTGCTTCATGAGGCGGGCCACGCTTTTCATACTTATCAGGCGCGGAATCAACGATTGTATTGGTATCGATGGGCTCCTATCGAATTTTGCGAGGTCGCTTCGATGGCGATGGAGCTTCTCGCCTCCCCATCTCTAACCGAGTTTTATTCGAATGAAGAGTTGCTTCGTTCCCAAAAAGATCATCTCGAAGGAATTATCAAATTTTTCCCGTGGATGGCCATCATCGATGCCTTCCAACATCACGTCTATACGCATCCTCACCAAAGTCGCGCCGAACGAGATCTTGCGTGGAACTCCCTTCTGAATCGTTTTGGAGGAATTGAAGATTGGACCGGATACGAACAGGTTCGGACTAAACTTTGGCATCGCCAGCCTCATCTTTTCACCTCTCCCTTTTATTATGTCGAATACGGAATCGCTCAACTAGGAGCTCTTCAACTCTGGCGCATTTTTCAGGAGGATCGAGATCGGGCAATTGAATGCTACCTGCACGGCTTAAGCCTAGGGGGATCAAAACCGTTACCAGAACTCTTCAAAGAGACCGGCATTGAATTTGATTTCTCCGAAAAAACGATCTCGCCATTGATCTCGCTTCTTCAAAATAAAATTCTCCAAAGTGGAAAATAAATAAAAAACCCACGGAACCTTTCGGTTGCCGTGGGTTAGTCAATTTTAAATCTTAAAATTTATTTAGGCATTGCTAATTTTTGAGCTTTCAAGGCTTCAACTTGTTTTTCAAGTTCAGCTTTTGCTTCGCCTGTTGCCTCATTGACCTTCGCCTCTAATTCCACAATTTGTTTGTCTAATTCTGCAACGGCTTCATTTACTTTAGCAGAGGCCTCTTCACTAGCGGCCTTAACCGCCTCTGTTCCCTCTTCTGCACTCTTCTTCACTTCATCACCCATCGATTCGATCGCACTGCCGAGATTAGGGGCTTCTTCCTTTTTTTTACATGCACCGAGAACAACAAGAGAAAGCATTAAACTACCGACAACTAATTTTTTCATTTTTTATTTTCCTTTAAATTATTTCTTACAACCTAAGCCATTGGGATTAGATCTCCCTCTTTTCTAGAACTCCTCATTTCATCTGTAAACAGTAAAGTCAGCCATTAATGCAATCCAAAACGACGCATCATCCAAAATCCGAAAAGAATCAATCCAAGACTTAAAATAAACCCCAGGAAACGAACTATTTTCGGATTTTGGTCTACAAAATCACCGGGAGGGGAGGCTCTCCGTGGGACTCGAGTAAGTCCCACTCCCTCTTCAAATATCGGGGGGACAAAATTTTCTTGGATCAACTGGGCCTTCCTTCTTTCAAGATACCGCATTTTCGCGGCGATTTCATCTCCTGCGCTTTCCTCTAAAACAGTCGCCCATAGCGAACTTTTAAATCCCTTTTCAAGGGTCTCTTGATTAATCCATTCTTCATATAAATCGCGTTTCATAATGATGCTCTCATATCGAAACAGTTAAGAACGAGATGCAAATAACAATTTATTGCTAAATCAAAATAAATCGCCCGGAACTCCCTTTTTTAAATTCCTGCTCCCCTGACTGTATCTCTAAAAGCCCCTGACATCCTAAAAGTCCTCTTAAATCTCCAGAACTATTCCATTTCAGAGGCGTAATATGATACTGTTGATCTCGCCACTCCACTCGAATCGGCCACAAAGTACGCCGAGAATTTCCTCCTCCGCATAAACTCTCCGTTAAAATCCCCTCTCTCCAGACTAAACCCTCCTCAACTCCCTCCATCTTTGAAATCATCGATTTTAAAAATCGATGATAAATCACAAAATGAGCCACCGGATTCCCAGGGATCGCAAAGCAGAGCTGCTTTCCTCGCACTCCAAATACAAGCGGCTTTCCAGGACGAAGGTTCAAGGATTCAAACTGCAATTCAAAACCGAGTTCTTCAAAAATAGACTTCGAATAGTCATGATCCCCTACGCTTGCCCCACCGGAAATAAAGAGAAGATCAAATTCAGAGTCCTCGATTTGCTTTAGCTGATCCAATGATCGCTCAAGATTTTCAGGGAGATGCCCTTGGTGAATCAGCCTCGCTCCAGAAGCGGAAAGCAACGACTCGAACAAGATCGAATTCGTATTGCGAATTTCTCCCACGCCAGGAGTTTTCTCTGGCGAGACAATTTCGTTTCCAGAAGTAAAATGAACCACTCTTACCGGCATCGAGACCAGAGGATAAACCGCTCCCACACTTGCAAGGATCGATAACTCGACAGGGCCTAATCGTTCGCCTGATTTGATTAATCGCTCCCCCTGACGATAATCCTCTCCTTTCCGACGAATAAAGGAACTCATCGGTTTTTCAAGAAGAC
>CAMAQI010000099.1 GCA_945860255.1 Methylacidiphilum caldifontis
GATGGAAAAAAATATTAATCATCGCCCTCTCTGGGTTGGCATTCATTTCAATGAGTAACGCTCAAATTATTACAGCAGGCGGAGTACAAAGTACGACCGATTTATTTCAAAATGCCACGGTCACAGCCTCTAGTTCAAGATTGGCGACAACTGCTGACGATACGACCCCTAGTGGTATTTTTGGGGGCGGAGGAAACTTTGGGAGCGGAATCACGTATTTTAATGGGGGTGTATCAACCGTTCCTGTTCATTTTATTGAATTTAATACCTCCGCACCAATTACTTTTAGTCAAATTAGACTTTTTGTTCGTGAAGAAGGTACTGCTGATCCCGCAACTTCATACCGTTCGATCTCAAGATATACTCTATTTGCGAGCTCTAGTCCTGGAAGTTTTACAAACTCCAACATCGTCTCCACCTCGACAATTAATCCTGATTACTCCGGGACATATGGAAATTTTCAAATTACTATAACTGACACTTTCAATGCTTATACAACCGCCCAATATTTTAGATTAAATCTGAATAGTGCTGATTCTTTTGGGGCTACTGTGATTGAATTAGATGCCTTTAGTGTGAGCCCGGTTCCTGAGCCTTCGACCTATCTATTTTTAGGGCTAAGTGCTCTGTTGTTTGTGGTCTTTAAATCGAGCACTCGTAAAAAAGAAATCATATAATATTAGTTACTGTTCAGCTCCCTGAGACGAAAGCTTAGGAGCTGAAACGAAGTCTTTTCTCTTCCCTTAAGTTGACGCCTATGCGCAGCAGCGGGAGAAGAGATTGCAGCCCCGAAAAAGGATCGGGGCTAGGACGCAACCCGCAGCCGAGGGGACTCGGCGGAGTCATCATGGAGTTGGAGAGTAACCCTCTGATTCTTGCATAATGGATGAGTTTTCATGGCAGGAAAATTTTGCATCGATAGAGAGGATTTTCAGGATAAAGACCAAAGAAAATTTTTTTTGAATTTATCCTCCCCATCCTCCCTATCGATGCAAAATTGTATTTTTCATAACTATCTGATTGCAAGTTAGTTATATATTCTAGGAAGTTTACTTCACTAGGAGATATTAGGTTCATTATTTAGAGTCTGTCCCAACGGCATCCTTGCCGTTGATACAGACTCTGATGTTTTTCAAACAAAAAAACTGAATTTATAAAGAGTTGGTAAAAAAGCTGCTTTATAATTTTGATGAGCGAAAAATCATGTGATAAGCAAGAGATCCCCTTTTATTCCTACACGCCCTTTATGCCGACAACGGTTTTCACGATTGCGGGCTGTGTTGATTTCAAGGACTGGAGGAGTTTATTGGAGCGGGTCAACGAGCTTTTGATTTTAGGAGGGATCGAGAAGGATTATGTGACGGAGTGGCTTCGCCTTTTTCGGGAGCAAGCCAAAGGAAAGCGAATAGATCCAAGGACGATCATTGGTCAGCAAGAGCAAGCGACTCGTGCCCTTCGTTGCACTTTTTTAAGGGTGATGCTTGGAACGGACTATCGGGATTTAAGCGTACGGCTCGCCGATAGCGAACTCTTAAGGTGGTTTATCGGGATGTCCGATTTAAAAGATAAACCGACCCCGAGCAAAAGTAGTTTGGAACGGTATGAAAAGGCTTTGGGAGAAGGAAAAATTCGGGAGCTTAGCCAAAAGCTCCTTGCCTTGGCGACACAAGAACCGCAAGAGGGAAAAAGACAAGCTTTGGAGTTGGCGCAGGTGGAGCGGATTGAAAACTATTTTCTCGATGTAACTTGTGTGAAGGGAATGATCCATTTTCCAGTCGATTGGGTGATCTTTCGAGATGCGACCCGAACCCTCGTCAAAGCGATGATTTTGATTCGGGAACAAGGACTCAAACATCGGATGACTCCTCCGGAAGATTTCATGAAGTCGATGAATCGGCTCTGCATCGCAATGACCCATCAATCCCGAAAGAAGGACTCGAAAAAGAAGCGCAAAGGGATTCTTCGATCGATGAAAGCCCTCATGAAAATCGTACAAAAACACGCCGAGCATCATCGGGATCTTTTAAAATCCAATTGGAAAGAGACCGACTGGACACTCCCTGCTGTGCAACAAGTCATTGATCGAATGGAATCGGTTTTAGAACAACTTCCTGAGGCAATGAAACAAGCCCATGATCGAATCATTGGCGGACGCCTCACGGATAACGATCAAAAGATTCTCTCGCTCTATGAACCTGAGATGAACGTGATCGTTCGAGGCAAAGCCGGAGCGACGGTCGAGTTCGGGAACTCGCTTCGCCTGGGCGAAACCGAATCCGGACTCATCATCGATTGGAAGCTCTACAAAGATCAAGCTCCCTCGGATCACAAGATCGCGATGGAAGGAGTCAAGGAGACTCAAAAAAACTTTAAGATCAAGACCTTGGTCATGGATCGAGGGGGAGACTCCCAAAACAATCAGAAAGAACTCGATATCCTCGGGATTAAGAACGGGATTTGTCCGAAAGACCCTGAAAAACTTTCAGCGAAAATGAAAGACCAAGAGTTTCGCCAGTGGCAAACCCGAAGAGCTCAGACTGAAGCCCGTATCAGTATTTTTAAAAACTGTTTTCTCGGCAGACCGTTTCGCTCCAAAGGCTTTGAGCATCGTGAACTGCTCGTCACTTGGGGAGTCTTTGTCCATAACCTCTGGGTCATCGCCCGAAAAGAGAAAGCACCACCAAAGATTCAAGCAGAGGCACCGCTCCAAGAAGCGGCTTAAAGAAAAATCAAAACAAACCGAAAGCCAACCCCGCCACCCCGCTGGCGCACGGGTTGATATTTTATCAATTTCTAGAAAATAATTGATCTTTTGATGCCCCACTAAAGACCAAAGGCTGATTCGTGAGCACTGTCCACAAAAGTAGAAATTTGGCCTCCTGCCAAATTCCTACTTTTGGGACAGGCTCTATTTAAACTAATTGTGTCTGTTATTTATCCGAGAATCACGATTTTCTCGAATAATGATCGAAGGTTTTCGGAAAAGATGGCTGAATTCACATTTCACTTGAAATACAAGCGATTGTATTGTAGGTTTTAATCTACAGTGACAATCATCGAAAACGTTGCGTCGATATGGATTTCAAATGAGCAATGCATCTTGACTTTATAAAAAATATGAAAAAAAACCTTTTGATCCCACTCCTTATTTTTTTAATCGCATTCCTTTTTGATCGACGGGTTTTCGGGGAGGCTCTTTTTGCCGATCACCTCCTTTGTGGAAATGAACAGAGTGAGCGAGCTCACCGGGTTCAGTTACAAGGAAATGCGGGGATGGAGTTGTTGAAGACGGTTATGGGAGGATTGAAGGAGGAATCCCCTGTACGAACCCTGAAGGGAACAGGTTCAAAGCTTGAATTTCAAATGGACAAGGGGGGATATGAAGGGTCGTTTATTCTCGAAATTCAGGAGATTCATGATCGTCGTCCTCAAGCTCACGGCTACTCCCTTTTTGTCAACGGGGTGGAGCTCTATTTTAGAACCTATCAGGAATTAGGAGCGGGACCGAATCATTATTTTGTCTCGGTTCCAGCCGATGTGGCAAAAAAAAGGAAAAGCATGGAGGTCTCCCTTCAAAGCCGGGGAAGTGCCCCTTTTTCAATCGGGCAAGTCTGGCTTTATGCCGATTTTTTCAAGACTGTGGATGCCGTTGAGTCGGTTTATCGTCCAATGGGATTGAATGGGAAATTTAAAAAACCCTCCCCGGATGAAAAACCGATGAGCTGTTTTTCTCCCTTGGGAACGATGCTTTTGACGAACTATCAAAATAAACCGTTCGAAAAGACAAGGGCTGATATTTTAAAGTCAATCGACCAAGCGGACCAAGCGGGGGCTCCGGTCCAAATCGTCATCAACGGGGCGACTTGGGGCGGAGCGCCCAAGGGTCCGGATGGTCTCGGGGGCTACTTCTGTGATAGCCGCTACAGTCAGGTCTCCTACGACTCGCAGAGGAAAGCTTATCGTCCCTCATGGCCGAATATGTGGAGCAGTTCCATTTGGTCGACCTTTCGGGATCCTTACATGAATGAACAAATGCGGAAGCGTTTTTTTGAGGTCATGCGTGGTGTTCCGGAAAAAATCGCATTTGATCAGGCACGGGGAATGAGGGGTGAGGCGATCTTTGTCCGGGAGATGGGCCCTCCGCTTGGGGAGGTCACTGCGGCGACGATGGCAGAGGCAAAAAAAGAGGGAGTGATACTCAACTATTCGGATGGATTAAGTTCCGAGGAGCAGGCTTGGGTTTTCCAGGACGGAGTTTGCCTTTGGAAAGGTTATGCAGAAGAAACAGTGAAGGCGGTGGGCCGTAATTATGTGATTGTCGATCGCGGGGAGGTGCGGTTGCCCACCGATCCAATGACCGAAAACCTCTATGCCCAGACTTACTTTAAGACAGAGGGGCCGATGAAGGACTCCCGATGGTTCGGAGGTCAATCGGGGATGGTGAAGGGACTTTGGAGTAGCGGGGAGCTTTTTTGGACGGGGTATACTTACTACGACTACCTCAGGGCTAATGGAAAGCTAGCTCACGTCAATTTGGAGGCAACAATCCTGAAAGAGGATTACACCCCCCTGCGTAATCTTTATGCAACAGGTTTTCAATATGTGACGCTTTACAACGAATTAGAGACAGATACCCCCTTTATTCGAAAAGCCGATGGATTTGAGTCGATGCCGATGTTTGCTCCTGAGCATTATTCCCCTTATTTTTTTGAAGCGCCATACCGCTTAAGGGGAAGTTTAGGTTCCCCCGATGAAGTGATTTCTCATCGCAATATCGAAGTGCAATCCCGTGTTTTGGATAATGCCGATTCCCAATCCTGCTCCCGTTTGTCGGTGACCGATCTTTCCCAGCCCGGGGAGGTGATTTATGTCGTAGAAAATGGCGGAGAGGCTTTTTCTTCTGAGCTGGTGATGGAACTCGATGGTCGTATCTCCCCCGGAAAAGAAAATCGAATCGAAGTCTGGGTAGGGGATACGGCGGAAACGATGAAAAAAGTTTCACAATTGACGGAAAAGGAGTTGCCTTGTCCCGATCACTGGACTCATTTCATGACCAGTAAGAATAAATGTAGTCTCGGAAAGTCGATGGTTGGAAAGAAGAAATGTTTCGTAAAATTAGCTCTCCATGCCAAGGGGGCAACGGATGCGACGTTTTTGTTGAGTTGCCAGATCGGAGGCGAATGGGAAAAGAAAAGCGGTCATCTTCAGGGTAGCCCTTGGACGATGAAAGAGAACCGAACCTTGGAACTTTGGGTGCAGGATCGCTCGGTCGCAAAGAGATTGCTTCAGAGATACGAGAAGCAAGGGGGAGATCGAGACATTTTGAGCAAGGCCGGGGAACTTTATGCCGAAGCCCGTTATCGCTCGGTTCAAAATCTTTTAAATGGCGAACTTTCGCAGGTGCTTCCCGCCCGCTATGCGATTCGAAGTCATGGGAAGCTTGGAAAATATCCGATCGAGGTCAGACTTGCGGATCCGAATGAAGTGATTCTGGCGACAATCCTGAAATTGAATAAAAATGAATTCGAACTGGAATTGACTCCGGAGAAGGAATTTCAAAAGGGAGAGCTGATCGTGGAAGTGGGCGACGTTGCGAAAACGGCGACCGTGAGGGAGACCGGGCAAAATCGATACGCTCTCCAAATTGAGCCAAAATCTCAGGGATCACGGGGATTCATGGAGAGAATTCAAGCCCTCTTCTCCAAGGATCCGAATCAAAGCGAAATCGATATCAAAGAAGGAAAAGCGGTTGTTCCATTCCATGCGGAAAAAACGGGGCCCGTGAAGCCGGTGCTCCCGCGTCAATTCAGCGCCCGATTTTTAGAGGGGGATCGCAAGAAAATTCGGGTCGATACACAGAATTTGGAGTGGATGAACTTTGAAGAGAATATGACTCTTTTCCTATCCGCATCCGTCAAAGTGACCCGTCAAGCGGAGGGAGAAATAAAGCCAGGTGAATCTTCCGAGTGGCCTCAAAAAGAGGATCGGGTGATGCTTGATTTAAATGATCAGGGCGAGGTGGTCTCGATCGAAGCCCTCTACGGCTATGCAAAAGGAAAAATAAAAGCCGTTGATCCCGTTTCCGTCATGCCCCCTTACAGCAATGGAGCCATCGAACTCGAAAACGGAAAGCGATTTGAGTTTGATGTCAATGCGGTGATCGACACGGTGGCGATGCACGGACCCTATCGAAACTATGAGTCCAAAATGTTCATCGAGGCTTTTAAACCGGGTCAGGAGATTGAAATCGATTACTCTCCTTACGCGGAAAAAGGAGGAAAGCCGCGCATCATCCGGATTCATCAACCGTGGAAGGTTCTTTTGGATCAAAACTATGTCGAGATGAGTCAAGTAGATGATTGGAAAAAATCAGCTTCCACTTATCAAGGAGTAATCGTCAAGCCGCACAAACCAGAGCCGAATTATCTCCATAAAATTGTGATGAATCTTTTGAGGCCGACGGAGTATTTTAATCCTGGATTCATTTGTTATCAGGTCTTATCTGAACAACCGTTAAAAACAACGGTCGTCGAGTTTACCGCAAGAGCCTTTGAAGATTCGAGTTCGGTTGAGTTTTGGGTGAGCGAGGATCAGAAGAGTTGGAGACGGGCAGGCGTTTTTGACAATAGTTGGCAAAATGCCTATCCCCAGAGTATTGATAGCAAGGTCATGAGGTTACCTTGGCAGTTTCTGGATCTAACACCTCACGTTCAAGGAAAAAGCCGTTTTTATCTGAAGGCCGTCTTGAGGGTGAACTCGGCGGACGAACGGTTCTGTGTTGGTGCGATACGAGTCGTGACGGAGAGATAAGATGATGAGGATACATTTTTTAATTATTTTCCTCCTTTGGGGTTTCTTAAGCGTCGTAGAAGCCTCATTTCAAAAGCCGAATGTCATTTTTATTTTGGCCGATGATATGGGCTGGGGAGATTTAAGTTCTCATGGTCACCCCTATTTTAAAACCCCCCATTTGGATAAACTTGCCAGTCAGGGAATTGATATTCACCAGTTTTATGTAGCCGCTTCCATTTGTTCGCCCAGTCGAGCCGGTTTCTTGACAGGACAATTTCCGATGCGCTACGGAATCCATAGTCCGTTTTACCTAGAGACGAATATTAAGGGAAATCAGTCCGATTGGCTTGACCCCAAAGCTCCATCCGTTGCTCGAATATTCAAGGAAGCGGGGTATTACACAGGAATTTGTGGTAAATGGCATTTGGTAGAGGAATTTAAAGGACGAATGCTGGATGCGCCTAAACCCTCTGACTTTGGATTTGATGAATGGCATCTGATGCGTGGACCATGGGAGGCAGATTTAGATAAAGACTTTAACCACCAAGTTTATCCAACGGCGACGAAATTTATCCGAGATAACAAGCATCGACCTTTTTATCTAACCGTGACCTTACATGAAACGCATGTTCCCTATCTCCCTTCAAAGGAATCCCTGAACGCAGCGAGTGGATTAGACCCGATGATACAGAAATATGCAGCTTCAGTCGCAGATCTTGATCGTGGAATCGGTCAAATTTTAGAGGCGCTTAAAGAAGGCAGAATTGAAGGCAATACCCTCATTATTTTCTCAAGTGACAACGGACCGGCAAAGGCAAAAAACGATCCAGAAGATAAAAATGGAGAGCGATTTAATGCAGGCTCCACAGGAGGACGTCGGGGTTGGAAAGGGCAAGTGTATGAAGGGGGAATTCATCAGCCCTTTATTGCCCGGTGGCCCGGCCATATCCCAGAGGGAAAGGTTGATCAAGAGAGTGTGATGGCCGCGGTGGATTATCTCCCCACGGTTTGTAAAGCCGTTGGCATTCAGATTCCTTCGGATTATTTTGGAGATGGAGAGAGTCGCCTCGATGTTTTATTTGGAAATCCAAAGCCGAGAACGAAGCCGCTCTTTTGGTATGGCGGAGGTCAATATGCGGTTCGTGATGGGCAATGGAAGTATGTGACAGGAAATAATCAAGAACCGGACGAGCTCTTTGACATTGTTGTGGACCCAAATGAAACCATTTCAACTGCCGGATTTAGGATTAATAACTGAGCGTCATGCTCAAATGAACAAAATAGCTGTCAGGGTTATTTTGTCCTGAATCGGTGAGTTGAACTCCATAATCACCGCGAAAACTCATGTAGGTGTTAATGGAATAACGGGCTC
>CAMAQI010000100.1 GCA_945860255.1 Methylacidiphilum caldifontis
GGAGAGGGGGCGTTTATGGGAGAAACCTTTGAGAAGTTCTCCAGACCAATGTTCGCAGTCGGCGGCACTTCCTCCGTTTCCACAAAGATAGAGAGAACCCTGTTTTTCGTAGGTCGCACAAATCATCTCGTAGGCCTTTTGAACATCCGGAATGATCGGCTCCAAAGCAGGGCAGCGTTGAAGGAGGAGGGAGAGATGGGTGTTCATAGGGAGATTCATGAATGATCGTCAAACTAAATCAAGTCGTTCTGATAATAAAGAGGAATTATTCCCTGAGAAGGAGTTCTTTTACTTTTTCAGGGATATTTTTAGCTTTCATTAGGGTCTCGCCGACGAGAATCGAATTGATCCCTTGTTCTCGCAGGAATCGGACATCGTCGCCGGTTTTAATCCCGCTTTCACTCACGGCGAGGACATCACTCGGAATCTCTTGGGCAAGCTCTTCGGTGGTTTTGAGATCGACCTCAAAGCTCTTTAGATTTCGATTATTGATTCCGATCATATCGGCTCCGAGATCGAGGGCGCGATCCATCTCTTCGAGGTTATGAACTTCGACGAGAACATCAAGTTGACAGGTCTTGGCGACATCGTAGAGGCGAGTGAGTTGTTCCTCTTCAAGAGCGGCGACGATCAAGAGAATCGCATCGGCCCCTGCGACGACGCTCTCATACACTTGAAGTTCATGAACCGTAAAGTCCTTGCGAAGAAGGGGGAGATCGACCTGATCCCGGATATCGCGAAGAAATCGCAAATGGCCTTGGAAATATTTTTCATCCGTGAGGATACTCAAACAGTGAGCCCCCGCCCGTTCGTATTCACGGGCTTGACTGATGGGATTAAAATTCGCAGCGATCACTCCGGCGGAAGGGGAGGCCTTCTTGACCTCAGCGATCAGTGTGATCTCGCCGCCGAGTTGAAGAATTTGACGAAAGGGGCGATAGTCATTTCGTCTGAGCGCCCGTTTACGCAAATCCGCAGCAAACGGTTCGAGCTTTTTGACCTCTTCCTGTTTCGTGGCAATGATCTCTAAAAGTTTATTATTCATAAATGATTTCCATGGGGGGTGAAAAAGAATTCTGAGGCGGTCGTTGAATTATAAAAGCAAGATATATTCCGTGAGTAGGAAATCATGATTTTAAAAACAAAAAAGTTTTCTTTATTTAAATGCATAAATCGGTCGTAAGAAGAATGTTGGATAAGTTAAAGAATGGTATCATGAGGGGAACAATTCAAACAGAATTTTAAGACCGATTTATTCTTCAACGGGATCGGCATCGGACCGTTTTTTGCCGCGGAGAAAGGCTTCGATGAAGGAGTCGAGGTCTCCATCCATGACTCCTTGGACATCGGTGGTTTGTTCCCCGGTTCGGAGATCTTTGACCATTTGGTACGGTTGGAAGACATAGGAGCGGATTTGTCGCCCCCAGCCGATCTCCCCTTTTTCTCCGTAGAACTTCTCCATCTCGGCCCGTTTCTTATCCATCTCCATTTCATAGAGACGGGATTTAAGAACTTTGAGTGCGGAGGCCTTATTTTTAATCTGAGAGCGTTCGTTTTGACAGGTGGCGACGAGTCCCGTCGGGATGTGTGTGACACGAACGGCTGAATCGGTGGTATTGACTCCTTGTCCTCCATGACCTCCGGCGCGATAGACGTCGGTGCGGAGATCTTTTTCATCGATGACGATATCGATATCGTCATCCACTTCGGCGATGACATCGAGAGAGGCAAAGGAGGTTTGGCGTTTTCCTTGGGAGTTAAAGGGAGAGATTCGGACGAGTCGATGGACGCCACGCTCTGCTTTGAGATGTCCGTAGGCATATTCTCCTTTGATAAAGAGAGCCGCCATTTTGATTCCCGCCTCTTCCCCTGAGAGGATATCCATCAGTTCGACGGTAAATCCACGACGTTCGGCAAATCGTTGGTACATCCGCAGGAGCATATTCGCCCAATCGCAGGCCTCCGTTCCTCCCGCTCCGGAGTGGAGGGTGATGATGGCATTGTTATGATCGAATTTTCCGGAGAGAAGAACCCGGAGTTCAAAAGCATTCAGCTCTTTCTCAAAGCGGGCGTATTCATCAGCGAATTCCTGAGCGGAGGACTCCGATCCCTCTTCTTTGGTAAGCTCTTCTAAGACGTGGAGATCGGCCAGACGGCTTTCAAATTCAGCAAAAGGGAGGATTTTTGACTTGAGGAGTTTGACTTCCAGAATCAGTTTTTGAGCCTTTTGATTGTCACTCCAGAAGTCCTGGTTGGACATTCGGCTCTCAAAATCGATGAGCTGTTTACGAAGGGTATCGAGGTCAAAGAAACCTCTTGAGTTGAGCTAAACGGCTTTCCATCACAGAGAGATCGATGTTGATCATAGGATTCATGAATTTTTGACTAGCGCCGATATTTCTGAGGACAATGTTTTTTCCGCTTTACAAAAATCGTTCACTGAGCAGCATCACCATCCTTTCATTTGAAAACTATGTTGAACACGAAACTAGAAAAACCGTTGAAACTCGGACTTCCCAAGGGAAGTCTTGAGGAGTCGACCTTTGCGCTTTTTGGAAAAGCCGGTTTTAATTTTAATCGTTCAAATAGTCGAAGTTACAAGCCGTATGTTGATGACGTCGATTTGGATCCTCGTTTGATTCGTCCTCAGGAGATTTGTCGTTACATTACGCAAGGATTTTTGGATTGTGGAATCACTGGGAAAGATTGGATTGCTGAAAATCTTTCTGAATCGCAGGGAGCGGTTCAGGTGATTTGTGATTTGAATTATAGTAAGGCGACCTCGATGCCTGCTCGTTGGGTTTTGGCAGTGCCTGAGGATTCCCCGATTAAGTCGGTGCAAGATCTTCAAGGAAAAAGAATAGCGACCGAACCGGTTCAACTTGTGAAGGCTTATTTAAAGAAGCATGGGGTGGAGGCGGAGGTAGAATTTTCATGGGGTGCGACAGAAGTCAAAGTCCCTGAGTTAGTGGATGCGATTGTGGATATCACCGAGACCGGCTCCTCAATCCGAGCGAATAAGCTTCGGATTGTCGATACGATCATGGAAAGTTATCCGCAATTTATTGCAAATCTAAAAGTGTGGGAGAGTCCGGCGGCAAGACGCAAATTGGAATCGATCGCACTTTTACTGCAAGCGGCATTGAATGCGCGAAATAAGGTCGGTCTGAAGATGAATCTTCCGAAAGCAAAATTGGAAGAGATTCTCAAACTAGTCCCTGCCTTGCGCAATCCAACGGTATCGCCGTTGACACAAGAGGGATGGATCGCGATCGAGACGATCGTTGACGAATCGGTAGTGCGGGAGATGATTCCGGCCCTCAAAGAGCAAGGGGCAGAAGGAATTATCGAATATCCGCTAAATAAAGTTGTCTATTAAAAAAATTTGGTTTAGAAATCGAAGGACAGAATTATGGGATCACTCAAGAAGCGCAGAAAAGAAAAGATTAACAAGCACAAACGACGTAAACGTCGTCGTGAGAATCGCCACAAGAAGCGGTTGCGTTACAAGGCTTAATCGTCTAACATTCAATCATGAATTGGAACACTCGGAACATCTTATTCCGGGTCACCTTATCCTCATGTCTTTTATTGGCTCGGAGGGAGGCTTATGCCTCCTCCGAGTCGATTTTAAGTTTGCCCTATGCAGAACGTTCTCAGTCCTATTTGCCGACGACGACAATGGAGCTTGGGGATCGTTCCGAGCAGCTTGCTCAGGCTCAAGCCCTTTACGCAGAAGCGGTTAGGGTCGAGAGCTCCAAAGGGTTTGTAGAGGCTCAACCTCTCTACGAGAAAGTTTTATTATTGGATCCCAGCTTTGCGATGCTGCAATGGCGCTTTGCTTATAGTTACATTCAAAAAGAGCAACCAGAGCAGGCGTTGTCGGTCGCTTTACGAGGCCTGGAGGCAAATCCTAAGTCCACGACCCTGAAGGCTCTTTCCGCTTGGATTTATACTCTTTTGAAACAACATCGTGAGGCGATTCGGGTTGCCCGCGATGTTTTAAGTCAGAATTTTGAGGAGATTTATGCTTATCGGGCTCTTTATGAATCGCAAAAAGCTCTCGGAATGGATCGAGAGGTAAAAGAGACGATTCGCAGTTCACTTTTGATTCCCTCAAAAAAAGTTAAGTTTTGGACCGATCTTGCTCGAGTTTACACCGAGCTGATGATGCAAGATTCTCAACTAAAAAAAGAGGATCTCGTAAAGCCGATTTCTCCTTTCTATGAGAAAGCGATCACTTTAGAACCAGAGAATGTGGAGGTCTTTAAACAGTTTGGGGATTTTTTGCAAAGCATGGGGGCAATCGACCGAGCTTTAGCCTCTTATCAAAAAGGACTTGCCTATCAAAGTGATGATATCGATCTTTTACTAAGGATTGGTCGAATTCAGCATCAGAAGGGAGAGACGAAAGAGGCCTATCGAATGTTTGAACAGGCCTTTGCACAGCGCCCCGATTTTCCGATGCTTCGGGAATTGATCGCGACCATTGCGCTTGAGGCAGGGGACTTAGAAAAAGGGATGACACTCCATGAGGAGCTTGTTTTTCGCAATCCTCAATCCGAATCAAATCATCGACATCTTTTGGAGTTGTATGAAAAAGCAAAAAAAAGTGATCGGGGGATCTCTTTTTATGAGCGATTGATGGAAGGGGGCGTCCACAATAATCTTGTTCTCGATGCCTTAGATGATTTTTATCAAAAAAAGGGACTCTTTACCCGAGGGATTGCTTTTTTGGAGAAGTGGGTTGAAGGGTATCCAGGGGAGGTCCGCCCCTTTGCGATTTTAACGAATTATTACGAAAAAGAGAAGCTTCTTGGTGAAAAGATCGTTTTTTTTCAAGGTTTAATTGAGCGACATCCGAAGGAGTTGAATCTGTATTCAATCTTGACCTTACTTTATGAACGAATGAATCGATCTGAAGAGGCGGGAAAGATTTACGAAAAATTATTGGTCGATTATCCTGAGGACTTAAATATCGTGGAAAACTATCTTTTGCTATTGATGAGGCAAAAGAAGTTTGTTGAAGCGGAGGAGCTCGCTCATCGATTACAGGATCGAATCGCCTCTTCAATTCATTTAAGAGTGATTCACGGAATTGTTTTAAGAAATCTCAAGAAGTACGATGCTGCGATGCTTATTTTTGAAAAAATAGAGACTCAATATGAAACCGACAAAAAGAGAACCTTGAATGCCGATTTTTACTTAGAGTGGGGATTGACTCAGGAACTCGCCAATCAGAATTTATTGGCGGAGAAGTCTTTTCAAAAGGGGCTTGATCGATCTCCTCAGGATTTTCGACTTCAAAATGCTCTGGCCTATTTATGGGCGGAACAGGGAGTGCGATTAGAGGAGGCTTTAATTTTAAGTTATAAGTCGATAGAGAGTCGTCCGAAAGAGGGGGCTTATTTAGATACGCTCGGATGGATTTATTTTAAAATGGGAAAGGTATCTGAAGCTCACTCTTATTTAGAGCAGGCGCGAATTTTAACGAAAGAGGATCCGGAGGTTTTAAGTCATTTGGCAGAGGTTTATGAGAAATTAGGACGTCAAGAGGAGGCGCTGGCGCTTTGGAGGGCGGTTTTTGAAAAAGAGGCCGAGTTTCCAAAGGTCAAAGAAAAGCTATTATCGTTACAAGAAGAGTTGAAACAATCAAAAGCTCATGTAAAAAGCTCTCCATGAATGGTGGAATGATGAAACGATTTTTGTTGGTTTTCTTGAGTTTTTCTCTGGTAACTCCCTTGGGATTTGCTCAAAAAAAACCAATTTCACGAACTCAACTCGATTCCATTGTTCAGGCGAAATCGGCTTATCTTGTCGATGTCTTAACTGGGGAGGTCATTTTTGAGCGTAATAAAACAAAGCCCTATCCTCCTGCGAGTACCGTTAAATTGATGACCGCGCTTTTAGCTTATGAACTTAAAGGGGGGATTGAGGGGAAGTTACTTGTGGAGTCTTCCGATACCCGAGTGGAGCCGAGTCATGTTCCGCTCATCCCTGGAGAAGTCGTTTCGATTCGCGACCTTTTCCGTGCTTTATTAGTCGGCTCTGATAATGACACTGCCTTAGCGATTGCACGGTTTGCAGGGGGGTCGAAAGAGCGTTTTGTCATGATGATGAACGATCGCGCGACTCGATTAGGGTGTCAAAGAACTCGTTTTGTCAACCCAAACGGACTTCCTGCCTCCGGTCAGTTTACGACTGCGGTTGATCTGATGAAAATTTTTGAGGCGGCGATGCGGATTTCCGATTTACGACGTATTTGTCAGCTCCCCTCCTTTGTTCTCGATACGAAAGCGGGACGACAAACGGTAAAAAATCACAACAAGCTTTTAGGGGTCTATCCGGGGATGGGACCCGCAAAAACGGGATGGACTTATGCCTCTCGTCACACCTATGCCGCTTCCGCAACACGTGAGGGACGAGAGCTGCATTTGATTATTTTGAATAGTCCGAATAAGTGGATTGATGCTCAGGCACTCTTTGATTATGGGTTCGCGAATCTTCCTCGTCAGCAGGAAGAGGCGATGAGGCAACTTCCGCAAAAATCATTGACTGGACCTTTGTAATTTATGAGTGGAAAATTGTTTGTGGTGGCGACTCCGATCGGGAATTTAGAGGATATTACCTTACGGGCTTTGCGGATTCTGAAAGAGGTCGATATCATTGCCGCTGAAGATACGCGGCACTCGCTTCATTTATTGCAGCATTTTGAGATTCATAAAAAACTGGTGAGTTATCATGAGTTTAATGAAGCGAAACGCACCGCTGAATTCCAACAAGACTTTGCGGTGGGACGAACGATCGCCTTGATTAGTGATGCGGGAATGCCAGGGATTTCCGATCCAGGAGAGCGCCTGATTCGTTCCTGTGTGACCCAAGGAATTCCGGTTGAAGTAATCCCAGGGGCGTCGGCGGTCTTACAGGCCCTCGTCGGTGCCGGATTTCCAATGGTTCCTTTCCATTTTGGCGGCTTTCTTCCCGTGAAAAGCGTGGGACGGAGAAAGGAATTGGTTCGCGCTGTGGAGCGTGATTGTACCTCGATTTATTTTGAGTCCCCCCATCGCCTCATTCGTTCCTTAGAGGATGCGGTGGCAGAGATTGCGGACTGTTCAGTTTGTGTCGCTCGGGAGTTGACGAAAAAATTTGAAGAAATTAAACGGGGACTCCCCCAAGAGCTTTTAGACTACTATCGAGCTCAAGCAGTTCGAGGGGAAATCTGTCTGGTGATTAAATCGCGAAACGCCAAGTAATCGAAAAGAGGGGCATATGTCTT
This sequence comes from Methylacidiphilum caldifontis, assembly GCA_945860255.1. GTDB lineage: Bacteria > Verrucomicrobiota > Verrucomicrobiia > Methylacidiphilales > CAMAQI01 > CAMAQI01. Next base: position 7,277 of record CAMAQI010000100.1, read on the forward strand.
GTACCTATGAAATCATTGAGAAAGAGGGAAAAGTCATCGATGTCATGACCGATGAGACGGCGGGGATGCGGATGATGGTGCTGCGAAAGGGGGCCGAACTCCTCAGTTTATCAAAGCGGAACTCAAGAGGGGAGTGGGTCGGTTTTTTACATCGGGATGGAGAAGTTTCGATTCCCGAGGTGGGATGGGGAAATCATTCGACCGTGATGGGGTACTACGTTCATCGGATTAAAGAGGAACGATCGAGTTATTGTGGACATGAGATTCGGGGAGGGACTCACGGGTTCATTCGTCATAAGCTCTTTAATGCTCCGAAAGCTTCGGAAGAGACAGGGGTGTTGAAATATTCTGTGCCGTATCAAGAAATTGAATCTAAGGACTACCCATTCAAGCTTTCGATGGATCTCACATACCGAATTCACGGGGACAAACTGTTTGTGCAGTTTTATTTTTCTAATAATGAGATGCAGCGGGCGGCACATGTGAGTTTTGGGCTGCACCCCGGATTTGCGGTGAGTTCGATCGAAGGCGCAAAAATTCTTTTTCCGGGCGGTTCCTTTGTTCGTTATGCCTCTCCGGGAAACTTTCTTTCGGGCGACAAGCAATTTGTCGAGATTCCCAAAGGGGAGTTTCCGTTTTCAAAGTCAGAACTGCCAAATACCTTTATTTTGGAATTTAAAAAAGTGACGACCTCGGTGGTTGTTTTGGAAGATCAGGCTTCAAATAAGCGTGTGGAGGTCGATTTACAGGGAGTTCCCTATTTTTCACTTTGGAGTGATGCGAATACCGTTCATCCCTTCATTTG
>CAMAQI010000101.1 GCA_945860255.1 Methylacidiphilum caldifontis
GTGGTGTATTTTGGCAAGAAAATAATGCGTGCGAAACAATCTTTTTTTAAGAAAAAGAGACTAAATGTCTCTTTCGGGGCTTTTGAGAGGTCGATGTCCGATCAAACCATCGTAAAATCGTGCGAAGGTTTAGGTTTTAGGAACTGCTGAAATTCCTTCTGTGATCCTGCAATATCGATCGATTTTCTTAATGGGCCTCGGTTTCGTCTTATGACGTGATCCCGCACGTGCGCATTAGCGTCACCCTTTTGGTTCGCTATTTGATGAGGTAAAACGATTCCCAATGACGAATCTGGGTTTAAATAGAATTTTATAACCTTGGCGATTTTTGAATTTAACTCTGCGGTTAATATTTCTGTTTTTCCGCATTTCTTAGAAATCACAGGATTTTTATCGGTCCCCCTATCGACTCACCAAATCGTGACCCGTTTCTCAGGAGCAAGATAGAGGGCATCCCCCTCTTTGACCCCGAAGGCTTCGTAGAAAGGGGTCTGGTTGCGCAAGGTTCCATTCACGCGGAAAAGGGGAGGAGAATGAGGGGCCGTCTTCAAATGAACAATCATCTGTTCATCTCGTGTCTTTCCTCTCCAAACCTGAGCGAATCCCATAAAAAACCGCTGATTGCCCGTTAAACCATCGATCTTCTTCGCCTCGACCCCTTTCAAGGAAAGTTGATAGGCTCTGTAGGCAATCGAAATCCCAGAATTATCAGCGATATTTTCTCCTAAGGTTAAGGCCCCATTGACGAAATATCCAGCCACGGGTGAAAAGGCACTGTATTGATCGACAAGCATCTTCGTTTTTGCAGCGAAATTCTTGTGATCCTCTGCGGTCCACCAATCCCTTAAATTTCCAGCTCCGTCATACTTTGCCCCTTGATCATCAAAGCCGTGACTAATCTCATGACCGATCACCGCTCCGATCGCTCCGTAATTCACCGCATCATCAACATTCGCGTCGAAAAAAGGGGGTTGCAAAATCGAAGCAGGAAAGACGATCTCATTGAGTTGCGGATTATAGTAAGCATTCACCGTTTGAGGGGTCATTCCCCACTCCTCTCGGTCAATCGGCTTTCCAAGCTTGTTCAACTCATAAGCGTATTCGAATAGATTCGAACGCTCCACATTTCCCAGAAGATCTTTAGAACTCACCTTTAAATCGGAGTAATCGCGCCATTTATTCGGATAACCGATTTTCGTCGTGAAACTCGCCAATTTTTTCTGAGCCTCTTTCTTGGTCTCAGGTCCCATCCAATCGAGCTGATCGATGCTAATTCGATAAGTCTCTAAGAGATTTTTGACCATTTGATCCATCCGCTTTTTACTCTCTGGTGGAAAATACTTGGCAACATAAACCTTCCCTAATCCCTCCCCAAACGCCCCCTCCGTCGCACGGACTCCCCGTTTCCAACGCGGTTGCATCTCAGGAACTCCTGAAAGAATCGTTCCGTAAAAGGCGAAGCTTTGATCGACAAAACTTTTCGGAAGATAAGCCGCTGAATCGTTAATCAGATGCCATTGAAAATAGATCTTCCAATCTTCGAGAGGAATCGACTTGAAAAGTTCCTCCATTCCGGAAAAGAAAGTCGGCTGACTCACAATCACATAATCGATTTTTCCGAGGACCCCCGTCTCCTGTAAATATCCATTCCAATCGTAAGTCGGCATGAGCGCCTGAAACTTCGGGATCTCAAATTTATTATAAGTCTTAATCGGGTCTCGATTTTCAACTTTCGTCCAATGGATCTTCGCAATTTTCGTCTCCATCTCTAAAACTTTTTTGGCATGTTGTGCCGCACTATTATTTCCCATCAAAACAAACATCTTCTCCACATGCGAAAGATATTGGGCACGGATCTCTTTGAGACGCTTGTCCTCCTCATTTATATAGTAATCGCGATCCGGAAGTCCGAGCCCTGATTGGGCAAAGTTCACAACATAACGAGTGGAGTCCTTCTCATCTTGATGAATGTAAAAACCAAAGGGCGTCTCAATCCCCACCTTCTGTCCATAGCCCATCCATTGAGCGATCTGTTTTTTATCTTTTAATTCGGCAATCCGATCGAACTTTCCTTGAATCGGTGTCAGCCCCAATTCCTCGATCTTTTTTTCATCCATGAAACTTGCATAAAAATCACCGATCTTTTGCAGCTCCGTGCTCTTGCTTCCACTTTGATCTTTCGCTGCCGTTTCAATGATCTCTTTCAATCGTTCCTGAACGACCTCGCGCAAAAGAACAAAGGACCCCCACGAGGATTTATCTTTGGGAATCTCCACGGTCTTGAGCCACTTCCCATTCACGTAGCCAAAAAAATCATCCTGCATTCGAATCGTCGGATCGATATATTGAGTATCGACTCCCGAGGCGAGCTTTTGCTCTTTGAAAGGACGAAGCCCAAAAACAAAACCGAGGAGCAGTAAAATTCCTAAACTAACAATTAAAGGCCATTGAGATTTCATAAAAGCAATTCCTTGGATTATTAAATAATCCCCTTTGTACTGGGAATCCCTTTAATTCTCGGATTCCGCTCCAAGGCCATTCCCAAGGCACGCGCGAGTCCTTTAAAAACTCCTTCAATCAGATGATGAACCTCTTTGGTCTCCAAAACTTCGATATGTAACGTCAACCCCGCATGCTGAACGATTCCTCGCAAAAACTCCTCTAAAAGCTGCGCAGGAAAATCTCCGGCCTTCAACCGAATCATCGGAACCCGCTTCGGAACTCGAAAATCGAGATAAGGACGACCGCTAAAATCAAGCGCGACTCGCACAAGCGTCTCATCCATCGGCAACAACCAAAAACCGTAGCGCACCATCCCTGATTTATCCCCCAACGCCTTGGTGAGCGCTTGGCCAATCGCAATTCCGGTATCTTCGACGGTGTGATGAAAGTCGACCTCGAGATCTCCCTTCACCTTCAAATCTAAATCAATTAACGAATGCTTTGAAAAAAGAGTCAGCATATGATCAAAAAAGGGAATCCCTGTCTGAATCTTTGACTTCCCATTTCCATCGACCTTCAAAGAAATATGAATGTCGGTTTCTCCTGTTTTTCGGTGAATCGTTGCGCTCCTAGATTTCATCCTCTAGTTGTAAAATCTTCCTCCCCCCAAGCAAGACTATTCCTCCGTCCTGCCCGAAGACCGCCACAACCGGAGCGGATGAAGGGATTCTCAGATTTCAATGTAGGGCTGATACGGCTCTTTTCCGGCGCGATAAAGGGGAATAAATCGATGGAGCCGATACCAGCGTGGAAATCGTTTCGTAAAGAGACTCGCCATTGCCATCGACCCGAAAGTCAAAAGCAGATGACCCCATCCGGGAATCGAAAGCTGTGTAATCGCGGCAGCGGTAAAAAACTGAATTCCCCAAGCCATCGAGATGCATTCGTTAATACGATGGAAATGAAATCCGTTCGCCATCTCTTCTGGAAAAAATTCCCGCACAAGATCCGAGGTAAACGGTTTATTGCGAACAAGGCCTTGTACGACAAAAGAGCCTAAAAGAACTCCTGAAAACCAGCCGGCATTCGAAAAGAGAGAATGCGGAACCGAAAATATCCCCATTAAAATCTCGCTCAGGGCAAAGATCAAAAAAGCAATTTGAAAAGAGATCGGCTTTTCAGAGTAACAATAAAGATAAGCAACGATCGCAAGTACCATCAAACAGCCCCCGAGTACCGAAGAATATAAGACGTTCCCCGATGAGTAGAGAATCCATGGCAACGGGATTAAGAAAAGTTTCTTTCGAAGATCTTTTTTTTGCTCTTCAAGAGTTCTTCTTATTCGCCGTATATTCACTGAAAACTCCTAAGCAAACTTCACGTTTTACCTCTTCAAATCCGGCCTCTTGAAGTGCTGCCATCACTTGCTCAGGAGTCACCATCTCATCCATCGTCAGCCAGTAATAGGCCATCAGTTTATAGGCCGAGTCACTGCCGGTAAATACTTTCGTGAACCACGGAAGGGCGGTTTTAAAATAAAAACGGTAGATCGGATAGACCCACGCATTTTCCGGTTTGGTGACATCCATTATTAAAAGAGTAGCCCCCGGTTTCATCACCCGATGAAACTCTCGAAAGGCATTCACGAGATTGTCGACATGTCGTAAGGCAAATCCCATTGTTAAATAATCGTACTGTTGATCGGGAACAGGAATCGACTCTGCCATCGCTTGAAGATGCTCTGAATCCAATAACTTTTTCGATTCCTCTAACATTCCGCGACTAGGCTCCACGCAGGTCACGAGCTTTGAATCCCCCACGACTTTAGCGACGGCACGTGCCGTTGGACCGGTTCCACTCGCAATATCGATCGCACGCATCCCCGGTTTTAATCCATGGCGTTTCAGGGCATCGACTCGATACCAATTCCCTGAACCAAACCAACCCCATTTCGCAATCGCCTCGTAATGAGGAGCCGACTCGTCAAAAATCTTACGAAGAAAACTCTGTTTCTCCTCTAAATTTCGATACCATTGACCAAGAATCGGATGGGGCTTCATATCTGAAGATCTGGAGATATTCTCCCAATGGACAAGAGTAAAACGGCTCTCCTTTTTTCCGTGATTGTCCAAAAATGAAATAAAACGCTGTTTTGAACAATCGTGAACCCATTTCTCGTTTTTAAATTCATTGATCAATCTGAATCCTCAATCTAGAACTCGATTCTCATGCCTTCTTCTTGTACTCTTGTTTTTCCGAATCAGCTTTTTCATTCTCACCCCGCCCTTGATCGAAGTCGTCCTGTATTTATTATCGAAGACTCTCTTTTTTTTGGAGACATACACTATCCTTGCCATTTTCACCTCCAAAAGATTCTCTATCATCGCCTGACAATCCTCCGTTATCAGGAACGCCTTATCGAAGAGGGATATCAATCGACGATCCTCCCTTATTCTCCTCAAAAAACGATCGTCGAAACGCTGGAGTCCCTTCACAAAAAAGGATTCACCAAGATCTATTGCGTTGAGGCCGAAGACTTTCTCCTCAATAAACGATTGCGGAATGTCTGTACCAAAAAAAATATTTCGCTTCATCTTTTTCCCTCCCCTCTTTTTTTAACGACCCCTGAAATAGCAGACTCCTTTTTCAACGATGAAAAAGGTTATCTCATGGCAAAGTTTTATATCTTTCAACGCAAACGTCTTAAAATTTTAGTCGATCCCTCAGGTAAGCCAACAGGGGGACAGTGGAGCTTTGATGAAGAGAATCGCAAAAAGCTCCCCTCCAGTGTTCATGTTCCGAAAGTCTCATTTCTTAAACTAAGCGAGGCAGATCAATTGACTCTTGAGCGAACTCAAAAAGAATTTCCAAAGGCCGTCGGAGTTTCATCTCAGAGTCGACCCCCTTGTACTCACCTTGAAGCGACAGTCGCCCTTAATGAATTCCTTAAAGTTCGCTTTGAAAACTTCGGACTTTATGAAGATGCCATCAGTCGGGAGCACTCATTATTATTTCACTCCTATCTTACTCCTGCTTTAAATATCGGACTTATTACCCCCGATGACGTTATTCAAAAAACGTTGCGCTTTGCAGAAGTAAATCGAATCCCTTTAAATTCACTGGAGGGCTTCGTTCGACAAATCATCGGATGGAGAGAGTTCATTCGTCACCTCTACCGCCGAGAAGGGGTCAGAATGAGAAATCTTAATTTTTTCAACCATCACCGTCCGATCCCTCCCTCTTTTTACAACGCAACCACCGGAATCCCGATCATCGATCATACGATCCAAAAGCTCCATCAATCGGCCTATTGTCATCACATTGAACGACTCATGGTTTTGGGTAACTTTATGCTCCTTTGTGAATTCGATCCTCATGAAGTTTATCGATGGTTTATGGAGTTCTTCATAGATTCCTATGATTGGGTCATGGTTCCGAATGTTTACGGCATGAGTCAATTTGCCGATGGAGGAATCTTTGCTACGAAACCGTATATCTCCTCTTCAAACTATATTTTAAAAATGAGTGATGAAAAGAAAGGGGATTGGCAAAAAATTTGGGATGGCCTCTTTTGGAGATTTATTCATCTTCACCGAGATTTTTTTGGTTCGAACTTTCGTCTTTCGATGATGGTTCGCCAACTTGAAAAAATGTCCCTTGAAAAACGGGAAAGCCATTTTCTTCATGCAGAACAATTTTTAAAAAATCAATGCCGAGCGTAATTTAAAAAGCCATTCCTTCTCGGAAATTAATCATAAACTGTATTTTCTTTATTTGCACATTTTAAAACTCGCCTTAAGATCTTGATTATGATCAAAAAAAGTAAATCGAGCCCTACTCCTCAATCGATCATCCATGCTTACCAAGATTACTTGAATGAGCATGGGAAAGCGCCGGAATCGGTCGCTAAATTTTGTAAATCTCTAAAAATTACGGAACGAACTTTTTTTCAACATTTCCCTACGCTTGAAGCGGTTGAGACGCATCTTTGGGGGAACATGATCGGTGAAGTGATCCAATCAGTAGAATCCGGAAAAGAGTTCTCCAATTTTAATGCAGAGCAGCGTCTGTTGGTATTCGGTTTTGCCTTTCTTGAAAAATCACTCGATTATCGCTCGACGATGCTCCTTCGATTCAAGAAAATCTCCCCTTTTGGCGGTTCCTGCTCTCTCGACACCTTTTCTGATCATTTTAAGGATTTCTCTGAACGGATCATTGAACATGGAAAAAAGAGTGGGGAGATCGCCAATCGAGGAAAACTCCTACCGCTCTATAAAGAGGGTCTCTATCTCCTATTCCGCGGTTTGATCGACTTTAATCTCCGAGATAAAAGCAGCGGCTTTGAACGCTCCGATGCTTACTGGGAAAAATCGGTTAAACTTTGTTTCGATCTGATGAAATCGCAGGCGATCGATTCCGCTTTTGATTTAGCGAAATTTTTGATCCCTCAGAAAGCGTAATTCGAATCCATTTTTAGTACTATCTATTCATGGCTCAAAAATCGATCCAGACCTCGCGACTCAGTCGTTCTGCCTCTCTCCTCGGGACGGGAGCTCAGGTCGGCCTGAATTATCTCAAATATTACGGCAAGAAATCGATCACTGGAAACGCCGATAAGACCGATCTGCACGAACAAAACGCCATCGCTGTTTACAAAACCTTTGCCGAACTCAAAGGGGGGCCCCTCAAAGTCGCTCAAATGTTGAGTATCGATCAGACCCTCCTCCCTGGCCCCTATGCCCGTGAGTTTTCCCAGGCGCAATATTCCGCCCCTCCGCTCTCCTATCCTCTCGTCGTCCGGACCTTCAAACGGGAATTCCAAAAAGAGCCTCTAGAACTCTTTGACTCTTTCACCCAAGAGGCCACTTCGGGGGCCTCGATTGGACAGGTTCATCGCGCTGAGCTTAAAGGTCATTCCTACGCAGTTAAGGTTCAATATCCAGGAGTTGCTCAAAGTCTTAAAACCGATCTCGCGGTGGTGAAGCCGATCGCGATCCGTATTATTGGACTCAACGAAGCCGATATGGATCCGTACTTCAAAGAGGTTGAAGAACGTCTGCTTGAGGAGACGAACTACACCCTAGAACTCGAACGTTCCCAAGAGCTGACAAAAGCCTGTGGACACCTCGACGGGATTCGTTTCCCTCGTTATTACCCCAAACTCTCGACCTCAAAGATTTTGACGATGGATTGGATGAATGGAGTCCCTCTCGATCAATTCATTGAAACTAAGGCCTCCGCCACCGTTCGCAATAAAATCGGGCAAGCACTCTGGGATTTCTATCATTTCCAAATTCATGAGCTTCAACTCTTCCATGCCGATCCTCATCCGGGAAACTTCCTCGTTGATGGAGAGACCCTCTGTCCTCTCGATTTTGGTTGCACGAAACGAATCGACAACGATTTCTACACGAAAAACTTCCATCTCCTCAAACCCTCTTTACTTGAAGATCGTGTTGGCTTTAGCAAAGCCTTGCTCGCTCTCGGCATCATCCTTCCCTCCGATAGTGTCGCAAATCGCGAGGTGATCATGGAGACCGTTCTCCC
>CAMAQI010000102.1 GCA_945860255.1 Methylacidiphilum caldifontis
TTTAGAAGGGGGATTTCTAGCCCAAGTCTGTCTTGACTGGGAAAAAGCGAATTTAGTTGCTGAAAAAGAGGGAATTCGAGTCGTATTGGCTCGAATTGGTCTCGTGATGGATCCTCGTGACGGAATGCTTGGGAAGCAATGGGGGACGATGAAGTTTGGAATTTGTTTATTACCAGCTCATGCTCCCGACTTTCTTCCTTGGATTGCGCTCAAGGATTTAGTGAATCTCCTCATTTTTTCACTCGAAAATCATACCGTTCAAGGAGTCGTTAATGCAACAGCACCCCATCCTGTTCAGGCACAGGAATGGGTGGAACAACTGGATCATCACTTTAAGTTTTGGCTCAAAGGATTTTTGCCTGAGTTTTTTTTAAAGCCCTTGGGAAAAGAGTTTTGCAAGGTTCTTTATAGTAGTAAGCGAGTCCTGCCTGAGAAGCTACTGGATCTTGGTTTTCAATTTTCTCATTCCACTTGGCAGGACTATCTGGCCACTCTGTTTTCAAAAAAATGAGCTCAAAAATCGTTATTGGAGTCGGAATCGCTGGCTATCCTGTTGCCGCTGCGGGGAATACTTGGGCTTTTTTACAATGGGCGTTGGGATTTCGGTCGTTGGGATGGGAGGTTATTTTAGTCGAATCGATCGATTCGACGAAATGTGTCGATTCACAATGGCAATCGGTTCCGTTCGAACAAAGTGCGAATAAAAGTCATTGGGAGAAAACCATTCGTGATTACGGTTTTGAGGAGAAGAGTTTTCTTCTTATTGATGGGGAGTCGAAAGATAAAAGTGATCTCTTTGATTCTGCTCGTGGGGCTGAATTATTTTTAAATATCTCCGGTCATTTTAAAAATCGAGAGGTTCTGGATCTCTGTCGTCATCGGATTTATTTAGATTTAGACCCCGCCTTCACGCAAATTTGGTCCGAGGTTTATGGCGAGGCAATGAATTTTGAATTCCACGATCTGTTTTTTACCGTTGGGCCTTTATATGAAAAAGGGAATGTCAGAGCACCCCAGGCAGGGAGAAAATGGCTCGGGACCCTTCCACTTGTTCATCTTCCCAGTTGGCCGATGCAACCGTTAAGTGGCGATCGTTTCACGACAATGACCCATTGGTATGGCTATCCCCCGGTTGAGTATCAAGGGGAGTGGTATGGGAATAAATCGGAGGAGTTTACGAAGATCATTGAGCTTCCGCAACAAACGAAGGCCTCCATCGAAATCGCCTCGGATTTAGGAGAGGAGAGCGACCTTCAAAAGGAGTTTCTCTCCAAAGGATGGAAGATGACTGTTGCCAGTGAGGCTAACCACGATCTTTTGAGTTACCAGCGTTATATCCAATCGAGTCGTGGAGAGTTTTCTGTTGCCAAGAACGGTTATGTGAAGTCGAACTGTGGCTGGTTTAGTGATCGCAGTGTCTGTTACTTGGCCAGTGGTAAACCGGTGATTTTGCAAGAGACGGGGTGGTCGGAACTGATTCCCTCCGGAAAAGGGGCCCTTTCCTTCAAAGGTTTGGAAGAGGCGCAAAGGGCGATTCAGCAGGTGATTTTAGAGCCAGAGATCCACTCTTTAGCCGCTCGTGCCCTGGCTGAGGAGTACTTTAACTCGGATCGAGTGATTCAAGAAATGATCAGAAAAGTCGAAAAAAGCTTGTGAGAAGGCTCCTTTCTGATTTCATTTCAAGTTATGAGATCCGATGACTTTGATTTGGAGATTTTTCCTGAAGAAACCGATTGGGAATATCCGAATGCCGAGAGAATAAGAAAAGAGATTGCATCGAACAAACCGAAGGTTCGGATGCGTGATGTGACGATCCGCAAGCTTCCATTAGAAAGTTTTCAACGAGCCGATCAACTAGTTCGCGAGCATCCTTATCCTTCCATGATTGCAGCGGCTGCCGTCGGATTATTTGCTGGAATCATCATCAGTAGCATCGTTTCAAGCGATAAGGATTAAAATCATGAACTCTGCCTCCGATCTTCTGAACTATCTTCCCGTAGGGATCCAAATCGCAGTCGCATTGATTTTTGCGGTGGCGACTCTCCTGATTTCAACTCTTTTAGGAAAAAAGACGATTGGGAATAAGACGAAAGATACTGCGTACGAATGTGGTAAGATTGCAGAGGGGGTTGTGAACCCCCGTTTTTCCGTGAAGTTCTATTTGATCGCGATGCTGTTTATCTTGTTCGATATTGAAACCGTCTTCATGTATGTTTGGGGAGTCGTTTATCGCGAGCAACTGACTCAATCTTGGATGATCTTCGGAGCGATGCTTTCATTTGTGGCAATTCTTTTCGTTGGCTATATTTATGCCCTTCGAAAAGGGGCCTTTGAGTGGTCGAAGTAGCAGAGCTAACAGTCCCTTTTCCAAAACTTTTAACATCATTTTTTTACATTTCATCCCTTGTGGATTTTATGTTTACACTTACTCTACTGACCAATGGCGACTAAACGTCATTAAAAAGAAAGTTCTTATGCAATATCCTCCTTTTGATTTAGTTCGTCTTTTGAAAACCGTTTTTGAACCTGAGGTAGGCGAACGGATCGCGATCTTGATTGATCTCCCTCACCCGGAGAAAATTCAAGGCTTCTCTTTTTTAAAAGATCCTGCCTTTCCGATTCAAAACAAAGCGCATGATGTTTTTTATCAAGGTCTTAAAAATGGCGGGATGGCGGCTTTAGGGCTCAAAGGGGGAGAGATTTTTGCTTATCAACTTTCTGGAGGAAGCAATCTCGATTTTTCCGATGAGGCGTATGATCCGAGCGGAAAGAAGCTCTCTTTGAAAGCCGATGTCTATTCGCAATACGATATTATTCTGTGTATCTCGACCTATTCCGCAACCGCTCCGCTGACGGCTTTTGCCAAAGAGATCGGTTTTCGTGGAGCGACACTGCATGGCGTGAACGATATTATTTTAGCGAGCGGTCTTGCTGTGGATTATAATCAAGTGAGCGTTCAAGCGGAGAAACTGCGCTTAAGTATGACGAAGGCCGATTATATTGAGATCGATTTTGTCATGGAGGGATCCAAGTACACTTTAAAACTGAATTGTGATGGTCAAGAGGCTCAAAAAAGTCACGGCCTTTGCCGAGGGAAGATCCCTGATATCGCCAACTTGCCTGCAGGTGAAGTTTACTTTGTTCCGACCGACGCTTCTGGAGAGTTTCCTCATCGTTATGAGGAGGGAACCTTGGCGGTCATGGAGGTGAGTGGCGGTAAGATTCGTAAGTCGAGGCTCATTCGTGGGGATGAAAAGATTGTTGCGGCTCACAATCTGAAGCTGCAGACCGATCCGGTTACCGGAGAACTCGGGGAGTTAGGTTTTGGAACTCAGATTCTTCCAGTTTCAGGAAAAGATATTCAGGATGAGAAGATTTTAGGGACGATGCATGTCGCCACGGGTCGAAGCGATCATTTGGGAGGACATTTAACTCCGGACAAATTTGCAATTCCGATCAATGCGACTCACGATGATTTACTTTTCTCTCCGACGAAAACACCGGAGATCAATGTTCCTGAAGTTCGAATGTTCCGCGATCAAAAATCGGTGGTGCTCATTCAGAACTATCAGCCAGCTACATATCTTCAACAAGCGCTTCTGAGTTAAATTTCATGATCATTTCTTCTAAACTTTGTCCGAGAGAGAACGAGGCGGAGTGTTTAGGGATCGGTTAGAGAGGAGAAGATGGGTTCAGATTATTACGAAAGGAGTTCGATTCTTGCCGAGTATCTCTTTTTTCATTATGGCGAGTCGAGTGACTATCTGCCTTTTGCAGAGGGGCCACAAAGTGCGCTCAATTTTCCCCTGAAAATTGTCGAGCGGGGTTTGGCTGGCCTTTCCCTTCCGCCTGCGTCAAGAGCGATGGATTTGGGGTGCGCGGTTGGTCGTTCCTCTTTTGAGCTGACTCGTTATTGCCAAGAGGTTGTGGGGATTGATTATTCATCGGCCTTTATTCAAGCGGCACAAACTATTCAGAAGCAAAAAGAATTAACGGTCTGCGTTGTAGAGGAGGTTGGAACGACTAAAAAGGTTTCGGTTACGCTTCCTTCTGCCGTTTTCCCTGAACGGGTTCAATTCTTTCAAGGAGATGCCTTGAATCTCTCCCTCGATTATGGGGAGTTTGATCTCGTGCTCGCAGCGAATTTGATCGATCGGCTCTCAGATCCGACTCTTTTTTTGAAAGACATTGGGCGATGGATTAAAAAGGGAGGGACTCTCATTTTGACAAGTCCCTATACTTGGATCGACTCCTTTACTCCGGAGGAGAAATGGCTGACTCAGGAAAACTCGAATTTTCAGACGCTTCAAAATATTTTAGAGCCCCAATACGACTTTCAGCGCAAAGAGGATCTCCCGATGTTGATCCGTGAGCATCGTCGTAAATATCAGTGGACGGTAACGGAACTCTCCGTTTGGGTGAAGAAGTAAGATCGATTGTCCAACCAAAATACAATTTTCACCGCGGGGTAACCCCGAAATAGCTCCGGGGCAGGACGGAGGACAACGGAGGCAATACCGGTTTTATAAGGAAGCGAGAAATGGGAATTTATTTTATTTAGTTTGTTTTGAAAAAAAGAGCAGAATTTTCCTCCATTCCCCTCAGTTTTTTATGACTTCTAGCCTTCTTTAGATTTTGAATTCGTTTTTGTGTTCTATGCGTTCTTTTGCGGCTCAATGAATCTTCTTCTATCCTTTTCATCTCTTCTGGTTTTGGAAGGGAGTGTTCGTTGTTCTTCCTATCTTCTGGCGTTAAAGCTCATTTTATGAGAGATAAAGGAATGACCACAGATTGTTGTATTATTGGGGGGGGATTAGTAGGATTGGCGACGGCCTATCGGTATTTAGAGAAGTTCCCTCACGATTCCGTTCTTCTGCTCGAGAAGGAGAGTCGTGTCGCTTGTCAGCAATCGACACACAATAGTGGGGTGCTTCATGCGGGACTTTATTATAAACCCGGTTCTGAGAAGGCGAAGCTTTGCGTCGCGGGGATTCGAGAGATGGTCGCTTTTTGTCAGCACCATCGGATTGCTCATGAACAGTGCGGAAAACTGGTTGTCGCGGGGAGTGAAAAAGAGTTACCTCGACTTGATCACCTCTGGAGTCGAGGGACTGAAAATGGGCTTCAAGGAATGAAGCGACTCGGGATTGAGGAGATGAAGGAACGGGAACCGCATGTCAGTGGAATTCAAGGCATTTTAGTCCCTGAGGAGGGGATCGTCGACTATCGAGCGGTTGCCGATACTTTGGCTCGTGAGATTGTTCGGCTCAAAGGAGAGATTCGACTGCAAGCCTGCGTGGAGCGGTTGATTCCGGAGGGATCTTGTTGGCGGATTGTGACCAATCAGGGAGAGATTGTTGCGAAGAAAGTCGTTAATTGTGGCGGATTGCATTCCGATTTGATTTTAGAATCGAGTGGCCTCAAGCGACCGGCACGGATTATTCCTTTTCGAGGCGAGTACTACGATCTCAAGCCGGAGGCTCGTCATTTGGTGAAGCATCTGATTTATCCTGTCCCTGATCCTCAGTTTCCCTTTTTAGGTGTTCATTTTACTCGCATGGTTCAAGGAGGAGTTGAGGCGGGGCCGAATGCGGTACTGGCATGGAAGCGGGAGGGCTATCGAATGTTTGATTTCGATGCTAAGGAGTTTTGGGATTCGATCTCTTATCCCGGATTATGGAAATTTTTAATCCAATATCCCTCGATGGTGACCTACGAGCTTTACCGTTCTTTTTCGAAAGAGGTTTTCTGTCGTTCCTTGCAGCGGCTGGTTCCTGAAATTCAACAGGAGCATCTTGAAAGCGGGTCGGCAGGGGTAAGGGCTCAGGCGATGTTTCCGAATGGCAAGCTCGTTGAGGATTTTCTTTTTGTTCATCAAGGATCGTTAACTCATGTCGTTAATGCCCCTTCGCCAGCGGCAACGTCATCGTTGGCGATCGGTCGTCGGATTGTTACGGAGATCTCAAAGTAAACAAATCTTGGTTTCAAGGCGTGAAGCTGTCATAGTCTCTCTTTATTCATGTCTGATCCGCTATTAAAAAAAGTCGAAAAAAAAGAGGAGTCACTTCAAGGCTCAGTCATCCAAGTCGGGCTGCGCCATCCGATTTCTTGGGTTCGCCGTTTTCTCGCCGGATTGGGAATCACGACCACTGTTTTGATTGTGGTGCCGATTCTCGTTGCGATTCTCTGGCTTCGTTATTTAGGTCTCCCCTCACAAATTAAATTTTTTGTTCAAAAAGAACTCGAAAAACAGGGACTCCAAGTCGAGTTCGAGCGGTTATTGCTCGATCCCTCAGGCGGTTTTTTAGCCGATCGACTGACGGTTTATCGGGGAGGGGAAAAGGAACAGGTCTGGGTGCAGGTCGATCGTGTTCGAATTGGGATCGCATGGCTTTCTTGGTGGCGAGGGGAACCTTTTATTCATAGCGCCTCGATTCGTAATGCCTCGATTCAACTTCCGATCAGTCCAAGGGAATCGGTAACACTGGATGAGACTCATGCCGATCTCGTTTTTAAAAAAGGAATCGTTGAGGTGAGAGAGGCGCATTCACGAGTCATTAACTTTCAGCTACAATTAAAAGGAGTTATTGAATTAAACGGTCGCCCCCCCGCGCGGCCGGCCACGGAGAAGGATCTCGTTTATCGGGAGAATTTGTGGAAATCGTTTCGAAAGTATGCGTTGGAGTTCGAATCTGAAAATCCGATATTAGTGACTTTAGAGTTTAAAACACCGACCCTCCATCCGGAGCTTTCAGAGGCCTCGCTTTATATCCATTCGACCGTTTGCCGTTGGCGAGGGGTTCAAGTCGAGGAGATGGGATTGAGAGCGCATTTGGAGCAAAGTCGATTGCGATTGGAAGATATCCATTTTCAACTCGCTCGAGGAGAGTGGTTGGCAAAAGGAGATTGGTATCTTGATGAGAAGCGATCGACGATCGAATTTCAATCCAGCCTCGATCTTTCTGCCTTTGCTCCCGCCTTTCCAGGAAAAATTGGAGAGGCATTAGGAAAGCTTACTTTTGAGGATCCTGCCCGTTTTTCAGGTCGCTTGAACACTCTCTTTAATCCTGATTTTCAATACGATCTTCAGTTGGATTTGAATTGGAAGAAATTTTCCTATGGGAATATCCCCTTTGATCGATTGGATCTTCCGATTGCGATCGATTCGAATCGGTTTTTGGTTTCAGGGATGGAGTTAGTCAGTGCAAAAGGGGCTGTTTCCTTTAGCGCCCTTTACGATCGTTCGATTCCGGAGATTAAAGGGAATTTAAAAAGCAATCTCGATCCGACGGTTTTTATTGGTGTTTTTGGAGAGGGGGCAGATCGGTTTTTATCGAGTCTCGAGTTTCAAGCAAAAGGACCACTCCTGAATGTGAAGTTAAAAGGAAAGAGCTTAAATCCTCAGGATTGGAAATTGACCGGAAAAATTGCGTTTGAAAAGGGGTTGTATAAAAAAGTCTATTTGGAAGCCGCTTCGACCGATCTTTCCTTTGAAAAGGGAAAATTAGTTTTATCCGCTTTAAAGGCGAAACGACCTGAGGGAGAGGCACGCGGGGGGGTTGTCTACGATTTTAATCAGGAAACCGTCTTTCTAGATCAGGTCGTTTCGACGGTTCAGGTGCGGGATATCGCCATTATGTTTGGATCGGTTTTTGATTCCTATTTGAAACCGTATCCTCTGACGATACCTCCCTTAGTTCATGCTCATGGGTTGATCGATGCTCTGGCTCGTCGAGAAGAGCCGGTTCATGACTTAAAACTTCAGATCGAATCGCAAGGAGTTTTGGATTATCAATTTATGGGGAAGGGGTTGAAATTCAATAAACCGAAAGTCGATTTAACGATTCAAAAGAGTCTCCTTCAACTCACCACACAATCGGCAGAGCTTTTTGAGGGGAAATTTGGTCT
>CAMAQI010000103.1 GCA_945860255.1 Methylacidiphilum caldifontis
AGAACCATTCCACCGATCATCTGAACATCATAGGGGAGCATCTCCCAAACCATCTCTTGACCACGAACTTTAAAGGCTTTGCGTGATTCCGTAAAACGACGACAGGTATTTTTAACCGTGGCAAAGGCCTCAGGAAGAATTTGATCCAAGGTCTCCCCTTGGGAAAGGCGTTTTTTAAACTCCTCCGTTTTTGCAATCAATTCCAAGTCGGAAAGAGCACGATAACCCTCTTCAATTTGATTGATCTTTTGAACGATCGGAAGAAGTTTGGTGACTTCACGTTGATTTTTCGTGCCGAGAAATTTTTTAAGGATCCACTGAAACATAGGCTGGAAACCTAGCGGGACTTTTTAAACTTGTCTCTCATAAAATAAATCAATCGAAGTTCACTCGCACTTCATCGATTTTGAAATATTTTTCCTTTTCTCCTTGTCGAATCAGGAACCAATACTAGCCTCCATCCATGGTTCACGGAAAAGAGGAAATCACCTACAATTCTAAAGTCGAGGGGAACGTGGTCATGACCACCGTCGACGCTGCTGTTAACTGGATGCGAAAAAACTCGCTCTGGCCAATGCCCATGGGTCTAGCCTGTTGCGCGATTGAACTCATGGCCGCCGCCAGTTCTCGCTATGATATCTCCCGTTTCGGTGCCGAGGTGATGCGATTCTCCCCACGTCAATCCGATCTTCTGATTGTGGCAGGAACAGTCACTTATAAAATGGCTCTCTCGGTCAAACGAATCTACGATCAAATGCCAGAACCAAAATGGGTCATCGCCATGGGGGCTTGTGCTAGTTCGGGAGGAATGTATCGCAGTTACGCCGTTCTCCAAGGAATCGATCAACTGATTCCGGTCGATGTTTATATTTCCGGCTGCCCTCCCCGTCCTGAGGCACTCCTCGAAGGACTGATGAGACTCCAAGCCAAAATCCAAAACGAGAAATCGATGGAAAATCAATTCGTCACCGAAACGGTGAACTAATCTTAAAAACACCGTTTATGCCTACCTCACAAGAAACAATTCAAGCGATCGCCACTCGATTCACCGGTCAAACAGCCTCCCCCGTCGAATTCCGAGGAGAATGGACAATTAATGTCAATCTTGAGATCATTCAAGAGGTCGCTAAATTCTTGAAAAATGAGCTTCATTATAAGTTCCTCCTCGATATCTGTAGTCTCGATCACCAAGATCAAGAGCCGCGATTCGAAGTCGTTTACGAGTTCTATCATCTCCATGAAAAAAATCATGTTCGCGTCAAAACGAAAGTCGCTGAAGAGATCGAAGTCCCGACATTAAGTTCTGTCTATCGTACCGCCAACTGGCATGAACGGGAGATTTACGATATGATGGGAATCCGCTTTAAAGATCACCCCGATCTTCGTCGTATCCTCATGTGGGACGGCTATCCGTTCTACCCGCTCCGCAAAGAGTTCCCGCTTGAAGGAAAACCGAGTGACCTCACCGAAGTCGCCTTTACCCGTGTCGCTCCGCTTGAAGGGGGACCTTATGTCACGACAAACGAACTGCATAGTGGCGACCGCGAACCCCGTTCGAAAGCCCCTCAACTTTAATAATCATCTTTTTTATGGCAACCTCCACGATCGCTTTTGAGAAACCCGACAGTGCCTCCACTTTTGCCCAAGCGGCAGAGGATGGTAAACTGATTTTAAACATGGGTCCCTCCCACCCCAGTACTCACGGAGTGCTCCGCATTCTTTTAGAGATGGACGGGGAGATCGTCACCAAAGCAGATCCCGATCTCGGCTATCTCCATCGGGGAGATGAAAAAATCGCAGAGAACATGACCTATAATCAGTTCGTTCCGTACACCGATCGACTCGATTATCTCGCCCCCCTCGCCAATAACGTCGCTTACGCTCTTGCTGTCGAAAAATTGATGGGTTGGGACGTTCCTCCTCGCTGTAAGGCAATTCGGGTCATCTGCTGCGAACTCGCTCGAATCTCCGCCCATCTTCTCGGCCTCGGGGCCTTTGCCATGGATTGCGGAGCGATCACGGTATTCATGTACACCTTCAACGAACGTGAAAAAATTTACAATCTGATCGAAAAACTCACCGGGGCACGTTTCACCACCAGCTATACTCGCGTCGGTGGACTTACCCGAGATCTTCCTCCCGGATTTATCGAAGAGGCACAGGCCTTTGTCGCTCAATTCTGGGCAAAGATCGATGAGCTCGATAACCTTCTCTCTCGTAACCGAATTTTCGTTGATCGAACAAAAGATATCGGCATCATCACTAAAGAAGAGGCGATCGATTTCGGTCTCACAGGCCCCAATCTCCGTGGCAGCGGGGTCGATTACGATGTCCGTAAAGCCAATCCTTATTCTGGCTACGAAAACTATCAATTCGATATCCCCATCGGTTCCGCTGGCGACTGTTATGATCGTTACCTCGTACGCGTCGAAGAGATGCGCCAAAGTTGCCGAATCCTCGAACAGGTCCTTGCCAAAGTTCCAGAGGGTCCATTTTTCTACAGCGACGGCAAAAGCTATCTACCGACGAAAGACAAAGTTCTCACCAAGATGGAGGAGCTCATCCATCAATTCATGATCGTCACCGAAGGGATTAATGCCCCGAAGGGAGAGGTCTACTTTGGAGCAGAAAATCCCAAAGGAGAACTCGGCTTCTATATCAACAGTATCGGCGGCGGTGTTCCTTACCGTCTCAAGATCCGAGCCCCATCCTTCGTGAATCTCTCAATCCTCTCCAAGATTGCTCCGGGTCATATGATGAGCGACATCATTGCAATTCTCGGAAGCCTCGACTTCGTCATGGGTGAATGCGACAGGTAATGGATGGATCGAATGAACTCCTCCTTTTCATTTCGCCTCCTTTCACTTCTCGCGCTCCTGCTGTTTGCCGGCACCTTCATCACCGCCTGTTCCAAATCAGGAAATGAAAAGTTAACGGCGGTGAATCTCGATCGGGTGACGGTTGGAATGAAGAAAATAGAGGTTAAAGAGATCCTCGGAGAGCCGAATCGAATCGAAACAGGACAATTCACTTTACTAGAGAAAACAACCTACTATTACGAATCTGGCAAGGCGAAGGTGACCGTCACCCTCCTCAACGATGCCGTGGTCAGTAAAGATGGGTCTTTCAACTAAAAACAGGGATAAGCAATGAGTTGCGAGTTTAAAATCAGCCAAGAATTTGAGAAAAAAGTAGATGAGACAATCACTCACTACCCTGTCTCTAAAAGAAGTGCTTCACTTCCCCTTCTCCATTTATGGCAAGAGGAATTCGGTTACGTTTCCAATCAAGGAGTCGAATGGATCGCCGCTAAACTCGATCTACAACCGATCAATGTTTTTGAACTCGTCACATTCTATCCGATGTTCCGTGATAAACTGGCCGGTAAAATCCAGTTTCGGGTCTGTCGCACCCTCTCCTGTGCGCTTGCGGGAGGATACGAACTTTTCGATCACCTCAAAAAGAGCTGCCAAATCGAAGGGGATGGGCATCATGGTCCGGCCGTCAGTGCGGATGGGAAATATTCGATTGAATTCGTGGAATGCCTGGCCTCTTGCGGTACCGGCCCGGTCTTGATGATCAACGACGACTTCCATGAAAACGTCTCCAACGACAAAGCGAACGAGCTCGTCAAAAAATACGGATAAAGTTTATGGCCATCGCTGAAACACGACTTATTTTTAAACATATCGACTCTCCGGGTTATACCAACGATATCGACTGCTATATCAAAAACGGAGGCTACACCACTCTCCGTAAGGCAATCACGATGAAAACCGCCGAGATTATCTCCGAGGTAAAGGCCTCAGGTCTCCGAGGACGAGGCGGTGCCGGATTTCCCACGGGGGTCAAGTGGGGGTTCATCGATCCGTCAAAAAATACGAAACCGGTTTATCTCATTTGTAATGCCGACGAATCGGAACCGGGCACTTTTAAAGATCGTCAGATCATTCACAAAGATCCCCATCAATTGATCGAGGGAATGATCATCAGCTGCTTTGCGAATAACGTGAAGCTGGCCTATCTTTATATTCGCGGCGAATTCCCCGAAGGAGCCAAAATCCTCGAACGCGCCTGCGACGAGGCCCGCCAAAAAAACTTACTCGGAAAAAATATCCTCGGAACTGGCTATGATCTTGAGATCTATATCCATCGCGGAGCTGGGGCTTACATCTGCGGGGAAGAGACAGGACTGATCGAATCTCTCGAAGGGAAACGAGCCTATCCACGAATCAAACCTCCTTACTTTCCGGCTGTTCTCGGACTCTATATGTGTCCGACGATCGTGAATAATGTCGAGACCCTCTGTAACGTCATCCACATCCTCCAAATGGGAGGAGCGAACTTCGCAAAACTCGGAAAACCGAACAACACCGGAACTCGTGTCCTTTGCGTGAGTGGCGATGTTGTCAAGCCAGGGTACTATGAATTCGAAGTCGGCGCCTTAACTCTCGGTCAATTGATCTACGACGTTTGTGGCGGAATTAAAAACGGCAAAAAACTGAAAGCGATCATCCCCGGAGGCTCCTCGGCGAAGGTCCTTAAGGCCGGCGAACGCTATAAGATCAAACAGAAGCAAGCCGATGGAACGATGGCGGACGTTGAAATTGCCCTCGAAGATATCCCGATGGATTTTGATACCATGGCCGCAGTCGGTTCGATGGCAGGTTCAGGCGGAGTCATCGTGATGGATGAGACTCGCAGTATGCCGGACTGTTTAGCGAATATCTCTGAATTTTACGCCCATGAATCTTGCGGTCAATGTACCCCTTGCCGAGAAGGCTCTCTCTGGATGAAAAAAATCACGAGCCGAATTCGCGATGGCAAAGCAAGCGTCGAAGATGTCGGTGTCCTTAAAAATGTTGCCGACAACATTGCTGGTCGGACGATCTGTGCCTTCGGTGAAGCCTGTTCATGGCCAGTCCAAAGTTTTGTGACTAAATTTAAAGAAGAATTTGAAACCGTTGCTGGCAACGGGGCAAAGAAATAACGAGGTATCCCCATGAGCTGCGCTTGTAAAAATCCTTTTAATCACGATATCGCCACTGAAAACACTCCGATGGTCAATGTCCAAATCGACGGTGAGTGGGTTCAAGTTCCCAAGGGAATGAATATCGTCGCAGCGGCTGAACGATTCTCTAAATTTATCCCTCACTACTGCTATCACCCCAAGCTTTCGGTTGTCGGAAATTGCCGAATGTGCTTGATCGAAATGGGAACTCCAAAGATGGATGCGAACCGTCAACCGATCCTCGCTGCCGACGGAAAACCGGAAATTGCTTGGATGCCCCGCCCACAAATCGGATGTGCTACTCAGGTCTCTGAAGGCATGGGAATTCGCACCGAATCCCCTCTCGTCCAAGAATGTCGAAAAGGGGTCATGGAATTTTTACTCATCAATCATCCGCTCGATTGCCCGATCTGCGATCAAGCCGGTGAATGTAAGCTCCAAGAATATTCATTTGAACACGGTCAATCCAACAGTCGCTTCATCGAGGAAAAGGTCACAAAACCGAAGAATGTCGATATCGGTGAACGAATCGTCCTTGATGACGAACGTTGTATCATGTGCTCCCGCTGTATTCGTTTCTCCAAAGAGTTCGCCAATGATGATGTCTTAGGCTTCACCCAACGCGGAAGTCATACCACGCTTGCCGTTTATCCGGGAAAACGTCTCGATAACAACTACTCCCTCAATACCGTCGATATCTGTCCCGTCGGTGCCTTGACCAGTAAAGATTTCCGTTTCAAAATGCGGGTCTGGTTCCTGAAGGAGACCAAAAGTATCTGCACCGGTTGTGCGACCGGTTGTAACGTCCTTGTCGGAAGTCGCGAAAACGAAGTCCATCGTTTGACTCCTCGTGAAAACGAAGAGGTCAACTCTCTTTGGATGTGTGATCAAGGTCGTCTCGGTTTCCATGAGATCCATGAGGATAATCGACTCACCACTCCGCTGATCAACGGCATCAAATCCGATTGGAGCAGTGCCCTCACCCAAATCGCCCAACAACTTCACGGTTTCAAACCGGAACAGATCGCCATCATCGCCTCTGCACGGATGACTAATGAGGAGCTTTTCCTTCTCTCTGGACTCCGCAAAGCCCTCGGCGGTGAAGCGGTCCTTTGTGACGTGATTGAGCGTCTCGGTCAAGCAGATGGAATTCTTCGCAGCGCCGACTTAAATCCAAATAGCAACGGAGCCAAGCTCCTCGGAATCGCCAATCCCGGAAAACTCAATGAAATCCGATCGGGAGTTTCCAATGGATCGATTCAAGCCCTCTTGATCTTCAATGAAAATGCGAATGAGGCAGGACTTTCGATTGAATCGTTGAAAAAAACAGCTCTCGTCATCAACGTCGGAATGAGACTCAACGGCGCAGCCCACTTTAATCTCCCCTCCTCCAGCTTCGCAGAAAAACGGGGAACGATGATCAACGGTAAAGGACGTCTCCAACGTCTCAACCGTGCGATTGCGGCTCCCGATCAAGCCCGAGACGATTGGGAGATCATTCGAGACCTCAAGGCGGCGATGGGAGGGGGGAATGGAATCCACACCGTCGAAGAGGCCTTCAAAGCGATGGCCGCTGTCATCCCTGCCTTCAAAGATCTCACGATGAGTAAAGTCGGAGATCTCGGAGTCGAATTAACCCTTTCGTCAGTCCAGTCCTAAGTCGGTATGCCCTCCTTGACGATCCCTCCGGAGGTCAGCGTAATGATCCTTCCGGGGACGGTCTTCTATCCCAAGGTTCTACTTCCGCTCTATATTTTTGAGCCCCGTTATCGTTTGATGCTCCAAAAGGCATTAGAAGATTCTCGCGTCTTTGCGATCTCCCTTGCCAGTGACCTGATGAAACCTCATGCCATCGCCTCGATCGGAATTATTCGTGCTTGCGTCGATAATCCGGATGGCTCCTCCAATCTCGTCCTCCAAGGTCTGACACGAGTTCGGCTGGTCGAATTTACACAAGATGAACCGTTTCCCATTGCCAAAATTGAGATCCTTCGCTCCGATAATCCGAACGACACCGAGATCGATGCCTTAGTCAACAAGACCTTAGAATATGTCCATCTCTACAAAGAGAAAGGGATCGAGATGCCGGAATGGATGGAGGAGTTCCTCAAAAACCTCTCCGATCGAGATACTCTCGTCGATATGGTTGCCTATGGGTTTGTCGAAAGTGTCTCCGAAAAACAGAAGATCCTTGAGACCCTCAGCCTAAAAGAGCGATTCCAACGACTCGTACATAATCTCAAGAAACAGGCCGATAAAGACTATTAGGTTTTTACCGCAATAAGAATCCCTAACTTCTTTGACAGGGGATGCTTAAATTTACGCCTATCACATTCTGCTATTCTCAAGGATTCTTTTTAGGCAATAAAAGAATTTTATCGATACGACTCTGATCCATATCAATCACTTCGACTGTATAATTCATAAAATCAACTTGTTCACCCTCTGTGGGGATATGTGAAAAAAGATTTAAGACAAATCCACCCACCGTTTTATAGTTCGATAAAATTTCAATTGAGCAGAGTGGTTTCCTTGATTTGATAATTGGATTAATCGAGATTTTTTGACAGAGATAAGGGCAATTTCGGCCATTGCAAATACGCCATTGGCAACAACTAAAAGAAAAATAACAAAAATTTCAAAATAAAGCCCATTCATGACGGCCACATTAAATCAGATATAGTGGTTATCAAATAAAAACCCTCACTTCATAGTAAAATCAATTTGTGAGCTTATTCCCTGATTTAATGAAAAATTATCACGCCATCTCTTTTAAACTGAGGAACAGTGAAGCGTTCGAAAGCAAAGACCGGTACAAAAAACAAGGGCGATCCGCCCCACCGGATCGCCCTC
>CAMAQI010000104.1 GCA_945860255.1 Methylacidiphilum caldifontis
CCTCTTTAAGCAGACCTTCGATTATCTTTTCTCCATTGGCGGTGATGACGGACTTGAGAGGTTCGCTATTTTTATTTTTTCCTAGGATCGAGTCAGTCGCTGTTTTAAGGAGTGGTTTTGCAGCCGATTTGATCAATTGCTTCGACTGCTTGAGCAGCTGGTCCGCAAGTTCTTCGGGAACAGGAACAATCCAGGAGGGGGAAATTTTATCCATCGAGATTGGAACCCCTCGTTGACTAAGGAGATGTTCGGTAAACCCAAAGTTCCCTCCTTCGACCTTGCCCGATTGAGGGTTAAATTGGACTCCATTCGCGGAGAGGATTTTCGTTCCCCCATTGGGGCTTTTACTCAGAAGTTGTCCCTGTTGTTGGAGTGCGGGAATTTGTGATTTCATTTGAAAGGCGATTTCCGTTTGAGCCTTTTGCATCAGCTCCATCGCCTTCGTCGATCTCGCAATCGCCTCCGTTTCCTTGGCGGTTTTTTTATGTTCCGCGAGGGCCTTCATCTCCGTTTGGAGTAACTGTTTGATATCGAACCATTGGAGATCGACCACATGGACCTCTGAATATCCGGTTGCCTGAAGCCCGCTTCCAAATAAGAGGAAGATCCCGAGGAGCAGAAATTCATGGGATCGGTGGGAGAAAAGAGCCAGAATCAATCGTGATCGTCGGGGGATCGATTTGAACGGTTTTCGAAACTTTCTGTGATGCCGATGTGCCCGATGACGATGGAGCGTTTTTTGAATCGTTTTAAAGAGAAGAGAATGGTTCATTTCCCTTGAGTGGGAGAGTCCCTCAAAGTCGTCAAGGGCTCGAAGTCACTAATCATAAAAGGGAAGGAATTAAACTAGATTCGTAATGAGAGATCGTTTCTCATTCAGTATATTAGGCAGAACCTAAAAACGATGAATTTAGCCGCAGAGAACGCAGAGAACACAAAAATGAAAAAATAAATTCAGGGTAAATTTTGCTCCAGAAAAGAAGTTTCATTATATTTTGTGTTCTATGCGTTCTTTTGCGGCTAAATTCATTGTTTCAACCCTTCGCCTCCCGATTTTTGTCGGTACTGCTTTCATGCCAAGTTGTACCCCCTTCGCCCTTGGTACCAAATTATTTCCGCTTCAAGCGTAGAGGGTCATCGCTTTATGATCCTTTTCCTGAGAGTTTGTTCTGCTTGGCGAATCGCCTCTTGCATTCCTTGGGCAAAACGGTCGGGGGAGTAGTTTTCGATTATCTTTCGACTTTGCATTCCCATCGCCTCCCGTTTTTCAATCGAAAGTCGATGGAATTTCAGCATGGCATCAATGAGTGCCGTAGGAGATTGGGGATTGAATTGAAATCCGTTGACCCCTTCGAGAACGAGCTCTTTAGCTCCAACGGTTTCACTACAGAGGATCGGGATCCCTGAGGCACAGGCCTCGTTGAGAACGAGACCCCATTGCTCTTGAAGGGCGGGATGAATCAAGGCCTGAGTAAAAGCGTACCATTTCGGAATTTCGGTGTAGGTTTTAAATCCTGGGAAATGAACAAAATCCGTGAGCCCCATTTTTTGAGCTTTCGATTTCAAAAGAGTCTCTTCAGTTCCTGAACCGCAGAGAACGAGATCCCATGCCCATTCGCTTCCGACCTCTTGTCGGTATCCGGTATAAGCATCGAGGAGAAGCGAGAGATTTTTTCTCGGAATCATTCGGGAAACCGTCAGCCAATAAGGCCGGGGGGGGAGTGAGAGGGTCGAGGTGTTTTCTTGGCGAAGGCGGTTGGTTTCGTTTTCAAAATAGCGGTTATCGACGGCATCGTAACCCAGTGAGATCTGAATCGATTTCATTCCGAGCGAGCAAAGATAGTCTCGGTGGGCCTGACTCCCGACAAGAGCTGAGGAGAAGCAACGGACAAATCGCCATTCTTTATAGCGCTCCTTGATCCACAATCGAGGGGCATCATCCTTCTTGCTTTCGGAGAGAAGAATCGTCGGCTTTTGAAGAGATCGCGCCCATCGCAGTGTCCGTCGTGAGTACCAGAATCCCCAACCCGGGATGGCAATCACATCTGGTTGGATTTGATCGAGGAGACTCTCCCACTCTTTTTCAGGTCGGGAAGAGGTGACGGTATTAAAATCAATCGGAATCGATCCCCAAGGATGTTCTTGAGTCGAGGCATAAACCTGAAGTGCCGTGAGTCGATCTCCGTTGGCGCGAAGCAGTCGATCGGCCGCAGAAAGACGAGCAGCATGGTAGCCGCCGATGGTTTCGATAATGACTAAGAGATGCATAAAGGAAATCAATTGAAAGGCTGCAAAGAGCCAAAGAAAGACCCTCTTTCCTTTAAAGAAGAAACTGTACCTTTACTTTGTACCTTTTAGTAAAGCAAACTTTCGAAAGATAGATAACTGTATAGGTAATAAAAAAAATTTTATAAAAAATACAGTTTTAATAGGGAAAGAAGGAAAATAGGAATAAGACCTTTATTTTTGTTTTAATTTCTTTTTTCCTGATTTCCCTATTCCACAGTTTTTAAGTTCGCTCTACTTCTGTGCCATTCCCCATTCCATGGGGGACA
The DNA here is from genome assembly GCA_945860255.1 of Methylacidiphilum caldifontis. GTDB lineage: Bacteria > Verrucomicrobiota > Verrucomicrobiia > Methylacidiphilales > CAMAQI01 > CAMAQI01. Next base: position 2,556 of record CAMAQI010000104.1, read on the forward strand.
GTTGCTTTACGGAAAAAGGCGGTTTAAGCAACCAACTAAGCGACGGCCGGTTTTGTCGTCTTATTTTGGAGGAGCGGGCGCGCTTTTGCGAGAATGTGTTTGGCGGTGAAGCCATAGCGTTCACGCAGTTGAGGTTCTTTTCCGTGATCAATGAACTGATCGGGCCAACCGCCACGAACGACCGGAATACGAATATTACGGTCATTGAGCTCTTCAATGATTGCTGTTCCAAATCCACCTGTGATCACATGATCTTCTAAGGTAATGATGAGCTCCGTGCTACGGGCAAAAAATTCGAGGGTACCGGTGTCGATCGGTTTTGCGGTCCGTGGATTAATAATCGCAACTGAGCGACCCTCTTTCTCAAACTCCGCTGCGATTTCCTTGGCCATATCCTGAGTATTTGCACCGAGAGCGAAAATGGCGATATCGTGACCGTGTTGGAGAACCTCCGCCTTTCCGATCGGAATAAGTTGGGGTTGATCTTTTACTTTGACCCCACGTCCGACTCCGCGTGGATAACGAATCGCAATCGGTCCGTTATGATGCATGGCGGTGAAAAGCATGTCCGCAAGTTCATCTTCATCTTTTGGATCAAAGTGAACCATGTTCGGAACACAACGGAGATAGCTGATATCAAAGAGACCGTGGTGCGTTGGGCCGTCATCGCCAGAGAGACTTCCGCGATCCATACAGAAAACAACGGGAAGATTTTGGAGACAAACGTCATGAATAATCATGTCGTAAGCACGTTGAAGGAAGGTGGAGTAGATGGCACAAAACGGTTTGTATCCTTTTGTCGCAAGACCACTGGCAAAGAGCACGGCATGTTCCTCAGCGATTCCCACATCAAAATATTTATCCGGATGCTTCGGTTGAAAGCGGTCAAGGCAGGTTCCGTTTGGCATCGCCCCTGTGATCGCAACGACTTTATTATTACTATCGGCAAGTTTGACGAGGGTATCGGCAAAAACTTCGGAGTAGGTACGAACGGCGGTCGACTTCGTTTCACCAGTCTCCGGATCGAAGGGAGAGACTCCGTGGAACTTCTTTTGCTTGGCAATCGCAGGTTCAAATCCTTTTCCTTTTTTAGTGAGGACGTGAAGGATGACCGGATTCTCCTCTTTCTTGAGGAATTCAAAAGTTTTGATCAGGAGTTCGAGATTATGTCCATCGATTGGACCGTAGTAGGTGATCCCCAGCTCTTCGAAGAGAGTGCTTTTTTCTGAAAGCGCCCCTTTGACTCCCTCTTCAACTTTATGGAAATAGTGCCAAGCCGATTTATCGCCGATTTTGACTGATTGAAGCCATTTTTCGGCTTTGTCGTGAAGATGTTTGAACTTCGGATGAGTAGCGATCGAGTTGAGGTAGTCGGCAATTGCTCCGACATTTTTATCGATCGACCATTCGTTATCATTGAGAATCGTGATCAGTCGTTTCGTATGGGCTTTGACATTATTGAGAGCCTCGAAGGTGACTCCACAAGTGAAGGCGGCATCACCGCAAAGAGCGATGACATGTTCTTTTCCGCCGCGAAGATCGCGAGCGGTCGCCATTCCTAAAGCGGCAGAAAGAGCGGTTCCGGCATGGCCAGCCCCGAAACTGTCATGGGGGCTTTCCGTACGGAGCATGAATCCGTTGAGACCATCCGGTTGACGGATGGTGTGAAAACGATCCCGACGGCCTGTGAGCAGTTTGTGGACATAGGCTTGGTGAGAGACATCGAAGGTAAAATGATCTTCTGGAGTTTCAAAAACAAAGTGGAGAGCGATCGTGAGTTCGACGACTCCCAGATTAGGTCCGATATGACCACCGTTCTTTGAAAGAACGGTGATGAGCTCCTCTCGAATTTCTTGAGCGAGCGTTTCCAATTGAGGGATCGAGAGTTTTTTAACGTCGACCGGTGAGTTAATGGTATCCAGAATTCGAGACATAAGGGCTGATTTCTAGCATAAGGCAATAGGTTGTAAAGCCGGTCTTTTGGGTCTCAATGCGTCTGTCCGTCGGAATCTGGAAACAGATATCGGGGAAATTCAAGGAGCTTATTTGAGCCGCAAAAGAACGCAAAATAAAAGATCAAAGGGTTAAAATCGCTTCCTTTTTGTGTTCTCTGCGTTCTTTTGCGGCTAAATTCAATGTTTTAATGTTTAAATTCATCGATTGAATAAGAAGCAATGAGGCGCAAGCTTTCAAAACAGAGTCTATTTTTGACAGGATGAGGTCTCTGAGGAAGATCTCTTATTTTAGGGCTACGGTTTGAACTTATCGAGCTTCGGTTTGATGACCGCACGGCAATACGGTTGATGGGAGTTTAATCGATAGTAGTCTTGATGATAGTCCTCTGCGGGGTAAAATTTCGTCAGAGCCGTGATCTCGGTCACAATGGGCTCTTTAAAAAGAGGGGCGGCTTTAAGTTTCGATTCCTCGGCAATTTTCTTTTGTGCTTCATCGGAGTAAGCGATGATCGAGCGGTACTGAGTTCCGACATCGTTGCCTTGACGATTCAGGGTCGTTGGATCGTGGGTTTTCCAGAAAAGTTCGAGGACTCGTGCAAGAGCGATTTTGGCTGGGTCAAAGGTAACCTTGATGACCTCCGCATGACCCGTGGTTCCAGAGCAAACTTGTTCATAGGTGGGGTTCTCGATTTTTCCGTTGGAATAGCCCGATTCGGCGGTCAGGATGCCGGGGATGCTTTCATACAGGGCTTCAGTACACCAGAAGCAGCCTGCGCCGAGAACAATGGATTCAGTTTTCATTTTTTTATCCTCAGAGTGAAGGTTAAGGAGAGCGAAGAATAGGGTTAGGAAAAATAAGATTCTTTTCATACAGGTAAGAGATCGAACTTCGACAAATATTCCTCTTTAATTTTTAATAGTTAAACGTAGGTTGCGAAAATGAAAGTCGGAATTTTAGGAACCGGGAAAATGGGAGGGGCGCTTGCCCTAGGTTTAGTCAAGGGAGGGGTCGTTGGTTTGAATAATCTCATCGGATGCAATGCCAATGAACCGGGGAGAACTCGTTTTGAATCTCTTTTTCAACCGCAATCGGTGGTGACCTGTGCCGATTTGAAGGATTGGCTGCCTTATTTAGATGTGATTATTCTTTCGATTAAGCCCCAGCAAATGAGAGCCGGATTAGAGGGGCTTCAGGGGTATCGTCCTGAAACACTTTTTCTTTCCGTTGCCGCGGGGATCAGTACCGATCAGTTGGAGCGATTTTTAGGGGGGACTCCTCGGGTGGTTCGAGCGATGCCGAATACCCCCTGTTTAGTCGGGGAAGGGGTCAGTGCTTATTGCGGGGGACAATATGCGACTGCGGAAGACCTCAGGATTGCCGATCAGTTTTTGCGTTCGGTAGGAGAGGTCTGTGTCGTTCCTGAAGAGCAGATGAACCTTGTCACGGCCCTGAGTGGAAGCGGGCCGGCCTATACCTTTCATTTTGTGAATGGATTAATTGAGGGAGCGGTGAAATTAGGGCTTTCTCCCGACTTGGCGCGAACCTTAGCGGTCCAAACCGTAAGAGGATCGATGGGGCTGATGGCCCACTCCGCGTTTTCGGCCTTAGAGCTTGCGGCTCAAGTCAAGAGCCCCGGGGGGACGACGATCGCTGGATGTGAAGTCATGGAGAAGGCGGGGGTGGAATTGACTCTCCATGCGGTGATTGCAGCAGCGAAGAAAAGAGCTGATGAGCTCGCCGCTGGGTAGTTGAGAGGCAGAGAAAGAGAGGTTTAACCGCTACTTAAATACAAAATTCGCCAAGGTTATAAACCCAGTATTTCCTCCGTCTCTCTATAAATCTCTTTCCTTGGATTTATTTATTGGCGTCTTCCTGCCCCGTACTCCTTGTCGGGGTTGTCTTTTCGTTGGCGGTTCACCTCTTTTTGTTGTAGTTTCTTTTTCACTCGCCAGCGAATGTTTTTGCGGACGATGTAGCTAATGCAGGAGGAGGCTCTGCAACGACAGGGATTATCCTCCCAGACAGCGAAGTCGAAGCCGTAATCGATCGAGAGTTCCTCTCCTATTTGGATCGTTCGATTGCTAAAAAACCAGATTCGATTTCCACAGAGATGAGGGGTGCAATTCGCCTCACAGGAATGATTGATAAAGCGGGCGATGCTGCCGTTTTTAGAGCCATCAATGTACCATTTTTCATCGAGTTCAAATTGGTAGATATCGGACGGTTTTCCTTTACTCTTTTTTTTCTGGCGGAGGAGTTCTCGTCGATCCGATTCCGCGTGCGTAATTTTTTCGCCAGTATATTCGATGATTTGCGTGCGGGGAGGAATCCGGAGGCGTGCATAAACTCCACGTCCATGGATTTTAGAGTTTCGAACCTCCAAGCAGGGGTGTTGATTTTTTTTGGATCGAGCGGTTTTCATGAGCGTTATTTAAAGTCGGAAGATTAATGGCGAGTTTAAGAGCAAAGGCAAGGATTCAGGTAAAATTGAAAAAAGGAGGCGCAAAAAAATCTAGGGAAGTCATGAATGCTGGAAATATCGTAGATCAGCGAGTGGCAATAATGAGGAAAGTCTAATGCGATTTTTTAACGCTATTGCTTTGCCTTTCTAGAGAGTTTATTTAAAATAGAAGAATGAGTGACTATCGAATCGGAATCGTGACTTGTGGCGGAGATTGTCCTGGTTTAAATGCGGTGATTCGAGGGGTGGTTCGTGCGGCGAATGCACAGGGATGGGAGGTTTACGGATTTGAGGAGGGGTATGAAGGACTTTTGCATCCACCTCAATATCGCCTGTTAGAAAAACGGAATACCGCGGGAATTCTCTGTCTTGGCGGAACGATCTTAGGAACCTCCAATCGGGGACGTTTTGCCGCCAAGGTCGGGCACGGCGAGAAGGCACGGATTGACGTGGAAATAATTCAGGAGGCGAAAAGAACGCTTCAAGAATTAAAAATTGAAGCCCTTGTTTGTGTCGGCGGAGATGGATCGCTTTCAACGGCGCTTCAATTGCAAGAGGCAGGAATCAATGTGGTGGGGGTTCCGAAAACGATCGATAACGATATCTCCTGTACCGCGACCTCCTTCGGATTTGATTCCGCTATTGAATGTGTGGCGGATGCCTGTGATCGACTTCATACCACGGCGACCAGCCATCGACGGGTGATGGTCTTAGAGGTGATGGGACGTTATGCGGGATGGATTGCTCTGTATGGGGGGATG
>CAMAQI010000105.1 GCA_945860255.1 Methylacidiphilum caldifontis
CATCACCGAGGCGGGATCGGATGAGGAGACCAAGAGATCGATATCCTTGATGACCTCTTTCGACCGACGTAAGCTTCCCGCAATACTGACCCGAATCACCTCTGGGTGTTGACGAAGAGCTTCTTGAACCTCCTCTGCTCGGTCGATCACATCTCCGAAACGGTGTTGATTTTGAAAGGATTTAAGTTGCTCGATCCCCTCTAAAAGTTTGAGCTGACTTTTCGTTCCGAACCCTGCAAGTTCCGAGACTTTATTCTCTTGGCAGACCTTCTCTAAGTCAGCGATCGAAGCGACCCCTAGTTTTTCGTGAAGCTGTCGAATTCGTTTCGGCCCTAATCCTTGGATTTTGAGCATCTCCAACATCCCCTCGGGAATGGAGGCCTTTAACTCCTCATAATAAAGCAGCTTTCCTGTGGTCACGAGCTCGGTAATTTTTTGCAGCAGCGCAGCCCCAATTCCTTTCACCTCCCCTAATCTCTCCTCCTGAATCAAGACTCCGAGATCTTCCGATAAAAGCTCTAAGGTCCTCGCCGCTTGAGAATAGGCACGGGACTTGAACAGGTTCTCCCCCTTCAACTCCAATAGAACGGCAATCTCCTCTAAAACCTCAATCACATCCGATTTACTCATATCGACGGAATCTCTCAGGAAATCAGAAAAACTGCAAGATTGCATCCTCTGAAATGATTGATACTCTTCCCATATGCCTCATGTTTGCGATCATGAAGATCACCTCTCTCATTCTAATTGTAATGCGAAAGAGTGGCTTCGACTCCACGAAATTCGAGTCACCGACCAACGTCTTGCCCTTGTCGATTTTTTACGTAAAAAAAAGGGACCTCATACCCTCGCTCATATTCATCAAGGGGTAAAAAAAAGCGGAAGCGACTTTGCAACGGTTTTTCGCTTCATTCAACTTCTTGAGAAAAAGAATCTTGTCCAACAACATTACTGGGAAGATAGCCAAATCCGTTACGAAATTAACGAAGGGCACCACCACTATCTTATTTGTCGCACCTGCCAAAAAGTAGAGCCGATTGAAGGGTGCGAACTTTTTGAGATGGAAAAAAAACTTCAAACAAACAAACGGTATACAAAGCTCTCCCATCGACTCGAATTCTTTGGCATCTGTCCCCAATGCCAAAAGAGTCCCACGACCCCTTAACCCGTCTCTCGTTGAATTATGCACCAATCCCCCTCACTTCCGTATATCCAGCTGATCCTACTGCTCGTCAGCTTACTCATCGGTCCGATCGTTCTGGGGGGAATTCGCCCTTGGATGTTTCTCCCCCCTTTTTTTATTCTTTCTCTTGTGGCCGGAATTGGGCTTTTTCGTGCCTTGATCGATCTACGACATCGATCCTGGAGACCGGATCTAATCGACTCCTCAGTGGCACTCTTTACCCTTTATACGATCGGATGCGCCTGGTTTTCTCCGATCGAATACGACAGTCGACTCGAAATGCTTAAAGTCATCGCTTATGCGATTACTTTTTTTACCTTTCGCTACGGAATCCAACGTCGATTTCAAGGGATGACGATTTTGTATTTTCTCATCGCAACAGGATTAGGAGTCTCTCTTTTCGGATTTTTTCTGAAGGGCAATATGGATTTTCGACCCTTTGGCGAGACCTTCCATGTTCACTATGCGCCAAGACTTACAGGAACTTATGGATGTCCCAATCATATTGGCTATTTCTTGGTCGTCACCATCTCCATCGCCCTTTCCATCGGTTTTTTCTCCCATCTCTCTTGGGTCGTCCGGATCATTACTTTATACTCCGCAATTCCAATGGTGATCGCCCTTGGCTTCACTCTTTCTCGGGGAAGTTGGGTGGCTATGGCTTTTGCGCTGTTTGCGATCATGCTTTTTTCGTTGCGCCTCGAAAAAATTAAGCGGTGGATCCCGATCTCCTTTTTTCTTTTACTTATCATGGGAGCGGGAGCTTTTATCTATTCGAATAAAGACTTTAACCGCCGCCTCACCGAGGGATTTGATGCAGAAACCTTGCTCGTCAATAAAGAGTATTGTCGGGTGCAACTCTTTCTGGATTGTCTCAAAATTGCTAAAGACTATCCCCTCTTTGGATCAGGACCCGCGACCTTTCTCTACGAACATCCTCGATATCAAGGGGCAACCTATCCTACGCTCGCGGTCTTCGCTCACAATGACTACGCCAATACCCTTGCTGATTACGGGACAATCGGACTGCTTCTCTGCCTGCTCTTTGTGATATTGGTCAGTATCAAACTCTCTCGTCATCCGAGACAAACCGAGGAATGGCACGATCGAGTTTTTCTTTCCTCTGCAGCGGCAATCACCTCAGCGCTCATCATCCATTCCTTTCTCGATTTCAATCTCCATATTCCCGCGAATGCCTTAATCTCTTTTGCGATCATCGGACTCGGTCTTCGACTCACGAATCGATCTGTTGAAACCAGCTCAAAAGGGAGGCTCCGTTTTGTGCCCCTCCTTGGAGCTCTTTTAATTCTCACTTACTTTATCTACGAACTCCAAAAAACAGCGAGTGGCTATTTTCCTCTCTGGAGCCTCCAACGGCAAGAAGCCTCTGTCCCCTTTGAACAACGGATCCCGATTCTCGAGAAAAGCGCAAAGAACGATCCTCGTTCAACGGTAATCGCAACAACTCTGGGGGATCTCTATCGCCAAGAGGCGGCGCAAAATATAAAGAAAGAGATTCGCTTTCCCCTGGCGATCAAAAGCATCTACTGGTACGATAAAGCACGTCGATTAAATCCGATTGATGATACGATTACCGTACGTCTCGCAATGGCACATGATCTGATGGAACGCTACATGGAGGCCTATCAATACTATCTGCTCGCCGTGACCAACCAACCATACAGCGGTTACTTCTGGGTTGAGCTCGCCTCCCACTATTGGAGGCAAGGTCTTCTTCTCAAAGCAATGGAGGCCTATGAAGCGGCGTTGCTTTGTCCTTATAAACCGGAAAATATCGGTACGGAGATCCAACTTCTTCATCAAGAGATCATGAAGGCACGAGAGAGAGTTCGGATTGAAAAAGATGCGCCAGTCGAAGCCCCAATTCCGTTGACCGGCAAGTTGACCCCTCGATCGTTTCAATATTCAAAAATAGAATTGAATTCATGATCGGACGATTTGAACATTTTCTCTCGGTTCGCTATCTTAAACCGCAGCGAACATTCGTCTCCACGATCACCGTCCTCTCCGTGCTGGGGGTCACCCTCAGCGTCATGGTCTTAATCGTCGTGCTCTCGGTGATGAAAGGTTTCGAGATTGAACTTCGCGACAAGGTCATCGGGTTTAACGCCCACATCGTTCTTTCCAAACAGGGAAGCGTCATGAACCCCGAAGAAACGATTAAAGTCCTTGTTCAAGAAAAAAAAGTCACGGCCTATACCCCTTATGTGAGTGGCCCTGTTCTCGCGGAGTTTCGAGATAAAATTAGCACCCCCATTATTCGTGGCATCGATCCGGAAAGCGAAGATCGAGTCCTCCCACTCAAGGAAAAAATCATCAATGGCGAATTCGAACTCCGTGGCAACAGTATCATCGTTGGATTCGAATGGGCCTATCGCTACGGAATCGCCATCGGCGACAAAGTTCTGATTTACTCTCCCGGAAGTCTTGGCGATTGGAAAAAAACGGCGACCAAAACTCAAAGCGCTTTCCTTCCCCAAGAGATGATCGTCACGGGGATATTCCAAACCGGGATGTACGATTACGATCTCAATTTTATGATCACCTCCTTGATCAACGCACAACGCTTTTACCGAATCGATGAAGGGGTTCATGGAATTTCGCTCCGTCTCGAAGACCCCTTCCTTGCAGAACAGTTCAAGCAACAATGGAATCAGCAACATGGTGAAATCGCAACGGCCCGAACCTGGATGGACCAAAACCGTCCGCTCTTTAATGCAATCCAAACCGAACAAGTGGTGATGACCTTTGTTCTGCTCTTTATTATGATCGTCGCCTCCTTTGGACTCTGTAGCACGTTGATCACCCTCACGGTTCAAAAACGGAAAGAGATCGGACTCCTCAAAGCGTTAGGAGCTAAAAATCGTCAAATCCTCACGATCTTTCTCCTTCATGGCGCATGGGTAGGAGTTTTGGGTTCCGGCGTTGGCGTTCTCTTAGCACAAATCGTTCTCCGCTACCGCAACGAATTTAGACTCTGGCTTGAGCAAACCTTTCATTCCGATCCCTTTGCGGCCTCCGTCTATCAATTTCCGACCATCCCCTCCGCCCATCATCCCCTTCTCTCCCTCTCGGTTGCCCTTGCCGCCCTTCTCATCTGTCTCCTTGCTTCCGTGATTCCCGCCCGACATGCCGCGGTGATCCCCCCCTCTCGCGCCCTTCGAAACGAAAGCTAGTTCCCCGTACTCTTTGTCGGAGTTGTGTTCGTTGCGCCGTCTTCGTCCGCCATATCTCAAGCGAAGGAGGACGCGTGAGAAAAATCCCTTTGAATGGATTCCTTAAGTTAACGCCTATGCGGGACGGAGATGAGGCAAATTTTGGAATAAAAGGGGTCTATTGCAAAATTTGGGTTAAAAAGTGTTTTGTTTTTTAAAGTCATTGACCCCGTTGGATTCTGACCTACATTTCAGCGGACGAAATAAGGAAAAAAAATGAGTACCGATACCACCGTAAAACCAGTCACTAAAGTTGAAGAAATTAAAGTCAAAAGCAACTTTCTCCGAGGCACAATCGCCCAAGGGCTTGATGATCTCTCCACAGGAGCCATTGCTGAGGATGATACCAATCTTCTCAAATTCCATGGAATGTATCAACAAGATGACCGAGATCTTCGCATCGAGCGCAAGCGACAGAATATCGAAAAAGCCTTTATTTTCATGATTCGCGTCCGTGTTCCAGGGGGTGTTTCTACTTCCGAGCAATGGCTGATGATGGATGAGCTTTCCGAAACCTACGGAAACAAAACAATCAAACTCTCGACACGCCAAGCCTATCAGCTGCATGGATTGATTAAAAAAGATCTCCGTAAAACCATTCAAAAGATGCACTCCCAATTGATGGACTCCATTGCCGCCTGCGGGGATGTGAATCGGAACGTGATGTGTAATCCAGATCCGGAACAATCAGAACATCACCATGAGATTTTCCAACTCTCGAAAAGCATCAGCGAACATCTCCTTCCTAAGTCCAAGGCCTACTACGAAATCTGGCTCGAACAGGAAAAGATCGTTGGTACCGAAGAGTTTGAACCGCTTTATGGTCAAACCTATCTCCCTCGTAAATTCAAAATTGGAGTGGCACTACCTCCCTCCAACGACGTTGATATCTTCTCCCAAGATTTAGGTTACATCGCCATTATCGAAAATAATAAAATCATCGGTTACAACGTCACCGTTGGCGGCGGCCTTGGAACCTCTCACGGTCAAGCCGACACCTATCCCCGACTCGCCGATGTGATCGGCTTCGTCACACCGGACCAAGTCCTCAAGGCAGCGGAGGGGATCATGACCACGCAACGGGATTTTGGTGATCGTACAAGTCGTAAACATGCTCGACTCAAATACACCATTGATGATCGGGGGATCGAATGGTTTAAAAACGAAGTCGAAAATCGAATCGGATTCAAATTTCAACCAGCGAAACCATTTGCATTCGATCGCATTGCCGACCGTTATGGATGGAACAAAGGAATCGATGGTAAATGGTCACTGACTCTTTTTATCCAAAATGGTCGCGTCAAGGATACCGCCGACTACCCGATGAAAACAGCGCTTCGAGAGATTGCTAAAATTCATGATGGCGATTTCCGACTGACTGCGAGTCAAAATCTGATCATCGCAAAGATTAGCGAAAGCAATCGACCTCAAATTGAGGCTATCCTCCAATCCCATAAAATGGATAAATGCTGGGAACAATCGGGACTCCGCCTCAATTCCCTTGCTTGTGTCGCCCTTCCGACCTGTGGACTCTCACTCGCCGAAAGCGAACGTTACCTTCCTGATCTGCTCAAAGAGATCGAGAAAACACTCGAGGAATGCGGTCTCCAAGAGGATGCGATCAGTATTCGAATGACCGGATGTCCCAACGGCTGTGCCCGTCCTTATCTTGCTGAGATCGGACTCATCGGTCGTGCCCCCGGAAAATACAATCTTTATCTCGGAGCTAAATACGACGGAAGTCGACTCAACAGTCTTTATAAAGAGTCACTCAAACATGATGAAATCGTTGCCGAACTTTCTGGAATCATTCGTCGCTACGCAAAAGAGAGAACGGAGGGAGAAACCTTTGGTGATTTCTGTATTCGTGCGGAATACGTCAAACCGTTCCAAAGAGCCACTCACGCATAGTCCCTCACTCTTGAAATTCTTCGCATTATTTTTCGTCGGAACGAAAAATAAGACCACGACAGAGTCGTCGAGACAAAGAAGGCTGATCGGCTGTAATACGAATTTTATTTTGTGTTCTTTGCGTTCTCTTGCGGCTCAAACAAGCTCCGCTTCAAGCGGGACGGAAGGAGAAACCGTTAGATTGGACTCCCTTTGAGATCGTTTAGAATTTAAGCGACGTAAGGCGGAAACGGCTTTGGACCAACCTCCGAAAAAACGATGCTTGCAAATCGCAGCGAAAAGCGCTGGATTCGCCATCTTCATCTCACTGCCATTCATTTTGGGATTTGCGGCGAGTAAAGGCCTCATTTGCTCTAAAATCAATTCGCGACTCCAACGCTGGCGACGACGGATCGTAGAATAATCCAAGCCCGCATCACTGACCGCTTTTTCCCATGTTCCAAATCGACGACGAGCCGTTGCGATGAGGGTGTTCGAGGAGTCATCCATTCGCTTAGAACTCAAATCCTCCCCTTTGGAATGAAGGGATCGAATCTCATTCAAAATCTCCTGATCATCCCATGAGCGATAGCGATAAATCTCCTCCGCAGGAAGTCCTGCCGACTCCAAGGCATTTCTCCACGATCCAAAGTGTTGCGTTCGAATCGCCGCATAAACCATCGGAGCCTCCTTACTCAACATCACGGCTCGAAAAGAGAGATCCACTCCTGCCCGATAAAGAGATTGAATCGTTTCGATAATTTTTTCGTTCGACCATTGATGATAACGTCTGACCTCTTCATATGAAAATCCAGCCTCCAAAACCGCTTCCTTCCAACCTCCAAAATGACGCATCCCCGCAGCAAGTAATTCTTGATAAGTCTTTCTCATATGATGAGAATACAACGGAACTCCTTCAAGATGAAGACGTTGTATCTCCTGAATAATAATTTCTTTAGACCAATTTTTATTTTTACGATTTGCCATATGAATTTTTCCCTCTGAAATTAACAAGCATTATTTATACCGATTCCTTAATCTGTCAAATGACAGTCGTGTTAAAACAATTTTCCTTAGCGAGGAATAAATGTAAATGCTCTTTTTAGAAAAAACTCAACTCATTGAAAGTCAATGAGTTCCGTCTTATGATTCATTTATTTGATTAAATACTTTTAAAACCGAAATTTCTTTCATACAAGCCATTGGGAGGGAATGAAAACAGACCCTTTTGAGACAAGGCGAGCAGGAGAGATCCGAACGGAGAATCTGACTATTTAAACCAACAGGAGCTGTTTTTTGGGAGTCGGTTGCTCCAAACAACGAAACGGTCTTCACTCCCAATGCGGCGGCTAAATGGGCAGGGCCTGAATCGGTACTCAAAACAAGCCGGCT
>CAMAQI010000106.1 GCA_945860255.1 Methylacidiphilum caldifontis
GCCAATAAAGATGAATCCAAGGAAAGAGATTTATAGAGAGACAGAGGGAAACGGAGGTAAATACTGTTTTTAATACGGAAAAGAGGCTACTTTTTAAGTTAAAAAACGTAAAAAAAAGATCGATATATTTTCTCTTTGCGTGAAGGCGTATAAACGCTACTTCGTAAGGATTGTTTATGAAAAAAGCGTACGCACAAGCAGGAGTCGATGTTGATTTAGGAAACCGAGTAAAATCCCGTATTCCCGGATTAGTGAAGAAAACACATCGTTCAGAGGTAATGGGAAAAATTGGCGGTTTTGGAGGATTATTTAAGGCCTCCTTTCCGGGATATAAAGAGCCTATTTTAGTAAGCAGCATTGATGGGGTAGGGACAAAGCTCAAGGTCGCTGCGATGATTGGAAAACATGATACGGTCGGAGAGGATTTAGTGAATCATTGTATCAATGATATTGCGGTTTTGGGAGCAGAGCCCCTTTATTTTTTAGATTATTTAGGAATTGGAAAGTTGGAGCCGAAAAAGTTTGAGCAGATTCTTGCGGGGATCACTCGGGGTTGTGCAAAAGCCGGGTGTGCCTTAATCGGCGGAGAGACCGCTCAGATGCCTGGGGTTTATCATGGCGATGATTATGATTTAGTGGGAGTAATTGTCGGTCTTGTTGATAAAAATGAAATGATCGATGGGTCGAAGATTAAAGTGGGGGATGTGATTTTGGGGATTCCCTCGAATGGGCTGCATACCAACGGATATTCATTGGCGCGTAAGTTGATTTTTGAAACCTTAAAGCTGAATCCAAAAGATAAACTCAATGGAAGTAAGAAAACGATCGGAGAGGAGCTTTTGGCTCCTCATGTGAGTTATCTTCCTCAGGTACGGGCCTTAAAAAAAGCAAAGATGGTGAAGGGACTTGCCCATATTACCGGAGGAGGACTGATCGATAACCCTCCGCGTGTTTTACCGAAAAATGTCAATGCGGTGATCGAGTTAGGCTCTTGGCCGATCTCTCCGCTCTTTAAGTTATTGGCCGATACGGCGAACGTTTCTAATGAGGAGTTGTATCAGACCTTCAATATGGGAATTGGAATGATTGCGATCGTTGACTCTAAGCATGCCGAACAGGCAGCTAAATTAATTAAGGGGATTCCGATTGGAACGATTCGTAAAGGAACTGGAAAAGTGGTTCTTAAATAGGATTTAAATTTATGGCACGCGCACTTTTGTCGGTTTCAGATAAAACAGGGCTGATTCCTTTTGCAGAAATTTTAATCAAACAGGGGGTGAGTTTGATTTCTACGGGGGGAACCGCAAAAGCCTTGAGGGATGGGGGATTGCCCGTTACCGAGATCTCCGATTTCACCGGTTTTCCGGAGATGATGGATGGACGCGTTAAGACCTTGCATCCGAAGGTTCATGGGGGATTGCTTTATCTTCGTGGAAATCCAGAGCATGAGGCGCAGGCGAAGGAACATGGAATTGAGCCGATTGATTATGTGATCGTGAATTTGTATCCCTTCGAAGAAACGATTAAGAAGCCTGGGGTTTCGCATGAGACCTGTATTGAAAATATCGATATCGGCGGGCCGAGCATGTTGCGGAGCGCCTCGAAGAATTATCGATCGGTGACCGTGATCGTGGATCCCTCCGATTATTCTTTGGTTGCCAATGAGATCGAAAAGAATGGGGCAACCTCTCCGGAGCTTCGTGAGCATTTAGCGATGAAGGTTTTTCAACATACGAGTTATTATGACTCTTTAATCGGCAACTATCTTTTTAAACGTCAAGGGCAGGATTTTCCTGAGCAGATGACACTAGGGTTAAGGAAAGCGCAAGGGCTTCGCTATGGAGAGAATCCGCATCAAAAGGCGATCCTTTACGGCGATTTTCATCAAAATTTTGAACAGATTCATGGGAAGGAGCTCTCCTATAACAATATTTTGGATATCTCCGGTTCGGTTGATTTAATTCGTGAGTTTCAGGAAGAGCCGACGATTGCGATTTTAAAACATACCAATCCGTGTGGAGTGGGGTCAGGAACCACTTTAAAAGAGGCTTGGGATCGTGCCTATGCGACTGATCATCAGGCCCCTTTTGGAGGGATTATTGTGGCCAATCAGACTCTTGATGGAGCGACGGCAGAGGCGATCGCTGAGATTTTCAGTGAGGTGATTATTGCTCCGGCTTTTTCACCCGAGGCTTTTTCGGTTTTAACGAAGAAGAAAAATCTTCGCTTAATGATTAATAAACTTAAAAGTCCTTCTCCTTTTCAAATCCGAAGTGTTGCAGGTGATTCTTATTTAGTTCAGCAAACCGATTCGATTGCGATTGATCCGACTAGTTGGAAAGTGGTGACGAAAAGGGTTCCGTCTCCTGCGGAGCAAACGGCTCTTCTTTTCGCTTGGCGCGTGGTGCGACATGTGAAATCGAATGCGATTGTTTATGCTGCCCCCCATCAAACCTTGGGAATAGGAGCCGGTCAGATGTCTCGAGTCGATTCTTCGAAAGTAGCTGTTTGGAAGGCCGGCGAGGCGGGACTTTCGTTAAAGGGAAGTGTGATTGCTTCGGATGCCTTTTTCCCTTTTGCCGATGGACTGATTGCCGCCGGAAATGCGGGAGTGACAGCGGCGATTCAACCGGGGGGAAGCGTTCGCGATCAAGAGGTCATTGCCGCTGCGGATGAGCGGGGAATTGCGATGGTTTTTACCGGGCTAAGGCATTTTAAGCATTAGATCTTTCGAGGGGTCAGATGGTCGCCGGATTCATGGTATTCGGCGTCGGTGTTGACTTGCCAAGGATCGTGCTTCGCTCCATCGATATTTCGGGCGGCGAGGATGGCGGTCATCATCGAGTGATCTTGGTTGTTGTAACGATGCATTCCATTACGTCCAGCGGTCTGAAGATTGGTAAAGGTCATGAGCCATTGACGAATGATATCGACGTTACTCTCATAGCTAAAATCGTAGATCGGATAGGCTTTGGGCATTCGAACGATAAAGGCATCAGTGACCTCCTCGGCTGAAATAAGTCCGATTTTAACGACCTCTTGAGTGGCGAGTTCTCGAAGAGCCTCGGGAGACATATTCCAGGTTCCATCTCCTTCAAAGCAGAAATATTCCATTCCGAGTGTGGAGTAGGAGGGATCAGGAACCATTGCGGCACTCCAATTTTTGTAGTTTTGGATTCGTCCGACTTTGACGGAGGGATCATGAATATAGATCCAAGTATCGGGGAAAACTTTTGCTCGTTTGACCACGAGACAAACGGTGAGAAAATCTCGGTAGCGAAGTTTTTGAGAGGCTTGAATCACCGGTTCTGGGGGAAGCGGACGCATCGCTTCGATCAGTTCTCGAAGGGGAATTGAATTGAGATAGGTATCGGCGACCTCTTCAAAGGATTCACCCGATTGGCTTTTGCCTTTGACTTGGGTGACTCGATTGTTTTCCCAATGAATCTCGGTGACCTGACGATCCATCACAACCCGACTCCCTTGAGCGGTGATTTTGGTGACAGCGGTTTCCCACATCTGTCCTGGTCCGAGTCGGGGGTAGAAAAATTGGCGAATTAAGGTTTTGGCAGTCGGAACCGCCTCTTTTCCACGTAAGGCATTAACAATCGCCTCTTTGAGGCTGAGTCCTTTGATTCGTTGCGCGGCCCAATCAGCACTAATCTCATCGCAGGACATTCCCCAAACCTTTTCGGTATAGGATTTAAAAAAGATTTGGAAGAGGCGTTTTCCAAAACGATTGGAGACCCATTCGGTGAACGATTTTTCAGTGGGAGAGGGAAAAAGTTTACAGGAAAGATAGCTCAATAAAACGTGAGCGGTCTCGAGGGGGCCGAGTTTAAGGAAGGCATCGACAGCTTCTAGGGGGTAGTTAAAAAATTGATGATTGTAGTAAATCCGAGAGAGGCGAGGGCATTCGATGAAATCATCCGGCATGATCTCCATCCAGACACGATTGACCTCTTCCGATTTACTAAAAAAGCGATGGCCCCCGATATCGAAACGAAATCCCTTTTCTTCAACTGTACGAGCAATTCCGCCCACGTAACGGGGATCGGCTTCCCAGATGGTGATCGGATAACCTTTTTGAGTCAGCTCCCAAGCGGCGGTTAAACCAGCAGGGCCTGCTCCGAGAATCATAACTTTAGTGGAAGGAGGCATAAGTCAAGAGTGTGCGTGTTATTTGGAAATGATCAAAATAAATGAAACTATTTTTTTAAAATTCATAAATCGGAATTCAATGTGATTGAAATGGGTAGAGAATGTTTTGATTAGAGATATTCTTGGTTTCGGTCTTTGACCGATTTAGGGAGTTAACATTCGGACTCTTTTTTCGGTTAGGGGAAGCAACAGTCGGACGGTCGTTCCAATTCCCTCTTGGCTATCGATCTGAAGTTCTCCGCCGTGTTCGCGGATGATCCGTCGAACAATCAAAAGACCCAGACCGCTGCCTAGTGGTTTGGTCGTAAAAAACGGTTCTGAGAGGCGGGCAATGTTTTCGGCAGGTATCCCGACCCCGTTGTCAATAAAGGCAATCAAAAGGTGAGTGTCATTCGCCCCTGTGGCGATTTTGAGGATTCCTTTTTTTCGCATCGCTTGAATGGCGTTTTTGATGAGATTGTAAAAGACCTGCTTCATTCGATTGCGATCGATTTGAATCGGGGGAAGATCGATTCCGTAGTCGGTTTCGAGGAGAATATCCCGATCATCAATCTCGGGCTTTAGAACCATCAACGACTCTTGAATGACCTCATTGATCGAGGCCGGTTGACGCTCGAGAGTGGCGGGGCGAAGCGCCTGAAGGAATTGATGGATGATGGAGTCGAGTCGCTCAATCTCCCCGCGAACGACTCGGATATGTTCTTGGATATCGGGACTGTCTCCCCCTTTTTTACGGAGTTCACGTTCGAGAAGTTGAAAGTGAATGTTCAGAGAGTTGAGGGGATTTCCAAGTTCATGAGCGACCCCAGCAGCAAGAACCGTCAGGGCATTGATTTTTTCCGATTCGATTGTTTCCAATGTTTTTTCGCGATAGCGGGTCAGATCATGCAAAATCAAGGCGTAGGCATGGATCATGTGATGATCGTCGGTCAGTGGAACAATGTAACTGCTGAGAAATCGCTCTTCGGGGTAGGAGACCTCAATATCTCGGGTCAGCACCTTGCCATCGGCAAGAATGGTTTTCCAATCGAAATCACGAAGATATTTCGCGATTGGTTCATCGAGTGCTTTTTCATTGGGGATTCCGATCAGGTTTTGCGCACTGGAGTTAAAGTAGAGAATCTTTCCCTTTTGATCGATAACGAGAATTCCCTCTTGAAGGGTATTAAAGATTGTTTCGAGAAATCCCTTTTCTTTGGCTAATCGTTGGAGATAAATCTGAAGGTCATCGGATCCCACGCGATCCATTCGATGAAGGAGTTTATCAAGAAAAGAGTTCTTCATGGATGGTTTAGTTCTTGCTCCATTCCAGCATTCGTTCGATTGGTGCGCGGGCTTTTTCGATCAGCTCCGGAGTCATGAGGATTTCTGGCTTTTCCGTTTCCAAAGCCGCGAGCAGTTTTTCAAGGGTATTGAGTTTCATGTAACGGCAGTCGGCGCAGTTACAGCGATCGGTAGGACCCGCGATAAATTCTTTCGTGGGGATTTCGCGACGGAGCCGATGGAGCATTCCGGATTCGGTGGCGATGATAAATTGTTTTGCGGGACTTGATTGACAGTAATGAACCATTTTTTCAGTCGAACAAACCTCATCCGACATCAGACGAACGGCACGATCACACTCGGGATGGGTGACAATCGGGGCGTTGGGATATTGAGCACGTATTTTGGAGATCGATTCGTGAGTCATCTCAATATGGACGTAACAATTTCCCTGCCAAAGTTTCATCGGACGTTTTGTTTTTTCGATGACCCACTCCCCGAGATTTTGATCCGGAACAAAGAGGATTTCACGATCTTGAGGGATTTGATTCACGATTCGCTCCGCATTTCCGGAGGTACAAATCACATCGCACAAGGCTTTGACCTCTGCGGAGCAGTTAATATAGGCGACCGTATAAAGATGGGGATGGAGCTTTTTATAGGCAGCGAGCGCAGAGGCGGGACAGGAATCGGCTAAGGAGCAACCGGCCTTGAGATCAGGGAGAAGGACCTTGGTCTGTGGGTTGACGATTTTTGCCGTTTCGGCCATGAAATGGACGCCGCAAAAAACGATCAGATCCGATTTACTCTCTTGAGCCTTGTAGGCGAGCCCTAGAGAATCGCCGACAAAATCAGCCACTTCCTGAATCTCTCGATTTTGGTAATTGTGAGCCAAAATCGTGGCATTCTTCTTTTTCTTAAGAGCGATAATTTGGTCCTGAAGCGCAGTCATACTGTTGTTTAGCCGGTTGGAAGCGGTTTGAAAACCGAAATTCTTTGATAAGAAAATTTTTGGTTCCCTTTCTAATGAAGGAAAAAGACTCTCTAAAGAAGGCAAGAAAGCAGGAATTTCGAACAACAATAGAAATGGATTTTTCCTGGTCGCCTTCCTAAGAGCAACTGTCCCCATGGAATGGGGAATGGCAAAGGAGTGAAGCGAATTTTTTGCATCGATTCGGAGGATTTTCAGGATAAAGACCAAAGAAAATTGTTTTTGAATTTATCCTCCCCATCCTCCCTATCGATGCAAAAATTGTATTTTTCTTAACTATCTGATTGCAAGTTGTTTATATGTTTTAGGAAGTTTTCTTCACTTAGAGATTTCTTGATCTTCTTTAGGAAAGGATCTTTGGAAAAGTTAGCTCTTTGTGAAAATCGTCGTTTTTCCTGCAACTCGGCGATGGGCGGCGGAGACCTCCACATATTTATCGGCCCAGGCTTTGATTCCTGCCCGCTCTTCGGGAGTGAGTGTTTTAACGATTTTTCCTGGAGTTCCTAAAACAAGGGAACCTGCGGGAATTCGCATTTTCTGAGTGACTAAGGCATGGGCTCCAATAATACACTCCTCTTCGATGATCGCCCCATCAAGAATCGTGGCTCCCATTCCGATCAGGCAGCGATCGCCAATCGTACAGGCGTGGATCGTTGCTCGATGTCCAATGGTGACGTATTCACCGATGAAGACAGGATAGTCATCCGCCAGATGAACAATGGCTCCATCTTGAACGTTCGATCCTTTGCCGATATGAATCGTTTGAATATCGGCTCGAAGGACCGCCCCTGGCCAGACACTCGTCAGAGCCGCCAGGTGAACATCACCGATGAGAATCGATCCGGGAGCGAGATAGGCAGAGGGATCGATCGTTGGATTTTTTTCGAGGTAGGTTTGAATTCGTTCTTCAAAGGTCATAAGGGGGAGACTATGGCGAGAGATTGAAGATAAATCAAAGATCAATTAAGATAGTTTTTTTGCAAACATTCTTGACATTTTTTTAATAACGACCAAATTG
This sequence comes from Methylacidiphilum caldifontis, assembly GCA_945860255.1. Classification (GTDB taxonomy): domain Bacteria; phylum Verrucomicrobiota; class Verrucomicrobiia; order Methylacidiphilales; family CAMAQI01; genus CAMAQI01. Next base: position 7,434 of record CAMAQI010000106.1, read on the forward strand.
ATCGTTAATGGTAAAAACAATCAAAACAAATATGAAAAACAAAACTTTTTTTGGAACTTAATAACGACCAATTTAGTAGATATTAAAATGAAGCCAAAAATTGAATGGAAAGAACTCGTTGAGGAGTTGATCAAAGGACTCGAATTTGGAGTTCTCCAGATCACGATCCATCAAGGTGAAGTCGTTCAGATTGAAAAGACTGAAAAACACATCGGTGTTCCCTTGTCTTTTTCAAAGTTTTGAATAAAGAAGTGTTAATTG
>CAMAQI010000107.1 GCA_945860255.1 Methylacidiphilum caldifontis
AAGGCGTTGATGAAAATGTCCGTGGGGGTGACCTACAGTACCGCCCGCGGGACTTATATGATTTATCCCGAAAATCGTGCGGAGGAGCTTGTGCGCGAACTCCAACGCGCCGATTGCGTGATCGGATTTAATGTGATCGATTTCGATTACAAAGTACTTTCTGCCTATACCATTTTTGATTTTAGTCAGGTTCCGACGCTTGATCTCTTAGTCGATATCGAAAAGAAAATTGGAAAACGAATTAAACTCGATGCCGTTGCGACAGAAACCTTAGGGGTTGGAAAAACAGCCGATGGACTAGAGGCCTTGAAATGGTGGAAAGAGGGTAAAGTCCGAGAAATCGCAGAATACTGTTGTTACGATGTCAAAACCACTTGGAAAGTTCACGACTACGGAGCCCAATGGGGAAAAGTCTTTTTCACCAACTCAGCCACCCATCGCCGTGAATCGATTCCGACCGATTCCTGGAAGCTTTAAGACAAATCGATGAACTCTCAATCGAAATGATTTAATGAAAGATTTCTGGATCTCCCTAGCGGCCCTACTCCTTGAAGGAGTCCCCTTTTTGCTTTTTGGAGCCTTGGTTTCTGGACTGATCCATAGCCTTGCTCGTCCACAACTCTTTCAATCTTTTTCATTTAAAAATAAATCGGTCGGCATCGGATCTGGACTCATTGCGGGAATTATTCTCCCTCTTTGTGAATGTGCCTCGATCATGATTGTAAAGCGTTTCTTGCAAAGAGGCCTCCCCCTTTATGCAGGAATGACCTATTTTCTTTCGGGAGCGATCCTGAATCCGATCACTCTCTTCACCACTTGGATCGCTTTTCAAAATCGTAATCCCCTTGAGATGACGCTCTTTCGATTTATCGGAGGAGTCATCATGGTCATTGCGATCGGAATCTGGATCAGTCGATTTCCGGTGAGCGATCTTTTTAAAGGACAAAATGAATCGACCCCTCAAGAGTGTGAACATCAAGGTCCGTGGTGGAAAAATGCGATTCTCCTGACCAAACATGATTTTCTTCTCGTCTTCTCCTACTACCTGATTGGCTGCTGTATCGCTGCTTGGGCAAACACCTTTGTCTCTTGGTGGAAAATCGCTCCTTACATGGAAAATCAATGGCTCTCGCCGTTGATCACCATATTCATTGCCCAAGGAATGAGCCTTTGCAGTACTGTGGACGCCTTTATCATCGCCCCGATGGGACAAATCCCCGTTCACGCCAAGTTGGCCTTCCTTGTCGCGGGACCGATTTTCGATTTCAAACTGATGTTGATTTACTCGATGATCTTTAAGACTCGTGTGATCTTCAAACTCTGGATCATCATCACCTTCGGCACACTTCTTTTATCGTGGCTCTACGCCTTCTGCAGGCCATGGATCAACTTATAAATTTACGGCTTGAAGAAGAACCAAGGATAAGTGAGCACTTCGGGAGAGATTTTTGTATTCCTCTACAAACAGGAGAAAAACGATTTTAGGGATAAGGTTACGGTTTTACTTTTTCAAAAGAAACTTCGTAACTCTGATTCTGAGCGGCTTGGAAATAGGTTCCTTGCAATGTTTTTGCCTCTTTGGAATACTCTAAAACGTAAGTGCATCCTGGATAGCCGGTATCATGAAGGGTAACATGAAGCTTCAAGATCCCCTTTTCAATATTCGAGCTCGCCTCAGAGACGTGGATTTGGTTTGGATTGAAATACTTAGCCTCCACTTGACCGGAGTCATCCGCTGAGAGAATCTCTAATTGATATCCTCCATCGTTTCGAATCCATTTTCCCAAAAGTGCGGTACGATCGGAAGAAGAGGAACAACTCATGAAAAGTGACGCGAATAAAAAACTAAAGAATAAGAATCGATTCATCTCCAAAGATTAACCACATGCGTCAATATTACAATCAAACTTGATATTATTCATTTCCCTATTAATTTATTGCACAAACGGCTCTCCTTTGAAAAAACCGCTGATTATCCTCATGATCCTCTCTTTATTGACAGGGGGCTCCTATTTTTTGAAACCCCTTTCCGAGAGAATGGGATGGAAGCGAACACAGGTCTGTTCCCGCTTTTTTGAAAAACCGTCTGGAGATAAGGCCTCCTCTCTGAGTTGTCAACGCTGTCATGAGGAAATTACCCGAGATTGGGCAGAGAGCCTTCACGCCAAAGCGAATCGAACCATCGATCCTCAACTTGATAAACCGGCCTTTGAGATTAAACACCATCCCCATCTCAAAGAGTCTGATTTAAAGCTCGAGTGGAATCGATCTCATCTGCCTTCACTTCTCCTCAAAACTCCTCCCTCTTTTTCTCATCAAAACAGCCCAGAGATGGTGATCGGTGAGGCGAATATGTACCAGTATCTGCTTCCATTTCCCGGAGGACGTTGGCAGTCACTCGATCATGTTTATGATCCGAAAAAGAAAGAGTGGTTCGCTCTTTTTGAAGGAGAAAAGCGTCAACCCAGTGAATGGGGTCACTGGTCAAATCGAGCTCTGAATTGGAACTCGAATTGCGCCGTCTGTCATATGACCGGTTTCAATAAAGGTTACGATGCCAAAACCGATTCCTATCATTCCACTTGGGTCGAACAAGGAATCACCTGCGTCAGTTGTCACTCGACAACTGCCCAAACAGAAAAGTTAAAACCTCAGAGTGATATGGATCGCTGTGCCGCCTGTCATAGTCGACGCGAAGAGATAACGACTCAAGACAAGAACGATCTCCCTTATCACGATCAGTATCGGTTAGAACTTCCGACACGACCAGGCACCTATTATCCTGACGGTCAAATTCGGGATGAGGTTTTCGAATGGGGCTCCTTTCATATGAGTAAAATGGGGCATGCGGGAGTGAGCTGTAGCGATTGTCACGATTCCCATAGCGCCAAACTGAAACTCCCGATCGAAAACAATGCCCTCTGTCTCTCTTGTCATGGAGCGGAAACCAAATGGAACGCTCCTCAAATTGTTCCCGAAGCTCATTCCCATCACTCCTCAGGGGGAGTCGGAAATCGTTGTGTCTCTTGTCATATGCCGGAAACGATCTACATGAAACGGGATCCAAGACGGGATCATGGATTCCTCACTCCTGATCCCCTCCTCACCAAGGAACTGGGAATTCCGAATGCCTGTAATAGTTGCCATCAGGACAAAAGCGTCGATTGGGCGATTCAAAAAACAGATCAATGGTATGGAGATAAGATGAATCGTCCCGAACGGGAGAGAACTCGTCTCGTTGATCGTGCTTATAAAAACGATCTGAGTGCTGTTCCGGATTTAATCCGACTTGGAAAAAGCGAAAAGATCGGCCTATGGAGAGCAACCCTTCTTGAGCTCGCCCAGAATCTTGACCCGCAAAATACGAACACGCAAAATTGGTCCCTCGAACGACTTCAAGATCCTGATCCGATCGTGCGTCGTGTCGCCGTGAGTGCGGCAGAGAACCAACCCCACCTTTGGAACTCGGTACGACCGCTTCTGAAGGACTCTGTAAGATCGGTTCGAAACGAGGCGGCTTGGGTTCTCCGTCGAGAACTCGATCCTCAATCCTCGAATGCCCAAGAGCTCCATGAATGGATGGATCATATTTCTGATCAACCGTCAGGAACCCTTCGTAAAGCCTCCTATTACGAATCGCGAGGAGAGTCAGCAGAGGCCGAAAAACAGTACCGTCGCCTCATTGAGATGGATCCCTACTCTTGGACCGGATATCATGAACTGACTCGCTTTCTATCGACGATTCAAAAATCTGGCGAATCGCTCTCTCTTTTAGAAAAGGGGATTTCTCTCGTGACAGAGCCGATTCAACTTGAGTACGATCTTGCGCTGATCCAAGCAGAACAAGGGAATTTCAAGGCTGCCGAAAAGTCATTTCTCAAGGTGATGAAACGAAACCGTTCTTTTCCCCGCGCTGCCTATAATTTAGGGTTATTGCAGAATCAACTCGGAAAAACAAAAGAGTCGATTCAAACCCTTCGCACAGCAATCGCAATCGACCCCACCTCTCCTGATGCCAGCTACGCTCTTGCGACAATTCTCATTCAACAAAAACAACTTCCCGAGGCCAAAGGGCTCTTGGAAAAAATCGTTTTCAAATATCCCCAACATTCCGCAGCGCAGCAACTCCTTCGACAGATTTCCAATCAATAACCCAAGTACAATTTACAGCTGGGTAAACGAAGGAAAACGGAATAAAAATTTGTGTAACGATCGTTACTTTACTCCCGCATCTCGAATCAATTTTTCACAGACCTTCGGAGCATCTAAAAACTCCGAGACAAAAGCTCTTGCCCCCCTTTGATGCTCACGATAATCAAGCTGAACACGATTCAATTGATCGACACATTCCTCCATGGTTGAAAAGGGAAGTACCCCCTTATCATGCGGAAGATGAGAGCTCCATCCAGTATCTTGAACCACCGCGGGACGACCTAACGCCAAGTAGCAGGCGGTTCGACAGCTAAACCAACCACTTCGTGAGGCGACATAGCCATGCTTGGCGATACTCCACTCCCCTTTTGAGGTACGCAAAAAATCTCGGTAGGTATGATGATCGGGAACCACTTGATCCGGTTCTAAAATCTTCCAACCAATTTCATTCAATTGTTCGGTCGGTCGTTTATTTCCGGGTCCCCTTCCCATCGCCATGACCAGTTTTTGGGAGGTATGGCGGGGTAGCTCCATAAATTTTTGGAATTCTAAATCTTTCTGTCCATACGGTTTTCCCTCCCACTCCTTTGGGGCATAGCTTGCCCAGTTCATCACGGTCGTGAATTGATCGAGCGGTTCCTGCTCTTGAAAGGGCCAATGCTCGATCGAGATCGGCTGTAGCGTCGGCTTCCAAACAATCCCTGCTGAAGGAACTAAACAATCAGGAGCTCCGATATTTAAACCAAAACTAAAATGACTGTCATAAGAGCTCACCCGATCTGCATGTTCCTTTTTAGCTTCATCATAAAGTCCGATTTGAGTAAACATCGGATCGCCATCTAAAAACATTTTATGTCCAATCGTCAGCTCATAATCACGGAAACATCCCGCCCCGGAAACATCGACAAGCAAATCGCCATTCTTTAAGAGATCTCTTGCCTTCCCCTCCCCCGCACCATGAAACTCGCCATTAGCTCCATTTCGATAGATCCATCGATCTGCAAAACCGAATTCGTTCATGATCTTATTTAAATAAAGAACATTCTGAGAACAATCCTCCGTATAGGTAAAATTGACAGGATCATAGGGCCAAACTCCGGAGTCCTCTAAATACCAGACCTCGTGGCCAAGTGCATGAAAACCGAGAACATACTGAATATAATCCCAGATGACTCCGCCAAAGGGATACTGTGCCATCAATCCGGTCACCACAATTTTCATCTTAGCTTTTCCATAACTTTAAGGTTTCCAAAACCGCTCTCACTTTTGGCACTTCATGAGTTCGATAAAGATCGGTTTTTCCAAGAGCAGCGAGAACAGCAAAAAACGGCTCTGCACTTCGTACCTCCTCCTCAAAGGTTTCGAAGGCATGAGGAAGGGCGTGACAAATAGGACATCCCAGACGTCGAAGTCGAAAGCTATTCAAAAAAACGGTCATTTGATGTTGAATCCGAACCTGACTGTCTTGAAGATTGCGATAATAAAAGCCTAAGCCCGGATCAATCCAAATACGCGATACCCCAGCTCTCTGCGCCTCTTCAACTTTTTTTGAAAAATAACTCTCCATCAACGGAATCGGATCGATTCCCAAAGAGAAATCACCGACTTCGCGAACATTCTCTCCTTGCACATAACAAAGAATCACTCCGGCTTCAAAAGCGGCTGCCAATTTAAAGATCGACTCTGTATCGACAGTTCCCGTCAAATTAATGACCTTGGCTCCTGCCTCCAAAACTGATTTCGTGACTTCGGGATGATAGGTTTCAACAGAGACGATCGATCCTGATTGAGAAAGCTCTTTAACCACAGGCAATAATAAGCTCGTTTGACCCTTAGCATCAACCCGTTCAGCATGAGCTAAACTTGACTCAGCCCCAATATCTAAGATCACTGCCCCTTGAGCCCGGAGTTGTTTTCCTCGACGAACAGCGGCCTCAGCACTCAACGAGACACTTTCTCGATACCAAGAATCGCGAGAAAGATTAATCACTCCCATTAACGAAGGGGATTTCAATGAATCGAATCGATTTCCCTGAATTTCAAAAGAAGCAACAGGATGTTCTAATTCATCAGAAAATTGATTTGTAAGAACTGCCAAAGATTCAAGAGATAACATCAAAACAAAGTGACATCGAGAGAAGGAAAATCAAACTGATTTTTTACCTCTTTTTATAAATTAATGGCATAGCAACTGCTATAGCTTGTTCGTGTGAAAATAGAATCAAAGGAAGGGATCTTTTTAGGGCGCTTAGACTTACTTCTGGAAGAAGTCAGAGGTCACGGATGGAATGGATGCCTTCGACTCTCAACACAATCCTCTCTCAATCTCTTATTTGTTGATCTAGAAGGGGGAGAGATCAAGAGTATTTTTTATAAATCGGAAGTCATTCTCTCCTTTCCTTCGGAACTCGATCTTCTCGAGAATTGGAACTACCAATTGATGACCGACATAAAACTAATTGTCTCGCAAAAAATAGAGTCAATGAAAGGGCAAATCCATCCGAACTCGGCCGCCACGAAACGATTCGATATTGAAAACAAAAAAATCATCGGCGGAACCCCTGAGCAGCGGAAGTTAGTCCAATCAGAGCTCGATTATTTTACCTATTACGGCGAAAAGTTTGCCGCTCGCCTACAGGAAAAAACAGTACGGGGATATATCGTCTCAACGACAAGTACCAATACGGTTGTTAAATTTCATCCAAAAATAAATGAAACAGATTCCCCTTATTTTAAAGGGGAAAGAGTCGAATCTTCGAATCCACTTTTTTATGGAGAGGAATCATTTAGCGAGGAAAGCAAATGACTTCTTCTAAAACCGTCCTCGATGGGTTATTCAGCAATTCAGACGTTCTGGAAGCCTCGCTTCTTTTCGATTACAATAAAATCGACCACCAATTTTTAGCTCGATACCGCCCTTGCTTTGATCATGAATTCTTAAACGAGGCGATTCATTTTGTTTCTGATCTAAAGACCTCCCATGAACTCCGTGAAGTCCTCCTGGTTTTTTCCTCCACTCAGATCCTCTTCATCTCATTCGATTCTTATCTTTTAATGATTAGCGCAACCCGAGAGATCTCCTCAGCGCTTTTTATCAATCTAGGGAAAACTTGGCTTCAGAATTATTACCGATCCCAAAATCCCTCTCCTTTTGAAGAGAGTGTTAATCCCTCCGATTCGAAAGCCCTCCTACAAGATGAGCCGATCGATCCGGCGGCCTGGATCTCCTTTCGGGAAAAACTTGAGGGCATTCTCTCTAAAGTACTCTCCTTTTCTATGTGTATCCAATTGATTGAAAAATCTTGCATTGAACTAGGACTCGATCCGCTTCGGGGAATCCCCCCCAATTGGTTTCGTAAATTGGGTGTCTATGTGATCCAAAAAGTACCGAATCAATCAAAACAAAAAACTCTTCTTGCAGACTTTGAAGAACTTATGAACCGGAGCCCTAAATGATGAGCAACTTATTACGCACGCTATTTTTAACTTTTTATTTCACCCTCTTTCTTTCTGCACAAGAACAGATAAATTC
>CAMAQI010000108.1 GCA_945860255.1 Methylacidiphilum caldifontis
CTGCCACCCCGTTACTCTTCTTCCCTCAAGGAAAAGAGAACGCAAAAACCCCTGATGAACTCGCGTTCATCAGGGGTCTTTCTTTATCTGAAAATATCCACCACTTAATCTGACTCAACCTCCCTCAATTATTTTGAACCGCTACATCAGATTCCAGTGGCTCTTGAGGTTTAACTATAAATCGGTCAAAGACCGAAACCAAAGATATTTCATCAATGAAAATATTCTCTACCCCATTTCAATCACATTAAATTCCGATTTATAAATTTTAAAAATACAGTTTTTCGCCGCGGGGAAACGGAGGACAGCGGACGAAATACAGGTTTTTATAAGGAAATGAGAAATTGGCGTTTTTTTCTTTCTCTTTGCGGTTCACCTCTTTTTGTTGAATCCCTGCCACCCCATGCCAAACCTTTCAAGCTCCGCTTCTTTTACTCATCGTCGCTCAACGCTCCTCTTGGTTTTCTCTGTGGTAAAAATTGTAGTTGGTTGTTGGCCTTAAGTTGACCATTTTCGAAAGATTTCAAGGGTGAGGGACGAAGGGGTCGCAGGAAGCGATCAAGGGAGGAGGGGTCCGACCTAATCAACATAAACTGTATTTTTAAAATTCATAAATCGGAATTCGATGCGATGTGAATGGGAGTCGAAATGTTTACATGAAAGATAAATCCTTGGTTTCGTCTTTGACCGATTTATGGGATTATTCCGTCCATTTACTTCGCCAAGTCCCGAGGTAGGCAAAGAGGAGGCCGATAAAGATATGGACGCAGAGAACCCAAATGCAGGATTCGGTATTTGTAAGAGGAGTACTGGTAATTGATTTTACTAGATCATAAAATCGAGTCTCTCGAATCGTATGCAGCATTCCCGACCATCCCCAATAGGTCACGATCAACGGACGTAAGACCGTTCCGAGAAGATCGGGCATGGCAAGAACTGCTCCGGATAAGGGGAGTTGAAATCCGACAAAGTAGACGGAGATCAGGGAAGATTGTTCTGGGGTCTTACACCAGGCAGAGATTCCGAGGCAAACAAAGGTCATTGCGGAATTCGAAAGACAGAGAAGAAGAAATTGGGATTCGAGAGTCCCGGGAAATTCACAGATCGACTTTACGAAAATTGTCATCCAGGCCGACTGAGCCAAAATGAGAAAGAGGACGAATCCAATTTTACTCGCGAGATAGCTGCCAACAGAAAGCCCTGCGAGTTTTTCTTTTTCGAGTAAAAGTCTTTCAGAGACAATTTCACGAGCGGTATTGTTCGCTCCCATCAAGGTAAGCAAGACGACCTGGAAAATAATTAACCCCGAGACCAATCCCCCGACTCGACTTGTCTGCTCTGTGAAGGAGATCACCTCCTTGAGCTGATCGACGACGGTAGATCCATTGTCCATCGTGAGATTGCGAATTTGAGGGAGTCCGTTCCAGGCAAAAATGACAACGATCGCAGGAAAGATCGCAATGAGGGAAAATTGAAGAAGCAATTGACCCTTCTCACGAAAGAAAAGTTTCCATCGTCGACACCATAAGACCCAAAATTGAGAGATTGGATTGGGGAGCGAGTAATCCAGATGTTCGGGGGCAGGAGGGGCTATTTCTTGATGGGCATCACGATCGGTACGGGCTTTTTCAAAGCGTTCATGCCACGCCTCAGGGGTTCTTTCAGCGAGGCGAACGTAGATATCCTCGATGCTAGAGACTTTGAAATAAGGAAGTAGCATCTCGGGGGGGCCAATATAGGCGAGATGACCTTTGTAGAGAACGGTGATCGAATCGTAGAGATCCAGATGACGAAGGCTGTGAGTGACGCTGAGAACAATCCGTGAGTTTTCGCGGGAGAGATCTCGAAGGAGTTGAACGATTTGATCTTCTGATTTAATATCAAGACCACTCGTGACTTCATCACACAGGAGAAGCGCAGGATTGCTGGTGAGTTCGAGGGCGAGGGCAAGACGACGCTTTTGTCCTCCGGAGAGAACGAGCGTCGGTCGATCGGCGAACTCGAGGAGCCCAACGGTTTTGAGGAGAAGATCGACCTGTCCTTCAAGATCACGGGATTTGATCCGTTTACGTAATTTTAAAGTACACTCCACATTTTCTCGAACCGTAAGACGATCAAAAGCGATGCTGAATTGGGGGACGTAACCGATTTCACCGGGATCGAGATCTTTTTCAGTTTCTAAGTCACGGGAGTCCCAAAGAACCTCCCCTGAGGTATGGGAATGAATTCCAGAGATGACTTTAATCAAGGTACTTTTTCCGCAGCCCGAGGGGCCGACAATCGCCCCGAAATGACCGCGGGGATATTGGATCGAGAGATCTTTGAGGAGAAATTGATCTGATTCCTCCTCTAAGGAGAGATGGACATTTTTAAGTTTCAGCATAGCGGGCGGTGGCGGAAATTAAAGCAGACTTAAGGGAGAGGAAAAGAGAATTTCGGCGTTCGTCCCTCGATGCGGCTGTGTGAATTCTTCGCAAAATCTTTTCCGTCGGAACGGAAAAGATGACCTTTGATCTCGCATGGGAGGGACGAAGGCGTCGCAGGAAGCGATCAAGAGAGGAGGGATCCGACCTAATCAACATAAACTGTATTTTTAAAATTCATCAATCGGAATTTAATGCGATGTGAATGGGAGTAGAAATGTTTACATGAAAGATAAATTCTTGGTTTCGTCTTTGACCGATTTATGGAGGGGACGATTGTCGTGAGAGCCATTGTTGGGCCACGGATGCGGGAGTTTGATGGTTTTTTTCCTGCCTTCGTGCTTTCCTGAGTTCATAAAGGATGCATAGTCGTGCGATGATTCGGTTTTGGTTGATGATATTCATCGGAAGTGCAGTTCTTTTAGCTCTTGCCGCAGAGCCCTCTAAAGAGGAACGGCAGGCATCCCAGGACTGCGCTCGATCATTGGAAGATGGGCTTTTTGATCTTACGATTCAACGAGCGGAGCGGATTCTAAAAAAGTTTCCGCAAAGTGAGTTAAAGTCGGAGATTCAATGGTTAAAAGCGAAGGCCCATTATTTTCTCGGGCAATATGAACTTGCCCAGCAGGAACTTAAAGTTCCGTATAAACAGATTGCTGAAAGTAACCGACAAGACTATCTCCTGCTTCAAGCTGAATTGGATGCCCTTCGAGAGGATTGGACGCAAGCTGAAATTAAGTACCGTGAATTTTTAACAGAGTTTCCAAAATCGACTGAGATCGAAAAGGGGCAACTCGGACTTGGGCTCACTCTTTTACGCCTTAAAAAAGAGGACGAAGGGCGCTCTTTATTAGTTTCCTTATCTCAAAATAAACCGGGAGAGAAAACGTCTCAAAGGGCGGCTCTTTATTTAGCTTTGGGATCGATGATGAAAAGCCAGTGGAAAGAGGCATTAAATCAGCTCGAGGGATTAAAGAAGGGTAAATTAAAAGGAGAACTTATTTACGAGGCCTCCTATTGGACGGGAGAAATTTATTTGGAACAAAAGCAATGGAAAGAGGCGATTTCTCATTTTCAAAAAATCACCCAAGATCCCAAAGCCTTTCCTAAAGATCTCGTGGTGAAAGCACATCTTGGAATGGGAAAAGCATTACAAGAAACTAAAGAGTTTGAAAAGGCCCAAGCCTCCTATGAAAAAGTATTTTTGATTTCTGAAACGGAGACCTTTAAAGAGATCGGTTTTCGTGAGTATCTCCAAACGGCAAGAGTTCTTAAGAAACTCCCTGAATCGGTCGCTCGCCTTAAAGATTATGTGGGAAAGAACCAAGATAAAGCGAACTCGAGTACCGCACTTTTTGCTATTGCGCAGGTTTATTCTGACAATGATGAGGAGGAAAAAGCGATTTCAACCTTTGAGGCGCTCCTCATAGCCTATCCTAAACTATCGTTAAGATTTCGAGTCTACTTAAGTCTTGGAAAACTTTATCAAACCCAAAATAAATTTGATCAATCGATCGAGTTTTACAAAAAAGCGGTTGAGGAGGGTTCTCCGATTCGAATTAAAGGAGAGGCTTATTTTGAACTTGGGGAAATTTATTCGAGAAGTAAAAACTATCCTGAAGCCGTTAACTCTTACGAAAAAGCGTTCGCCGAGGATACCTCGTTATCGGAAAAAGCATTATTTAACCTTGTGATGATCAGTTCTCTTCAAGAGAATATCGTGGGATTAAATAAATATGAGGAACGGTTTAACAAGCTATTCCCTCAAAGCACATTCAAAGATCGCATTGTTTTAGAAAAAATAAACTTGTTTCAAAAAACCGGAAAAATTGAAGAGTCAAAAAAATCGTTAGAGACTCTCCTCCAAGGCTCGAATGGTTCTAATACTTTATTGCTTCAAATTCGCTATGCCGATTTACTTTATCAAACTCAGAAATTTGAAGAGGCTTGGCAGCTTTATGAAAAAGTGGCTTCCCAGCATCAAGCCGATCCCGTTTTCCCAGAAGTTGCTTATAAGGCCCTCTTTGCAGGTTATTCGATTAAAAAAGTTTCTGAACCTCAACTGTTGGAGGGACTCCTTTCACTATTAAAAAAATATCCCAAAAACCCCAAGACCCCTCACTTTCTTTTTAGTATTGGAGAGTATTATTTTCAGAAACAGGATTATGGGAATAGTCAGAGTTATTTTGATCAATTAATTAACGATTTTCCAAGCTCTGATTTATCGGATGATGGTCTTTATTGGTCCGGTAAATCGGCGATTGGTCGTGATGATTTATCACAGGCCATTGTGGTTCTTGAAAAAATTCCTGATCATTCTGAATTGAAAGTTGACGCTCGTTTGCTTCAAGGAAAAATTTACATTCAACAGTTAAAGTTTGATAAAGCGATTCAGCTTCTTGATGCCACGATTGAGCAGGACAAACAAGGAAGAGTTCTTTGTGAGGCGCTTCTCCGTAAAGGGGATGCCCTGATGGGCTTAGCAAGCAGTGATTCGGCTAAATTTGAGCAGGCGATTGCTGTTTTTCAACAGATTCTACAACTTAAATCAACTCCGATTCATCAATGGAATGAGGCCTGTTTCAAAAAATCAAAATCACTTCAAAAACTGCACCGTGATGACGAGGCGATCTCCGGATATCTCGATCTCTTGAAAGGAAGAACGAACGAAAGAGCCCATGAGGAGGTTCCCGAATACCTTTGGCGTATTAAGGGAGGTCTAGAGGCGGCAGATATGATGCAAGCACGTAAAGATTGGAAGGCAGCTCTCTCGATCTATCGAAAGCTGGAAACGATTAGCGGCCCCAATCAGCAGGAATTTCGTGATGCCATTAATCGAATTAAACGAGAAAACTTTATCTATGACGACGAGGAATAAAGCGGTTTCTTGGATCCTGACTTTAGGGGATCATGAGAGAATCTCCGGAATCATTTTATGAACATCTATCGTCGAGTCGCAGAGTACTATCGAGCATTTTCAGGATTAATATTGATCGCCTTATTGATCATGATCGTTTCCATCGGTTTTAATGCTTTGAAACCATGGCCGATTAAATGGCTGATTGACGATATCCTTCCTCAAACAGCTAGCGGAATTGTTCATTGGCATGGAGTGACCTTGAGTGTTTCTGAGGCGATCACGGCTGCTTGTACGGTTTATATTCTCACTTTTTTGCTGCATGGAGCCACTAGTGTTGCGAATAACTATATTTTAATTCGGATTGGACTCGATGCACTCCTGCGAGTCCGCACTCAACTCTATTCCTATTTACAGTATTTACCGCTTCATTTCCATGATCGACGGCGCAGTGGGGATTCGACCTTTCGTGTCGCTTATGACTCCCAGGCGATTCAAACCTTCTTCAATCGAGGATTTGCGACGATCATTAGCTCAATTTTGACCTTGATCGTGACTTTTGTCTTAATGTTCAAAATGAACGCTCATTTAGCACTCGTTTCGCTTTCTGTCGTTCCTTTCCTTTGGCTTTCAATTCTTTTGTTTGCAAAAAAAATTCGTAATGAAAGTGCCTTATTGCAACAGGAGGAGAGCGATGTTTTATCGCGCGTCCAAGAGGGGTTAACCAGTATTCGTATCGTCCATGCCTTTGGTCGAGAAGAATTTGAGGTAAAGGAGTTCGAAAAAGAGGCCAGACACAGTTATGACGCTAATTTACAGCTGACATTAACCAATGTTTTTTCAAGTCTCGTGGTTGGTCTCGTTACCGCAATCGGAGCCGCTTTGATTTTATATATAGGTGCGAATGAAGTCACGCGGGGGAATTTAAAAGTCGGAGATCTTTGGGTCTTTCTCGCTTATCTTGCCTCTTTGTATGCTCCTTTAGAACAGTTAAGTTATACCGCTTGGTCGTTAGAAGGAGCGGCCTCGGGAATGCAACGAGTTTTCGAGATCTTAGATGCGGAAGATTCTGTCCCTGAGGCTAAAGAGCCGAAATTGATGACACGACCCCAAGGGAAGATTACTTTTGAAGCGGTTCACTTTGGATATGAAACCGAGCATGCGATCTTAAATGGACTGAGCTTAGAAATTTCACCTGGAGAAACCGTTGCGATCGTGGGAGGTACGGGAGCTGGAAAGACCACCTTGCTTTCTCTCATTCCCCGTTTCTATGATCCCCTTCAAGGAAGGGTTTTGATTGATGATGCTGACATAAGAGGTTTTTCAAAAAAATCATTACGGAGTCACCAAGCGATCGTATTACAAGATACATTGTTGCTTTCAGGGACGATTGAAGAAAATATTGCCTATGGACGACCCGGAGCGACCTCTGCTGAAATAATCACGGCCGCAAAAGAGGCCCAGGCTTACGACTTTATCTCGAAACTCCCCCATGGTTTTAAAACCTCCGTTGGGGAGCGTGGAGTTCGTTTGAGTGGAGGTCAGAAACAAAGAATTGGTATTGCGCGGGCCTTTCTTAAAAAAGCCCCCATTTTATTATTGGATGAGCCGACCAGCGCTTTGGATTTAGAGACTGAATCGGAAATCATGGAGACCCTCAAACAGCTTGTCCAACGCCAGACGACCTTGATTATTACCCATCGTCTTTCAACGATTCATCATCTTGCCCGCAGAATCATTGTTTTAGAAAATGGAAAAATGGTTGAATCAGGGAGTGGTGAGGAACTCCTGAAGAGAGGAGGGGTTTATGCACGACTCTGGAAGGCGGGCAATAGCTAATGGGGAGTGGATTCGCTTGAGGACTTTAGAGCGCCAAGGGGTGGGGCAATTTTGAGGTTTTTGAGGAGTTGATGAAAGAGATTCAAAGAATGGCTTGGAATTTTGGAGAGATATTGAGCAGTAAAATCGTAGGCCCATTTTTGAATTTCCCAGAAGTCTATTTTAACTTTTAGTTTCTCTGCGATTTCTAAGAGCTCTATGGATTGAGTTAATGGGGCAGAAGTTTCAGGATTCTGTTGCCATTGGGTAAGAAGTTCGCTGACTATTTTTCGGATTAAAAAATGAGTTTTTGAGGTATCCAGTTGGGGATTCCAGTGAAGAAATTCATTCATCACGTCATGAATCATTTGACTTTGAAAGGGGGTGAACTGCAGAGCTTTTTGAAGTTTAGCATTGTACAAGAGATCAATCGTTGCCGTGATCATCGGGGGAGTTACAAAAGAGGATTTTTGAAGAATGTTTAAGAGGGTATGATTTTCTTCGTAAATCGATTCAAAGGTATGCTCGATCTCCGTAAATGTATCACGGAGTGCATGATTGAGAAGAAGCGAC
>CAMAQI010000109.1 GCA_945860255.1 Methylacidiphilum caldifontis
GACGATCTCCGTTGAAATCTCAACCTCCTGAGGGGGATTTAAATGGGTACCGCTCTTCTCTACCGTAGGAAACCGCATGCTTTGAACAATAAAGAGCCCATGCTCTTGCGCGCTCATCCCTTTCCACAGAACAAAGTCTTGGACGCAAAAAATCGCGACCAGATGAAGTAAAAAGGCAGAGAGCCAAACCCATCCAATCGGCTCTCCCCAGAGACGCCTCCAATTCGATCGTATTCGATCAATTGGACTCGTTCGTCGTCGACTCATGCGGTTTTATTTGGCTTCTTCTGATCAATTAACTCCCAGAAGGCCGGGTTTTTCTGTAACTCTTCATCCTCCACAGTCGGTAAATTCGACCGAAAAAGAAAATCTTTCAAAGAATTCTTGTTGATAATTCGGTGAATTTTGACCCCCTCTCCGGTTTTCTCAAAATAGATTCGATACTCTTTGGTTCGAAACCGGTAAAGCTCCTGTCCCTCACGGGTCAGTCGCCCAAATCGATCCGGATCCAATTGATCCAGATTTTGAACTAAACTTTGGAACTCGCTCACAATTTCGAGCTGCGTCAGCTTCGGAAGTACGGTGAGATCAGATGAGCTCGCTTCATTAAATACGACTTGTATCACGGTTTTTCCTTTTTCTGGGGCTTCGTCGGAATCTGAATTTTACTCACAGGATTCGAGAGACTCCTCTCCGTTCCTGTCGTTGGAAGGGAGGATGCGATGGGAAGCGGATAAATCAAATATTTTTTACGAAGCTCCCGAAAGGCCTGCAAGGAGGGTTCCCATGTTGCGATAATCCCCTGAGCACTCCCTCCCTTCGTAAAATGATTTCGAAGAGCGTCCCCCCCACAGACTTTATCATAAAGCGAAATCTTATCGGCGACAATCCCTTGGTAAATCGTCGGTCCAAATCGAGTCCGAATCTCTTGCATTAAGTTCATTGAAATCTGCATCAAGTTTGCCTTCGAAAAATCCCAGAAATGCATCTGAACTCCCTGACACATCTGCCCTTTTAAACTACCGTAAAACGGCTTATAAAAAGCGGGACGAAAAGTGACCCCCGCAAGCCCTTTCCCATTCAATCGATCGGCCCATTCAAAGGCATTAAAAGAGGGATGCCCAATCAACATAAATGGCTGCGTATAACCGACTCCGGTACTCACTAAAGCGAGTTCTCCAATCAGTCCCGTAATCACATAATGAAAACAGCTTTCCGCCATTGGAATATGCGGTGAGGTCGGAACCCAAACCAGTCCTGTATCCGGCCAGACCATCTCCCGATTCCATCCTCCCATCGGAACGATCACAAGCTTCGGCGCTTTTGTAATCCACTTCTCCTTAACGATCATCTGCGCCAGTTCCCCCGGAGTCAGTCCATAAACGTAAGGAATATTCCACTGCCCCACAAACGAACGAAAGGCAGGATCCAGCGGCATCCCCTCAACGCGATTTCCCCCTAATGGATTCGGACGATCCAAAACATAAAAGGCCACTCCTGCCTCCCCCGCCGCCTCCATCGCTAATCCCATCGTACTAATATAGGTGTAACTCCGACAGCCAATATCTTGCAAATCGTAAAGCAGCACATCGATCCCCTTCATCATTGCCGCGGTCGGTTTACGGGTCGCTCCATGCAGTGAATAAACCGGTAGCCCTGTAAGAACATCTTTCGTGTCACTGACCGCATCTCCCGCTAATTCTGCGCCATAAAGGCCATGTTCCGGAGAATAAAGAGCCACTAAATTGACCTCCTTGGCATTTCTCAGAATATCGATCGTACTAACCCCACGCGAATTAACCCCGGTTTGATTCGTTAACAAACCGATTCTCTTTCCCTCCAATCCCTTAAACTTAAATTTAACCAACGTATCAATCCCCAACTCCACAACAGGTGTTGCGGAAAGGGGAACCAAAAAACAAAGAAGAAATAAAAGCCACTTGCGAAATTGCGTATTTGTCATAAATAGGTAACAACACTTTGTCAGCGGAACTGCTCAAGGTCAAACCTCTATGCTCGAAAAACTACCTTATCTTTTAATGCTCTTCCCGATCATTACCCTCCATGAATATGCCCACGCCTGGATGGCTCATCGCTGTGGCGATGACACCGCCAAGGATCAAGGCCGCTTGAATCTCAATCCAATCTCTCATATCGATCTTTTCGGTTCTGTCATCTTGCCAATCATGAACTTGAGCTTTGGCGGAACTCCCCTCGGATTTGGAAAAACAGTCCCCGTCGATCGCTATCAATTTCAACATCCCCGACGCGATGATCTCCTCGTTGCGCTCGCCGGTCCCGCCGCCAATCTTCTGCTCGCATTTACGGTGCTTTTAGTTGCCACGGTAGCCCTTCCGGTAGGACACGAACTGCTTCTCCTGGCTGAAAAATTTGCCCAATTTTCGATCTTCCTCGGATTCTTTAATCTCCTCCCTTTTCCTCCGATGGATGGATGGACGCTCTGCAAAACAATTTTTAAACTCCCCGACTCCTTAGAACAACGGGTCGGACCGTGGTGGATTCTGATCATCCTCGTCTGCATTAATCTCCCTCCCCTTCAATTTGCACTCCAACTATCGACCCATCTCATTCTTTCCATGATGCGAGGACTCCTCTCCTTCATTTAAACTATGAAGAAAACTCTCTCCTTTTTGATTTATGCCCTGATCCTAGGGGGTAGCGTTTTTACGCTCTTTTACATGTTTCGCGTACAGATCGATCAAAAACAGGAGATGCAGACCGCCTCCCAACTCAATGAGGCCTTCAAGACCATTTCAAAAATCGCTATTCAAAAAATTGAATCGGAAGATCTCCTCCCCCTCTACACCGTTTTCCATCAAAACGGAAAAAATCCAGGCCTGGCGATCGGAATCACTTATGGAGTGAACACCTTCCCCTTCTACTTCGGAATCGCCAACGAAAAAGGTCAAAAAATCGATGGAAACACACTTTTTGAAATCGGTGCCGTCACCCAAACCTTTACCGGACTTTGGCTCGCCCGCATGATCGATCAACAACAGATCCCTCCAGATCCTCTTCTCCATCAAATCCTCGGATCCTCCACCCCTTTAAATCTGAAATCGATCCGACTCATCGACCTCGCCACCCACACCGCTGGGTTCCCAAAAATGCCTCTTAATTTTCCCGCCGAGGTGAAAGGAGAAAATCCGTTCGAGCATTATTCCAGTGACTCCCTCTGGACCTCTCTTTCAGCAATCCAACCGGATAAAATCGGATTGTATCAATACTCAAACTACGGCTTTGCCGCTCTCGGAGAGTCACTCTCTCGCTTTCGTGGCCGCCCTTATTCCACGCTTCTTCGTTCCGAGATCCTCAATCCCCTCGGCCTTCAATCGATTTTCTTTGGCAGTGAAGGCTCCCCTACCTCCCCCTATCTGATCGCTCAGCCCTATCGCAATGGAAAGCCGACCTTCCGACTCCCTCTCTACGCTTTTAATGCCGCAGGGGGACTCTGCAGCACTCTCCCCGATCTCCTAAAATATATGAATGCCATGACCTATCCCGATCGTACTCCTTTTCCGAAAGCAACTCAGCTCACCTTAAAATCTTCGAGCAAACAGAAAGAGGGATTAGAACTCGGACTCGGTTGGTACAAAAGTCAGCATCGCTTTGGAACGATCATTTGGAAAAATGGCGGGGCCGGAGGATTTCGCTCCTTTGTCGGATTCTGGGAAGATCTTCCCTTAAGCGTCACCCTTCTCTCCAACTCCGATGATGAAATGATCGACCTGATCGGAATGCGACTTTTGGAATCCCTCCGAAAGCTCTGATCTCCTCTATATTCATCCCGCTAAAAAAAAAAGATCGCAAATCGACGGTTATTGGAGATCGTTTCTAACGCAATGCATTAGAAAATGAGTTTTATAACTCCTTGTTGATGAAATAGAGTTGTGAAGATCCCTTTCCTGAGAGATCACTGTATTTTTAGATTTACTCTATTTTGGGAAAAACCGTTATCTTCAAAATCGCTCACATTCAATAGCGTAGTCCTCGCAATATTTTGAAGGGCTTGCTCAGTAAAAAAAGCCTGATGGCCTGTAATTAAAACATTGGGAAAGGTCATCAGTCTTGCAAATAAATCATCTTGGAGCACTTCATCGGAATGATCCTCAAAAAAGAGTTCCGATTCCTCTTCATAAACATCCAGACCTAAATAGCCGATCTTTCCCGATTTTAAACCGTCGATCACCGCCCCAGTGTCGACGAGCCCCCCGCGACTGGTATTAATGAGCATGACCCCCTTTTTCATTCTTTGAACTGCCTTTAAATCAATCAAATGTCGCGTTTGGGGAATCAGAGGACAATGGAGACTAATCAACGAGGCCTGATCAAATAGCCTCTCCAAAGAAACATACTCGATCCCCAGCGCCAGCGCTTCAGGATTCGGATGAGGATCGAAAGCGAGGAGCTGACATTGAAATCCCCTCATGATCTCCGCAAAACAGAGACCGATCTTTCCGGTTCCGACAATTCCGACCGTCATTCCGTGAAGATCAAACCCCAGCAGGCCTTCTAAAGAAAAATTTCCTTCACGAATGCGATTGTGAGCCCGATGCGTTTTACGATTCAGAGTCAAAATCAAGGCTAAAGCATGCTCCGCCACGGCATAAGGAGAATAAGCCGGAACACGAACGACTGAAATCTTAAATTCCTCTGCCGCCTTGAGATCGACCTGATTAAACCCCGCACATCGAAGCGCTACCAAGCGAACTCCGTAACCTGCAAGTCGCTCCAATAAAGGCCGATCCAAAGCGTCGTTCACAAAAGTACAAATCGCCGAAAAACCTCTGGCCAGTTCAGCGGTCTGAACGGTTAATTTCGATTCGAAATAAATTAACTCATGTTTAAACTGCTCGTTCGCTCGATTAAAAAACTCGATGTCATACGATTTCGCATTAAAGAACGCTATTTTCATCTCACTTCACAATAACTCATTTCCCAAAGAGACAAACATAAAAAACCGTTGGATTGATTCCTCCTTTTATTAATCTCGAATCCCATTTTAACCGTTTTTCTAAATCCTAACGCAATATCATTCCAATTTCCTGCTTCTCTGCCTTCCTAATTCTAATTTGCTCTCAAGGTGATATTAAAGAACGAGAAAAGAATGGTTTTGAACGAGGCGAGAGGAGGGAGCATATTCGATGAATACGTGACCGACGAGCAACAATGTTCAAAGACATTCTCTTCCGTTAATAAGTATCAACTTGAGAGCAAATTAGAATAAGAGCTACTGTCCCCATGAAATGGGGAAATCAGTCCCGAAATAGATCGGGATGCGAAGACTTAAAAAAAGGAATTAAAACAAAAAATATGAAATGAATCTTCTACCCCTCTCTCCACTTCTTCGGAGAGCTCTTCACATGTTTCGTGAATTCGACACTCAGATGATAGGGGGAGTAATAGCCCAATCGTTCCGAAATCTCTTTAATACTCAAGGAACTATTTTGCAATAGACCCTTCACTCTCCGAATTCGAAGTTCGATCTGATATTGCTTGAGCGAAAATCCGGTCTGTTTTTTAAACTCACGTCGAAAATAGGAATAACCAACCCCTAATTCCCGAGCCAACTCCTCCACTTGAATATTCTTCTCCACATTCTTTGCTAATAAACTCTGTGCCGCAGAGATCTTTCCCTCAATCGGTCGCCCCAATGATTTGACCTGAGCTCGGTTCTCGTTTAAGAGGGACAGAATTTGTAATCCTAAAGACCCCATTCGCAATGAAAAATGATAAGGCTTAAGCCTCAATAACTCCACTGATTCCTCAAAGAGTTCCTCAACAAGAGCGGGGGCTGAAAGAGAATGGATCGGGTGCTCCGGACGAATCAACTTCGATTGGCGAAGATGATCTAAATAAGAGCCCTTCACTTCCATCCAATATTCCGTCCATCCCGTTGATCGATCGGGACGATACCGATGCCAAACTCCTGGAAATAAAAGGAACAGCTCCCCCTCTTTCACCATTCGTTGAGGGATTCCCTCCGATTCAAAAACCCCGGTGCCCTGTTGAATATAAATAATCTGATATTCCTGAATCACTCGCCCCTTCTCCCATAAGAAGGAATGCCCCTCCGGATGACCGGCCAAGGGATAAGCAACCTGAGGCGAAACTCGACTAAACCCGAGTCCGCTCGCATAGAGCCCCCACCTCTTCACATTTCGATCCACTGGAAAATATTCAAAAAAATTAAGGCGACTCACGAGAGTCATTTTATACATTTTTAACCCTATTGTCTATTTCATAAACCGGTGGAGCGGAGCGGCGAGGATTATTTGAAGTGTCGTTTGATAGCGAATAAAACAGAAAAAAACTGAAACAAAAATGCAGCTGCTCTTAAGAAAACTGGAAACCCTCACTATATTCTTCTTGATCCCAAAGGAGAGAGGAAACCATCTTAGAAACCTCGGGAAGTATCGTCCCTGAAAAATTTGCTCAATTCCTCAACTCGGGGCATATTCCGAGCATATTCAATGGTTTAAAAATAGGATGAAGGTCGTTAAAATTGTTTCAGGCGAATTTGATCAAGAATTTGATTTGGCACCATTTGAAAATGAAAGCTTTCAGATCGAACAAGTTGATGGAAATACGAAATACATTAAAAAATGGATAAATTATTGAACTCAAAGATGTTCTAAATTTAAAGTTTTTTGCAATATTTATATCCAATATTGATAAAAGAACCCACACTTAAACCTAGATAGGCTAAAAACTCGTAAAACATAATATAAAGAATTCCTATTGGAAAAAAAAGATTAGCCCCATTAACATTTACAAAAAGACTTAAAATGTAAGAAAACATCCAAAAAATAATCTGACCAACGAAAAGCCCTATCAAACTCAAAAATTTTTCTTGTGGAAAAAAAATACCCAAAAATACTCCAAAATAAATAAAAACTAATTCAGAGTTTTCTACATCCCATATTTCAGTTTTATTAAAATAAAAATAAAGATTAATAATTATACCAAAAAATAACGCAAAGATAAAAGATTTACTGAAAAAATAATTTTTATTAATCATAATTCTAAGGAATTTCTGACGATTTCTACCACAGTAATGCGCTGATACTCATTCATCATTTGACTACTTTTTAAAGTCAGGCCGCCAATCTCGTTAAGAGAATTGATATTAAAAATATACTAATGGCTACAAATATAAATATTGCGCCTATAATATAAAATATATGGATTGCGGCAGTATTATTAAGCTCAATATACGATACAGCTTTGTCTTTAATTTTAAAAGAAACCTCAATTTCTTGGTTTAAAGAATATTTCTTCAATTTTTTAAGAATTAAAGATTTAGGGAGAAAAAAATACTGAAGCATGGGCGCAATCGATGATGACCTATATTCTTTTCCATCTACCTCATATTTATATTCAATATCTAATTGATAGGAATTCCCGTCACGATCTCTTTTCTCAAGAATGCCTGTTTTAATAACCACTCCAGTTGTCGCTCCCCATAAATTTCTTTTATTAATTATGAGCTCTTTAAGATGGTCCCCGAAATTCGGGCCAGTTGTTAAGCTATAGAATGGTGGTCAAGGGACGAACAAAAGTTCAAACTGGAGCCACTAAAATGAAAGCAAAACGACGAAGACATGATTCTACCTTTAAATCCCGAGTAGCCCTTGAGGCGAT
>CAMAQI010000110.1 GCA_945860255.1 Methylacidiphilum caldifontis
GGAGATCACCATCGCCTGTAATAATGAAGGGGAACAAAAACGACTTGAGGAA
Source organism: Methylacidiphilum caldifontis (assembly GCA_945860255.1). Taxonomy (GTDB): domain Bacteria; phylum Verrucomicrobiota; class Verrucomicrobiia; order Methylacidiphilales; family CAMAQI01; genus CAMAQI01. The sequence continues at coordinate 53 of CAMAQI010000110.1, forward strand.
CTTCTCCGGGAAAATGGTTTTATCGATACCGGAATTCACTACGAAATTCGTCCGATTCTCCGTGGATTTCTCTGGAAAGAGGCTCACTCTGTTTTACTCACAGATGCTGAAATTTTTGGTCGCTATCAAACACTTCGAGGGATTCGCAAAGGAAATACCGTTCTTAAATCGACTCCCCGTACGATGGCGGTCAACTCCTCGCAACTCGAATTAGGGGACTACGTCGTTCACCGCCAACACGGAATCTCCCTTTATCACGGCCTACAACAGATTCCGGGCGAAGATCACGATGTCCTCGTCTTAGAGTTCGCCGCCGGAGCGAAACTTTTCGTTCCCTTAGAGCAAGCCCACCTGGTCACTCGTTATGTCGGAGTCGGAAAACATCACCCGGGACTCGATACTCTTGGGGGAAGTCGATGGGAAAAGGCGCGTGCCACAGCTCAGAAATCGGTTTTTCAATACGCTGAAAAATTGCTCGCGGTGCAAGCGGAACGAGATACCCGTTCCGGTCATGCTTTCGGACCGGATACGGAGTGGCAAATCGAATTCGAAAACTCTTTCCTCTACGACGAGACCCCCGATCAACTCAAAGCGATCGCCGAATCCAAACGAGACATGGAAACCGCTAAACCGATGGATCGTCTCATCTGCGGAGATGTCGGCTTTGGAAAAACCGAAGTTGCGATTCGAGCGATCTTTAAGTCGGTCATGGATGGCAAACAGGCAGCTCTCCTCGCTCCGACGACTGTTTTAGCTCAGCAACACTATCAAACCCTCAGTCAACGCTACGCTGATTATCCGGTTCGCGTCGAACTCCTCAGTCGATTTAAAACTCAAAAAGAGATCCTCAAGGTCATCGAAGGGGTCAAAACCGGAGCGGTCGATGTCGTGGTCGGAACCCATCGATTGATTTCTGGGGATGTCCTCTTTAAGGATCTTGGCCTTGTTGTCGTCGATGAGGAACAACGCTTCGGCGTAAAACAGAAAGAGAAATTTAAAGAACTTTTTCGACTTGTCGATATCCTCACGCTCTCCGCCACTCCGATTCCCCGTACGCTTTATCAAGCCCTCACGGGAATGCGGGATATGACCACCATTGAAACCGCTCCGCCACTCCGTCATTCCGTCGAAACAATTGTCTGTGGCTACGACGAACGAGTCATTCGTGAAGCGATTCAACGCGAACTCAAGCGTCAGGGTCAAATTTTCTTTCTTCACAATCGCGTCAAAACCATTGAGCAAATGAAGGAGCGACTCCAACTCATTGCCCCCGATGCCCGAATTGTGATCGGTCATGGTCAAATGGATAAATCGGATCTCGAAGAGGTCATGCACGCCTTTGTCAACGGTCAGGCCGATATCCTTCTCTCCACAACGATCATCGAAAGTGGCATCGATATCCCCAACGCCAATACGATCATCATTGATCGTGCCGATCGCTTTGGGTTGGCCGATCTCTATCAACTCCGCGGACGCGTTGGCCGCTCCCACCATAAAGCCTACGCCTATCTCCTGCTTCCTCGCGATTGGATGGGAACAGGAGAGGCGAAGAAACGGGTCAATGCCATTAAGCAATATGCGGAACTGGGAGCCGGATTCAAAATCGCCATGCGCGATCTGGAAATCCGTGGAGCAGGAAATGTTCTCGGAACGGCCCAAAGTGGACATATCACCGCAATCGGATTTGAGCTCTATTGCCAACTTCTCAAAACCGCAGTGGCCCAGATCAAAGGCGAGAAAAAACGGCTCACCATCGACTGCAAACTGGATCTTGATTTCATCATTCTTCATGAAGGAGCCCTCTCCCCCGGTAAAGAACCGGCCTATCTCACCACCGCTTACATGAAAGAAACACTCTGGAGAATCGAGGGCTATCGTCGCCTCGCAGAGCTCGGTTCGATCGAGGAATGGAAAGCCCTTCACGAAGAATGGATCGATCGCTTTGGACCGCTCCCCGAATCAGCAGAGCTTCTCCTCAAAATTCAGGAGCTCAAAATTCTTGCCTCAAATCGAGAAATCTCCCAAATCCAGACTCAGGCTGGAAAAATTATCCTGAAAAGAAACGAAGACTACGTGATGGTCGGGGGAAAGTTTCCCCGCTTGACCACTCCCACAGCACTCTCTAAGGTTCGTGAGTTAAAACAATGGATAGAATCCTTCGCACCACTCTCATACTGATCGTTCTCCTCGTTTCAGGAATTCCGGCCTACTCACAACAGGCCGATGGAATCGCTGCGATCGTCGACGGACAAGTCATCACCTTTAGCCAAGTTCGACGCCAAGTTGAATCGACGGAGAAACTCCTCCGTGAAACCTACTCCGGACAAGAGCTCGTCGATAAAGTCAAAGAGGCTCGACTCAGCTCCCTTCGTGCCTTAATCGAACGCCAACTCATTATCCAAGATTTTAAAAAACAGGGATTTTTCATTCCGGATAGTCTTATTGAAGATCGACTCAAAGAGACGATCCAACGCAGCTTTGAAGGGGATCGCACCGCCTTTATACGAACCCTTCAAGCGCAAGGGTTAACGGTTGAAGGCTATAAAAAGGAACTCAAAGACAACCTCATTGTCACTGCAATGCGACAGAAAAATGTCTCAAGTGCCGTCATCGTCTCCCCGTTTAAGATTGAACAATACTATCAAGACAACATCCGCCAATTTCTTCAGGATGAGCAAGTTCAAGTGAGTAACATCTACATGAAAAAATCGCTTTTCCGAGAAACACGAACCAACGCCCAAGGAAAATCAGAGGAATACGATCCCTCTCAAGCCGCTATGGAGGAGATTTTAAGCAAACTAGAAACGGGATCCAAATTTAGCGAACTCGCTCGCTCCTATTCAGAAGGAACCAATCGGGATCAGGGCGGGGATATGGGGTGGCTCACCGAACAGACCCTTCGAGCAGAACTTGCTAAAGTCGCCTTCAAGTTAAAACCGGGACAGACCTCTTCGCTGATCACCACCGATGACGGCTACTATATCCTTCGAGTCGAAAACCGCAGACGATCTAAGGTCACCCCGCTCTCTGAAATTCGTGATGAAATCGAAAAGACTCTCCTCCAAGAAGAACGCCTTCATCTTCAACAAAATTGGCTCGATGGTTTGAAGACCCGCTACTTCATCAAGATGTTCTAAGAGAAACCTCCCCCCTCCCTGCTCCTTAGAGATATTTTTCAAAAAATAGCTAGATTAAATCTCACTTTTTGCGTGAGATTATTTAAAAATAGGGTTATCTTGAGAAAGAATGAACCCTCCTCTTTCGTTACGTTTTTTGCTATTCCTTCCCATTTTCAGTTTCCTTTTAATTTCCTGCGGAAAAAAGGATCCCTTTACCGATGCGGATACTCACCTTCAGCAAAAGGTCGAATACCTTCAAGCCAAAGGTCGCTTTTTAGCAGCAGAAAACTCCAAAGCACTTCAAGAAAAAACAACAGAACCCCCCGTCTTGACCACGATTGCCGATGTTAAAAGCATTTTTCCGAAATCCAAACCGATGCCAGAACCTTGGGCGGCAATGCTCACTTTTAGTATGCTTCATACGCAGGGAAGAAGTGAGGTGATGCGCGAAAATTTCCGGATCATCTTTGAATTTGAAGCCCCCTATTGGGCCATCGCCAAAATGGAGAGCGAACAGTTTTGGAGAAAAACAGGACAACATGTTTCTTGGAAAGAGATCACCCTCGAATCAAACAAAGATGGCTGGGATATGGTAAGCTCTCTCCTCGGACTCAGTGGCCCTTAACCAAAATACCTTTTGAACCCAAAAACAGTGAATTTAACTCTTCGATTGCTTCCGTAGATGCGAGGGTAAAACCCCCATCGCCGTCCGATATTTAACGACCGTTCGTCTCGCAACTTGAACTCCCTGCTCTCCCAAAATCTTTGTAATCTCCTCATCTGAAAGTGGCTTAATTGCATTCTCTCGGGAAATAATCTCACGAATCTTATCCTTTACACTGGTATTGGAGATCAGCTGTCCATCTTGCCCCAAATAGCCAGTCGTAAAAAAATATTTCATCTCAAAAACACCGTGCGGAGTCATCACATATTTTCCAGAAACCGCACGACTCACGGTCGTTTCATGAACGCCGACCACCTCTGCGACCTGATTCATCGTTAACGGCTTCAGTTGGGCCACCCCTTTTTCAAAAAACTCTTGCTGCCGCTTCAACACCTCCTGAGCAATCGCATTCAACGTTTGTTGCCGTTGCTGAAGACACTTAATCAAAAATTTGCCACTCCGTATCTTATCCTTTAAATAGTCTCTCAATCCCCGATCCTCTCCCGTCGAGCCAAGGAGATCTTTATACTCATCCTTGATCTTCAACTTCGGAATCACCTCATCGTTAATCAAAATCACCCATTGATCCTCCTCTTTCCGAATCACAATCTCGGGAACCACAATATTCTGCTTCTCATCGGAAGCGTAGGCCGCCCCCGGTCGAGGGTTTAAATGACCGATCGTTTGAGAGGCCTCCACGACTCGCTCGGTTGCAACCTTTAACGACTTGGCAATTTGTGGGTAACGCTTGTGACCTAAATCATCCAAATAATCTCGGATAATCATCCCCTCAATATCCTGATCTTTTCGAATCCTCTTCAGTTGAATCAATAAGCATTCCTGTAAAGTCCGCGCACCGACCCCCGAGGGCTCAAAAGTCTGAATGATTTCAAGGGCCTTTAGAACTTTTTCATAAGGGACTTGCGCACTCATCGCAATCTCCTCGAGCGGTACCTTCAAAAACCCGCGCTCATCAAGATTTCCGATAATCTCATCTCCTGCACTCACGATCTCACTATCGCCATCACTCAAAGCCAACTGCTGAGAGAGGTGATCCGAAAGCTTGATCCCTTCCGATTGAGAATCAAAAAAGAACTGGCGCTTTTCAGCATCTTCGGATGTATAGCGTGAGGAACCGACATTGGATTGAGAAAAATACTCCTTCCAATCATCATCCCGTTGACTCTCACTCGCCGTTTGCGGAAGATCATCCATCTCATCGGAAGAGGATGGAGGCTCAGAAATCTCCTCTAAAACTGGATTAGCCGCAATCTCTTGCTGAACCAACGATTGAAGCTCTAAAGCCGGGGCTTGTAGAAGATGCAACGATTGCTGCATTTACACCGAAAGCGCTTGCCCTAACGCCATTTGCTGATGCAAATTCATGTCTGCCATAATTTAACTAAATTACGGTAAAATCACCTAACTGCAAGCAATTTTCATGCCTATAAATGAACTATAAAACAACTTTGGTGCAATACTTCTCGCCACTGGCTCCACAACAGTTCTTAAACTTCTTCGTAGGATCAATCGGACAGGCATCATTACGACCGAGCTTTGGGCCTTGTCGACGAATCGGAAGGGTCAACTCAACAGGGGGCTTCTCTGTTTTTGGAGCCTCAGGATCAACTCCCCCGAGTGAATTGTGCGGTTGGTCGATCGATTCAAAAATCAATTTTTGCGGGATCGAAGCCAACATCTTTTGGATCTCCATGATAGCGGCACTTGATTTAAATAGGTTCGAGTTGATATCCGATTTAATCAGCCCCATTAAATCTTGGAACAAGGTAAAGGCCTCTTGTTTGTACTCGATTAACGGATCTTTCTGTCCATAGGCACGAAGCCCAACGCTCGTCCTCAAACCATCCATCGAGAAAAGATGTTCCTGCCAAAGTTTATCGACCGAGGTGAGAATCAAAGAGCGTTCCATTTGATAAATGAAATCACTGTTTTCCGATTTTACTTTAAGATCATAGGCCTCTTTGACTTTCGCCAAAACCTGCTTTGCAATCTCTTCTGAGGGCAGGTTCCAATCAAAGTCCTCTTTTCGACAACCGATCGGAAAATGAAGGGCAACCCAACCCATGAAACTGTCAGGATCGGCTTCACTCCCACTGAGACGCTCTTCTGCGTTCAGAAGAATGACCTCTTCAACGATCTCAAAGAGCGATTCACGTGGATTCTCCGTTTCTAAAACATCGGTACGGAATCCATAAACAACATTTCGCTGTTGATTCATGACATCGTCGTACTGAAGAGTATGCTTTCGCATCATGTAGTTTCGTTGCTCAACCCGCTTCTGAGCCGATTCAACGGCTTTATTGAGCCAAGGATGCTCAAGCTCTTCATCATCTTCCATTCCAAATTTCGTCATCCAATTACTTAAACGACGGGAATCACCAAAGTTTCTCATCAAATCATCTTCAAAGGAGATAAAAAACTGAGTCTCTCCAGGATCCCCTTGACGAGCGCAACGTCCGCGAAGCTGACGATCAATGCGGCGTGATTCGTGACGTTCTGTTCCAATGACATAAAGTCCTCCGACCTCAGCAACCCCTGCCCCGAGCTTAATATCGGTTCCACGACCGGCCATGTTGGTGGCGATGGTCACCGCAGACTTCTGTCCCGCGCGGGCGACAATCTCGGCCTCCTGTTGGTGATATTTGGCATTCAAAACATTATGAATGATATTCTCACGTTTCAACATTCGGGAAAGAAGCTCGGAGGTTTCGACGGAGATCGTTCCGACCAAAATCGGTTGTCCCTTTTCATTCCTCTCTTTGATCCGCTTGACGATCGCATTAAATTTCGAACGTCGGGTTTTGAAAATGCTATCGTTGACATCAATTCGAACGCAATTTTTATGCGTCGGAATCACGATCACATCGAGTTTGTAAATATCGTGAAACTCATTCGCTTCGGTTTCGGCGGTTCCCGTCATTCCTGATAGCTTCAAATAAAGACGGAAATAGTTTTGAATCGTGATCGTCGCCAACGTTTGCGACTCACGATCGATATGAACCCCCTCTTTCGCTTCAATCGCTTGATGCAACCCATCACTCCAACGACGTCCGGGCATCATACGACCCGTGAACTCATCGACGATCATCACTTTGTTCTCTTGGACAACGTAATGAACATCTTTTTCAAATAAACAAAAGGCCCGCAACAGCTGGGTAATATTATGAACCCGTTGGCTCGTCTCTTCGTATTCCGATTGAGCCTCTGCCTTTTGCTTCTCACGCTCTTCAATGCTCAGTGCTGCATGGGCATCAATTTCATGATATCGAGTCAGAAGATCCGGCAAGGTAAAGGCATCCGGATTGGTTGGATTAAGAAAATGACGGCCTTTTTCACTGATATCCACTTCGCTCGATTTCTCCTCAATCGTGAAATAGGCCTCTTCCTTAATTTTGTACAAATCGGAACGCCGTGGATCGTTATACATCGAAAGCTCGGCATCTTCAACCGCACGGAGAAGATCTGCATCCTCTAACAATTTCATCAACTGCTTATTTCGAGGCATCGTCAGTTTGATCTTAAAAAGGAGTCGTCCGATCTCGGAGAGCTCTTTTTTCTCCTCCTGCATCTTTTTCGCTTCCATCGCCCAACGGGTACATTCAATATTCTGTTGGTGAACGAGCTTATCGACAGGGGATCGATAACGATCGTATTGATGGGTGCTCACGGTCACAGGGCCGGAAATAATCAGCGGCGTCCGAGCCTCATCAATCAAGATACTATCGACTTCATCAATAATCGCATAGGCATGTCCCCGTTGAACCTGTTCCTCTTTACGAGTCGCCATTCCGT
>CAMAQI010000111.1 GCA_945860255.1 Methylacidiphilum caldifontis
GGGGGTTCAGAAAAAAGAGGGGGACGAGGAGGAGCCTTTTGAATCGGTGATTGAAGATTTAAAGCGGGAGCTGTTTCCGAAGAGGCGTCATGTCGAGGATACGGAGTTGGATGGCGCGGCGCTTCAGCTCATGGTGGTTCGTTTTAAAGAACTGGTGAAGGAACGAACGGGGAAGGCCTTTCCTGAGGATCCGATGGATCAATTAAAGGGGGCGATCGGAGCGGTTTTTAGATCGTGGGAAAATGAGCGGGCGGTTGTTTATCGTCAAAAATATAAGATCCCTTCCGAGTGGGGAACGGCAGTGACGGTTCAGGCGATGGTTTTTGGAAATACGGGGGAGAAATCCGGTTCGGGAGTGGCCTTCACTCGTGATCCTGCGACGGGGGAAAAGGTTTTTTACGGCGAGTTTTTGATCAATGCTCAGGGAGAGGATGTCGTGGCCGGAGTTCGGACTCCGGAGCCTGTGGCGAATCTGAAAAAGAAGATGCCGAAGACTTATCAGGAGTTAGAGCTCATTCGGCAACGATTGGAAAAGCATTTTCGTGAGATGCAAGATTTTGAGTTTACGATTGAAGAGGGACGACTCTTCATGCTTCAGACCCGCAATGGAAAGCGAACCGGAATGGCTGCCGTTCGGATTGCGGTTGAGATGGTGAAGGAGAAGTTGATTTCCAAAGAGGAGGCGATTAAGCGGGTTCCGGCCGATTCATTGAGTCAGCTCTTGAGTCCGATCTTTGATCTCCAATCTCGGAAAGCGGCAAAAATAATTGCGCGGGGTCTCCCTGCGGGGCCAGGGGCGGCGACCGGTCGGATCTACTTTAATGCCTATGAAGCAGAGGCGCGCGTTGCGAAGGGGGAGAAAGTGCTTCTCGTCCGTACGGAGACCTCTCCGGAAGATATTCGGGGAATGATTGCTGCCGAGGGGACCTTGACCTCGCGTGGCGGAGTGAGTTCTCACGCGGCGTTGGTGGCACGGCAGATGGGGAAAGTTTGTGTTTGTGGAGCGGCAATGCTGCAAATTGATTATGAGCGTGGAACGCTGAAGGTCGGAGATCAGATTTTCAATAAAGGAGATTATCTTTCGATTGATGGAAGTACGGGGGAGGTTTTCGCCGGGGAGTTAAAAACAGCTCCTTCTGAGGTCATCCAAGTCTTATTGCAAGAAAGTTTATCCCCTTCGAAAAGTCAGACCTATCGCAACTATGCGGAGCTCATGACTTGGGCCGATGACTATCGGACGATGGAGATTCGAACCAATGCCGATCAACCGGAGCAGGTTCAAAATGCGATGGCCTTTGGAGCTCAAGGGATCGGGCTTTGTCGTACGGAGCATATGTTTTTTGAAGGGGAGCGGATCGATCTCATGCGGGAGATGATTTTGGCAGAGAATCGTCTCGATCGGCAAAAGGCGTTGGATAAATTGTTGCCGCTTCAAAAGGGAGATTTTATCGAGATCTTTTTGTCACTGAAGGGATATCCTGCGAACATTCGACTTCTCGATCCTCCGCTTCATGAGTTTCTTCCGCATACCGATGCTCAGCAAAAAGATTTGGCAAAAAAATTGGGAATTACCGTCGAAAAAATTGCACGTCGAGTTCAAGAGCTTCATGAATTTAATCCGATGCTCGGGCATCGCGGCTGTCGATTAGGGGTCGTTTTCCCGGAGATTACGGAGATGCAGGCTCGAGCGATCTTTGAGGCAGCGGCGACGGTGATGAAGGCAAAGGTTGCAGTGAAGACGGAGATTATGATTCCGTTGGCCGGTTATGATCAAGAGGTGAAGCATCAAATTGCGATTATTCGTCGGGTGGCCGAAGAGGTCATGACCCAGAAACGGGTTCGGTTTGAATATCTTGTCGGAACGATGATCGAGATTCCGAGAGCTTGCGTGATTGCCGATCGAATCGCGGAAGCGGCCGAATATTTTAGTTTTGGAACAAACGATTTAACGCAGACCACCTTGGCGATGAGTCGAGATGATGCCGGTTCCTTTTTGCCTCATTATCAAGATCAGGAGATCATTCGTCATAATCCTTTTTCCTCAGTCGATATCGATGGAGTGGGAGAGTTGATGAAGATGGCGATCGAAAAGGGAAGAAAGAGCCGTCCGAAGATTAAGCTAGGCGTTTGTGGTGAACATGGGGGAGATCCTGATTCGATTCAATTTTTCCAAAAAATCGGATTAAATTATGTCAGTTGCTCCCCCTTTCGGATTCCGGTCGCCCGACTGGCCGCCGCTCAAGCCGCTTTGAAGCTGAAATAAGGAATTTAGCCGCAAAAGAACGCAAAGAACACAAAATATAATCGGGCCTCAAAAAATCTTCTTTTCTGGAGAAAAATTTAACCTGATTTATTTTTTCATTTTTGAGTTCTTTGCGTTCTCTGTGGCTAAACTCACTGTTTTTAAGTTCAAATGGCGATCTGCGTTTAAAGCTATTTAGCTATCTCGCGATCAGGGATTGGCCCTAATGCCCGCCGCTTCCTCCCTTGAGATAGGTCCCATAGCCGATGATGATCGTCGAGAGAATGAGAATGGCAATTCCTGCGGTAATGAGGGATTTGGCTTTTGGACTCGCCCCTTTCCACTCTTGGAAGTAGGCTCCCCATAAGGTACTAAAGATAATGATGCTCGCCATATGAAGTGTCCAGGAGGCAAAACCGTATTGGCCCATTTGCGTCTCTCCCATGGTGTAAAAGAAAAATTGAAAATACCAAATCGTTCCGGCTAAAGCGGAGAAAAAGTAATTTCCCGAACGAGGAATTTTTAGATCATGATCGCCGTGGGAGAGGGATTCGGTTCCCCCGCCATGTTCTCCTCCTGAGGCAACGAGATTGGCATGCTCTGGTCGAGCATGGGAGGCGAGATATTGATAGCCGGTCTTGTTTTTAATGTTAAGAACTAGGCACCAGATGAGGTTTGTGGTGAATCCACCGAGGAGAACGACAACAAGTTTTGGGAGTCCGGTCCAGATCGTATCGGTTCCAAGCTCTGCGCTGGTTGTTCCGATCGCCGCAGCTGCGGTGAGCGAAAAGGAAAAGCAGGCACTCATGATTCCAGAGAAAGTGGCGACGATGATCCCTTTTCCAAAATTAAATTCGGCGATGGCGCTTTTCTTTTCAGCATCAGGCATCTCCTTTTCCTTGGTTAATCCTGCATAAGCGGCAAAACCGATTCCTAGGAGACAGACAAAAATCCCCAGAAGGGTAATTTGCCCCGAGGAGGTCGAAGCGATTTCAGTGATCGTTTCCGGGACTGGAATGGCGGGAAAAAAGAGTTTAAAAATCGGAGGGAGTAAGGTTCCAAATGCGGCACAGTATCCTAAAGCGACCCCCATTCCGAGCGACATTCCCAGATAGCGCATCGTTAAGCCGAAGGTCAGCCCCCCAATGCCCCAGAGGGCGCCAAAGAAGTAGGTCCAAGCGAGTGTAGCAAAGGACTGTTGTTGAAGGACCTCCCAAAGGTTATTCGTGAGACAGGTCGCAAGGAGCGTCGGGCAGATGATCCAAGAGAAAAATCCGCCAACGAGCCAATAGGTTTCCCAAGACCATTTTTTTACCCCTTTGTACGGGACGTAGAAACTTCCCGATGCAAGACCACCGAGCCAATGAAAAAAGACCCCCAGAAAAGGATTCATGATCAACCTTTAGGTTTGAATTTTAAATGAGACTCAATTTTTCGAAATTAAGCCCGTTTCGATTGAACGGTTTTTTCGTAGTTCTTAATTTCTGTTAACAAGGCCTCGCCGACGGGAACTTCTTGTCGGTGACAGAACTCATTCCAGACCGCTCCCCAAGGAAGGGATCGGCTCTCTTCAGCAATTAAAAGTCGGGCAGTATAATCTCCGGTGCTCTCCGCTTTGCTCAATTGGAGGGCAGGCTCTAAAAGGGCCATGAGGAGGGCTTTTTGAGCACTTCGTGTTCCGACGACCCAAGCGGCGATTCGGTTGATGCTTGCATCAAAGAAATCGAGTCCGATATGAGTGCGATCAAGGAATTTTCCGCGAACGAGTTCTTCAAATATCGCCTTGGTCGGATCGTCGCAGAGCACGACGTGATCGCTATCCCAACGAACTCCACGACTGACGTGAAGGAGAAGTTCAGGAACAAATTGAAGGACTGAGGAGATTTTATCGGCGAGCTGTTCCGTCGGATGAAAGTGACCGGCATCGAGGCAGATCAGTTTCTGATTTTTAACAGCATAACCCATGTAGAACTCATGGGAGCCGACGACGTAGGACTCTGAACCAATTCCGAACAGCTTACACTCCACGGCATCTTGATTGTATTTCGGATCGATTTTTGTTTTAAAAATTTGATCGAGTGAATCTTCTAATCGCTCACGGGGGGCTTTGCGGTCGTAGGGGGTATCTTTGTGTCCATCCGGAATCCAGAAATTCGTGACGCAAGCCGTGCCGAGTTGCTTTCCGATCGATTCCGCAATTTTTCGAGAGGCGATCCCGTGCTCGATCCAAAAATTTCGAACGGCTTTATCGGGATGGCTCAGCGTAAATCCATCCTTGGAGAGAGGATGTGAAAAATAACTGGGATTGAAATCCATTCCCATTTTCCTTTTTTTGGCCCAGTCGATCCAACTTTGAAAATCCTCTGTGGAATAGCGATTGCGATCTTTTTTGCGTCCGCCCAAATCGGCATAACAGGCGTGAAGATTCAGTCGATGTTTTCCAGGGAGAAGAGAGAGGGCTTGATCTAAATCTTGGCGAATTTCTTGAGTATTTCGCGCTTTTCCGGGGTAATTGCCCGTGACTTGAATGCCGCCACTTTCTAAAGAGGAACCCTCTCGTTCCGTTCCAGAAACGTCATCGGCTTGCCAGCAATGAAGCGAGATCGGAGTGCGGGCTAAAACGGTGAGAGCCTTTTCGGTGTTGATTCCTACCGCTGCAAACTGTTCTTGGGCGAGGGAGTAGGAAGGGGGCGATTTTTTTGACGTTTGTTTCATATTTAAATCCTAGGTTAGATTTGTATTTTGAAAATGGATAGATTGATCTTAAAAATGTATAAAGTGACACTACAAGGAAGAATAAAGTAATCTTGGTGTGAGATCGGTTTTATCTCTCAGCGTCCTCTTTAGAAAATTTTCAGTGATCGTAGTGAAAGCGGCATTGGAGGATGATCAATCTCTTTTCTTCGATTCGATAAACGAGACGGTGTTCCTGGGTGATCCGGCGCGACCACCATGACCACTTTTCCCTCTCCATTTTTGGTAATGGTCATCGGTTCCCGGTTTCGGATCGTACTCTCCATCAGACCTGCGAGTTGATTTCGGGCATCGGTATAGGAGATCGTTTGCATGAAGAATAGATCTCACTTGTACAGAATTCTGTCAATAGGGGTTTGAATCGATTTTTGGGCACTCACTCTTCATCATGTGGGAGATAACGACAGGATCGTCAATGGGGATATTGAAGTTCATTATAATGAACAATTATTATATTTTTATACTTGAATCTTCACTGGAATTGAGTAAGTTCATTTTAATGAACAAAAGTCTTAATGTGGGCTTTGGGGTTATTATACGACGACGACGTAAGTTATTAAAAATAACCCAGAACGAATTGGCGGCATTTTCAGGGCTTGATCGGCATACGGTTGTCAATATTGAGAAAGGAATGGGCAACCCCTCGATCGACTCTTTAATCGCCTTGTGCAAGCCTCTGGGGTTAGCCTTGCGTCTTGAGGTGGTCCAGTCACAAAGCGAGTCCTCCTTATGAAAAAGAGTCGCAAGGCAGAGGTCTTTTTTTGTGGCTCCAAAGCCGGGGTATTGATCGAAAATCAAAAGGGATTTTCCTTTGTCTACGACGAAACTTATTTGTCAGGATCCAAGGCTAAGCCAATCGCCTTCTCTTTCCCTCTTCAAAAAGAGCCATTTCACCGCGAATCTTTATTCCCGTTTTTCGTTGGGCTGTTGTCGGAAGGGGTTTTGATGGATCACCAGTGCAGCTCCCTCAAGATCGATGAAAACGATTTCTATGGACGTCTTTTAAAAACCTGTCACACGGATACGATCGGAGCAGTAACCGTTCGGGAGGTTTTATGACAGAGGTTTGCCGATCCCTTTTGCGAGCAGTAAAAACGCCCGGTTTTTCACCCCAAGCTCTGAATGAATTATTTGATGGTGAAAAAGTAAGTCATCTCCTGGGGTTTGACCGAAATCAATTCACTCAAATTCGTCGTGAGACGGCACGAAAGTTTTCATTTTCAGGCGTTCAAGATAAAATCCCCTTGGCACTGGAAAGCAATCGACTTGTTTCTCCAGGGGAGGGAAGAGGGGGGTATCTCTTGAAGCCCATTCCCTTGATTGATGGATTTCAACAACTGGAGGATGTTCCAGCCAATGAACATCTGACCATGCAAATCGCACGGCAAGTATTTGGGATCGAAACGGCAAAAAACGCTCTTCTTCTATTTTCCGATGATAAACCGGTTTATCTTACCCGTCGATTTGACATTAGCCCCGCCACCTCTAACAAACTTCGTCAGGAGGATTTTTGCCAGCTGGGAGAAAGATCGGAGCAAACCCACGGGAAAAACTTTAAATATGATTCGAGCTACGAAGAGGCGGCGGACCTGATCAGGAGATATTGCAGCTCAGCCCCCGTACAGCTCACTCGCTACTTTAAACTGGTCACCTTCTGTTATCTGATTGGAAATGGGGATGCTCACCTTAAGAACTTTTCCCTGATTGAGACTTCGGATGGCGATTTTGTGCTTTCAGAGGCCTACGATCTTCTGGCGACCAGTCTTCACTCTCCTCATGAGACTCGGATGGCCTTAGATCTGTTTGTCGACCATGAAACAGAGTTTTTTAAAGTGAACGGTTTTTACGGACGACCCGACTTTCTGGAATTTGCTAAACGAATAGGAGTCCCTGAACTTCTAGCAGTAAACTTTCTCTCTCAGATCGACGAAAAAATATCACACGTGGAAGCAATGGTACGGCATAGTTTTCTTTCTGCGGAAGGCAAAAAGAAATATCTCGGTATATTTAAAGACCGACTTCTTTCCATGAAGCCAATTATTTAATTGGGGGCAGGAGAAGGGAGAAAAACAAGAGTCATTAACCGCAGAGGACGCAGAGTATCGCTGAGAATTCAAATATTTTCGTTTAGTGTTAACTCAGTTTTATTTGGCAACCAGAAATGGATGTTTGTATTTCTCGTAGCCTGCATTTAAATGAGTGTTTATTAGTGTAAATTAGTGGTTAAAAATATTTGTCTTTTTCTTCGTGTTTTCGTGACTTCGCCCTGTACGCCGTAGTGCTTGGACGAAGGTGTATGTGAAAATGTCTTTATTGGTTTTCTAATTCCAGTAAAAACTTCCACGCGGGTACTACAAATATTTTTCCTGCGCTGACTTTAATTGTTTCACTTTGGGAGCGCGTGATAATAAATCCTTCAGAGGTTTTACGTTCCGTCATCGCTTCTTCGAGCGCCTGGAGTTCACGGGCTCGAGTTGAGGGAAGATTAAGATTATCGCATACCTGAATAAGCTTTCGTGTACGGTCGGCGTTTTGAACAATAAAATCAATTTCACGACCACTTTTTGTCCGGTAGTAAAATACTTGCGGATAACGCCTTCTCAGTCCGAGAAAGATCATATTTTCGAGTAAAT
>CAMAQI010000112.1 GCA_945860255.1 Methylacidiphilum caldifontis
ACCTTCTCTTCGGCATGGAGCAGCATTGATCCAAATCCAATGAGGAGCGAGTAGAGTAAGCGAGGACTATTTTTCATAAAAAGAGTTATTTTTTAGGAGTTGAATAGATGACGGCCCCTCCAGAGGGAGGAGAGGATTGAGAGCCTGTATAGGGAAAACGAATCTTAAGGAACACGTCGTTGGCGCGAGTCGCATCATGTTGAGTTTCGTTTGCCTTATATTGTTCTTTAATCTCTTGGGCGATCTCAGGAGATTTTTGATTCTCTTTCACCCATTGAAGGAACGGAGAAACCGTGACTTGGGGTTCTTCTTGAGGAATGAGTTCCTTTAAGGACTTCTCATTCTCAATAATGGCCTCTGCTTGTTCCATCTGTTTTTTATAGACCATTTCAGGGCTATTTTCAGTCGGCTCTACTCTCGGTTTTGCTTTTGGAGTGACAGAAACGAGCTTTGGTCTCCCCATCGGAAGCAAGGTATCGGGCATAGGGGGGAGTTTGACATCGGAGCCTGCGACCACGTTTTGGGCATAGCTTCTCTCTTGAATGAACGGAATGAGATTGTTCGGAGGGAGGGTTGTTTCGATCTGAGCCGAGGAGATCGAGGGATTTGAGTCTTTCGTTGAAATCACTGTCGGCCCTTTTTCTTTTTTTTCTTTAGGGTCTTTAGGATTTTTAGAGTCTTTAACTCCCCACATCTCATTAAACAGCTTTTGTGCTGAGGCAAAAGTTGATTGATCTGTTGGGTCAGATTCAGTAGAGGAACTTTCGAGGTTTTCTACCGATTTTTCCCCATTGACGGTATCCGTCGTATCTAAGGAGGGCTCTTTGCTTTCCCCCGATATGGCGCTTGCAACGATCTTTTTCTCGTATTCAATCACAGCCGCTTGAGCACTCTGATCTTCAGAGGCTTGAGGCTGTGTTTGAATAGTAGGAGTTTCAGCTTCCTGTCCGAGCAACATCCTTGTTGCAAGAATTGAACATAACAATCCCTTGTATGTTTTCATAGTTTTAGAATCCTTCTTTTGCAGCCTCTCGGCTGGCATAGATGACGAGGTCCTTGGTTTCCGCGAAAGTTTTTGCTTGAGCGATAAATTCTGGAGATCCTGCTACTCGATACTTAATGCTTAAATCAACACAATTTTGCATGATGGTGAGCATGAGTTTGATCGTTCCCATCTCAATTTTCGTTAACTCGGTCATATCAATAATCATCTTGGCAACGCCAGATTCGACCATTTCCTGAGTTTTCGGCTTAATATGCGAATTAATTTCGTTGGCAATAATGTCTGAAATAGAATTGGGCATTCTTGAGATCATTAAAGTTGGTCCATCCATCTTGAAATACTTTGCGGAAGTATCGAGACTCATCGCCTTTGTCAGACGGAAGTTTAAATCACTTGGATCGATCGGCTTTGTGATGATTCCTGTAAATCCAATAGATTGAGCTTGGGCCTGTTCCTCTAATGCCGTTTTAATACACATTCCAAAGACCGGAATACTTTTAGTCTTTGGATTTGCTCGGATCATTTGGAAGAAGTTGAAGGCGGCGCGGTCTGGCAAGGAAAGACTGACCAAAACGGCATCAGGATTTTCTCGGGAAGAGATGTCGATCGCCTCGCCGCATTGTGCGGTTCCAATCACGGTCCAAGGATATTCGGCAATCGCCTCTTGAACTTGTTGAATGATCGCTTGTTTGTCATCGACGACTAAAATAGTAGCGGGATCGGTGATGCTTTTCGCTTTTCCTGATCCACTTCCTTTTGCTTGAAGGTCAACGATTCGGCCCGCTTTTTCAATGAGAGCCTCTTCTTTAAACGGTTTAATCATGTAGTCACGGACACCAATTCGAGCGATTTTGACGACATTCTCTCTTCCTGCTTCCGCGGTGAGCATGATGACAGGGATATCTTTAAGGAGGGGATCTGATTTGAGTTTTGTGAGGGTTTCAACGCCATCCATAACAGGCATCGTGACATCGAGAATGATTAAATTCGGATTTTCACGAGTCGCAACGGCTAATCCTTCCACTCCGTTTGTGGCATAAAAAAGTTGAACATCATAAGGCTTAAAAGCTTTCCCGATGACCATGTGGATCATTTTACTGTCATCAACGCTAAGAATTTTCGGTGTCATGATACTGTTCCTTTATTCGTCAAGTTTTGCAAAAACTAAAGTAGAGATTATGTCTTGGGTTCCGTCGACTATAAATTGGTTAGAAAGACTGAGGTTGCCTTCGGCAACGTCGATGGTGATGGGATTGCCTCGTAAAACGGTCGGAATACTGAGCTTACAGTTAAATCCTTTATCGGCCATTTTAGATTTCAGATTCCCAGTCACCATGTTCGTAAATTCTCCGATCACATCATTCTCCTCTTGAGAGGAACGAGCGGGATCATCCCCTAAGATCGAGTTACAGACTTTTTTGACAAGACTCGCTGAAAAAACAAGATAGACAACCCCATTGAGCTTTCCCGTGACACTTACTGAGCCGACAATTCCGTCAGCGGTAAATGGGGGGGTCGCTATTTCGGGAAACTCTTCATTACATGTGATGTCGATTGAGGCCATTGTAGAAAAGACCTCTCGGACAGCACCCCTTACAAACAAAGTAATATCGTGCATTCTTTACTAGTTTCACCCATAAATGAAAAAATTTCAATGCTTTTGTAAGAAAATTCCCTCTTTTTTAACGATTTAGGCATTTTTTTACATTGAGATTCTTAAAAAAAACCGATAACTTACCTAAGGTACTCCCAATGAGTTCATTAGATCAAATCGAATCGCCCACCGCAAAACGCTCTATTTATGAGCTCATTAGCGATCCGAAGGCGACCCAACTTCTTCCCTCCTTAACGATTATTGTTAAGGAGTTAGAAAGCTTGATTGGGAAGCAAAATGTCATGATCGATGAGATTTCAAGTATCATTCGTAATGATCAGAGTATGTCGGTTCGTGTTTTAAGAATGGCAAATTCGGCTTATTATGCTCCTTCTCAGCCGATCGTTGACCTTGATCATGCGGTGGTTTATTTGGGATTGAACCAAATTCGGAGTACGATCTTAACCGCTCGCTGTATCGAAAAGAGTTGTAATACACCGAAGGATCTTTTGGATTGGAACGATTTTTGGACTCATTCGGTCGCTGTGGGGTATATTATGAAGATACTCTCCGGAGCGATTCAGGAATTAGATGTGAATGGAGAATACTATTATTCGATGGGACTTTTTCATGATATCGGCAAACTGGCTCTCGCTTATCTCTCTCCGAGCGACTTTATTCTTGTTCTTGAGCTTGCTCGAGAGCGGAAGCTGCCGACAAGTTCAGTAGAAACGGAGCTTTTAGGGTTAGATCATTGCGGGCTTGGGGCTTGGTATTTACAGCATCAAGGGCTTCCCGCGAATTTAGTGGAACCAGTTCGGTTGCATCATGGATGGGCAAAAGTAGATCCCCAAAAAAATCAAAATGCCGTGATGTTGAGTTTGGCCGATCGACTTGCGCATATGATGGGATTTGGAAAATCGGGGGGTGAGCCAGAATCGATCGATCCTTTTTCCACACCGGAATGGGATCACTATTGTATGCGTTGTTTCGGAACGATCATCGATTCGCGCTTTCAAATGGTTCATGTGATGGAAAAGTTAGAGTCTTTAGAGGATCTTATTCATGTAACGGTGGGCTCGGCGAAACAAGTTGCCATCGGAGAAGGGTAGTTCAAGCATTTGTATGGAAGAGACTTTTTTTAAGTTGGAGGTTTTTGACGGAGTTGATTTTTTATCGAAAGAGAGTTCTTTAGGGTGGAGGTGGAATGAAACCAACAACTCTCTTGCTCCTCTTTTACTTTGGGATCAAAAGAAATTCATCGCAACAGGCTCCTCTTTTCGATTCGGTCAGTGGGATCAACTGGAGAGAATTGAATTTCTTCAACGGCTTTGTCGATTGTTTTATCATGATGTGAATGGAAAGATCACAGGATTTAATGGAATGATTCAACTTTGGAAATTACGATTTCCAGATGAAATGGCTTTTCGAGAGGATCTTGAGCTTTTAGAGGAATCGGTGGATCACTTAAAAAAGCTTAATCTGTTGATGGATGCGGGGACTGATCTTCAGAAAGTTTCAGAATTTCATTTAACGAGTGCTGTTTCATTGCTCGATGGATTAACGCAAAGGATGCTCGGAATTATTCAACCGATACGCGTGGTCAATCTCTCGATCGTCAAAGGGGCTGTTGGTTATACTCTTTTTTTAATTTGGACTTTTATTTCTCACCTTGCCTCTCTTTCTTCATCGCGATCGAACTGGAAATTAACGGTGCTTCCTGGAAGAGAATGGAGTCGAGATCTTGCGATCTCGATTCAATCAGAAGCGCTCCCATCAGTGCTCGATGTTTTAGAGGGAGTTCCTCAACATACGAAATTTAATCGTTGGATTTTAATGCGTCTTGCCTGTGATGATATTTTAAAATCAAAAGAGGGAGAATGGACTTTTGCGTTCAACATGAGCATTCAAGAGGATGATTTTAAGCAATTTTCTGTTGGCTCAGCGGAGTGGATGAAGGAGATTTTTCGATCCTCTCTTTTACAAAGGAAACCGTTAATTTCAGAGGAGAAAAAAACAAATTCAATGGTTCAAGAGGCGTTTAAAATTCTTTTTTAAATTTCTGAAGAGAAAAAATATTTTCATTTTTTTCATTTTTCTTATTGTCAAATTATAAAGTTTTAATTAGTTTTAACTTATTCGACACATGATACATATTTTTTCTGATATATCGAAAGGGGGTGATTTGGAATGCCCGTAAAAAAAGCTGCAAAAAAAGTAGTCAAGAAAGCCGTTAAAAAGGCTGTTAAGAAGGCCGCCCCCAAAAAGAAGGCTGCTAAGAAGGTTAAGAAGAAATAATTTTTCTTTTCCCAAAAAGGAGAAGCTCCTCGGAGCTTCTCCTTTTTTTTGTCCTTCAAGTTACTTTTGAGCAATGCATTCATGTGATCTCTGAAGAGTCATCGATGGGCTGTTTGATTTGAATTTGACTTCTTTTCCCTGCTAAAACGAGGATTTTGTGAAGATTTCATTCTCGGGAGCGATGAAAGATCTTCATGCGTCTCATTTGAGGATCGATGGGGAAGGTTTCTAAAATGAGGCTCTTTTTTCTGAGAAATCGGCACTTTAGCTAAAGCTGCTTGAATGATCGTTGTCCTCTCCTTCTGAGACACGGACTCAAGGCTCACGCATTCCGATTTTATCAGGTGAATAAATCCCCTTTATCGGTTGAGATCTCAGGGGAAATCACTTTTCTCAGATGGAGATCTTTTTGAGAGAGCGGTTAATACTTAATTTTATGTTAAAATTAAATTATCTATATTTATTTTAAAATGGATAAAATAGTTCTCAGCGAATAGATTAATCCATGAGGATCACAGGCTCGGCATAAAGGGTGAACCCAGTACTTTCAGTGATTTTTACCTTGAGAATTTCTCCGCGCCAACGTTCATTCGCCTCAATGAGGACAAGTTTGTTCGTACGGGTGCGTCCTTCGAATCGTTGGTCGCTGTATTTACTCTCTCCTTCGATGAGGATCTCCACCTCTTGACCGACCATTGCCTGAGAGCGCTCTTTGACACCGCTATTGAGGACTTCGAGGAGCTCTTGATTCCAGCGAAGCTTTGTTTCTTCGGTGTGTTGATCACCGAGCTCTGCCGCAGGGGTATCTTTACGAGGGGAGTAACGAAAGATAAAGGCTTGATCAAATCCAACCTCTTTCATGAGGGACTTCGTTTGTTGGAAATCCTCTTCGGTTTCTCCGGGGAAGCCGACGATCACATCGGTGGTTAATCCGACGTTGGGATTGACTCGGCGAATCTCCTCTACGAGTTTTAAATAGCGCTCTCGAGTATAGGAGCGATGCATCGCTTTTAAGATTCGATTGCTTCCGGACTGAAGGGGAAGGTGGACATGTTCGCAGAGCTCAGGAATATTCTGAAAAGCATGGATGAGATCGCTTCGATAACCGATTGGATGAGGAGAGGTAAATCGAACTCGTTGAATACCGGGGACTGCAGCGACTGACTCAAGGAGTTGGACGAAGGGGGATTTTTCATCGATTTTCGGGAATTCATGGCGACCGTAAAGGTTGACGATTTGACCAAGGAGAGTGACCTCTTTGACTCCGTTTGCGGCAAGCATTTTGACCTCTTGCGTAATTTCGGCAATCGGTCGGGATCTCTCTGAACCACGAGTGAAGGGGACGATACAAAAAGTGCAGTGCATATTACACCCTTGCATGATGGAGACAAAAGCGGTGACCTGTTTTGGTTTGAGAACGTGGTCTCGAATTGTATTTTGAGAGGAGCTTTCTTCAGCGACATCGACAATCGAGGGGCTTTGCTGAGTCACCAGTTGGTCGACATAATCGGCGACTTGATGAAATTTTTGAGTCCCGACAACGAGATCGACGTCCGGGAGACTATCGATTAACGATTGTCCTCGGCTTTGGGCCATACAACCGAGAAATCCAAGAACGAGATTTGGATTTTTTTTCTTCATCCCTTGAAGATGCTTCATTTTATTCAGAGCAGTTTGCTCTGCCATATCGCGGACACTACAGGTATTCAGAAGGATGACATCAGCGGAACTCTCAGTGAGAGCGAGCTCGTATCCTTTGGCTTCCAACTGTTGGAGGACTTGTTCGGAATCCCGCTCGTTCATTTGGCACCCGTAGGTTTTAATGTAGACCGATGGCATAAGGGGTTATTATTTATCAGGGATGCCGAAAGCGTCAACTGAAGAGAAAAGGAAATACAATTTTAACCGCCAAGTTAAATACAAAATTCGCCAAGAATTTTAAACCGCTTATCTTCACTCATCTTCACTAATTCAAGGAAGCCCAATTGCCTGTTAGCTTAAATGCATTTAAAATACAGGAGATCGTCTCTCGCACTCCCTGCGCAATAGCGCAATTAAAAAAGGGAAATAAGTTGGAGAGCCGAGGGTCGGCAACCAGCAGCGGGGGAGAGCAGGGGCTTCGTAGAGGCGCAAAGATTCGCAAAGATTTAAATCCCCAAAACAGGATATATTCCGATCCGTGAAATCCGTGTTATCCGTGGTGATGAACGTATTTAATTCTCAGCAATCAGCGTTAATCTGCGTCCATCCGTGGTTAATCCGGTATTTTTCCTTAAGTTGACGCCTATGCGCGCTTGCGGGACTACGGCGCACAATAGCCGCGATCGCTCCCGAGAAGGAGATCACCTTTTGGTGGATGAAAATGAAGGGTAGATTTTTCTCTGATGTCGGCTTGCTTATTTGTGACGGTACCGCTTTCTGATTGTGCTTCCGTTGAAGAGTCCTTAAAGTTTTAAAATGCGTCTCGCACTTGTGCAAATGGAGGTGAAAGCTGGGCATCTTGAGCAAAATCTCTCAACGATCCTGAATCACTTGCAGTTTTTAAGTGGAAAAGTCGATCTAGTTCTTTTTCCTGAGCTCTGTTTGAGCGGCTATTTTTTAGGAGACCGATGGACGCAGGACTCTTTTGTTGAGGAGATCGAGGTTCTTCATGAAGAGATTCGCCTCGCCTCTGAGAAATGGGGGCTCGCGGTGGTTTTTGGAAGTATCT
>CAMAQI010000113.1 GCA_945860255.1 Methylacidiphilum caldifontis
GTTTCCCAAAAACTTTCGCATTCAAACTCACCATTGAAGAAACAGATATTATATTATCTTCAAGGTCGCAAATTGCGACCTTGAAGCGCGGACAAAATATTAAATATCTTCCCTATGTCTTCACAGAACACGGAGCCCTCATGGCGGCGAACGTATTAAATAGCCCTCACGCAATTTCCATGAGCGTCAAGATTATCAATACTTTCATCGAGCTCCGAAAAATGACCCTTTCCGTCAAGGATCTTGAAATCAAAGTCAAACATCTTGAAAAACAATTCCACTCCCACGACAAAAACTTCAAGCTCGTCTTTGATGCCATTCGAGAATTGATGAATCCCCCTTTTAAAGAGCCAAAAAAGAAGATTGGATTTCACCCCAACTCCTAGCTCTTCTCCAAATCAAAACGGATCGGCACTTTCACCGATGACCTGACCGCAATCCCCCCGGCTTTGGCAGGCTGAAATCTCCAACGCCGAACCGCATCGAGAGCGGCACGGTCAAGCACCGTATATCCACTGCTCGTTTCAATTTCCACCGACTCGACTCCTCCTCGATCGGAGATCTCGACAACTAATATCACTGTCCCCTCTTCCCCTCTTTTTTTTGCCTCACTCGGATAGGCCGGCGGAGGATTCCTCAGATAATCGGCCTTGTTCGCCAAACGTGCTCCCCCAGATCCCGTCGCCAATGCAGTCGATGCGACGGCACCCGTTGGGCTGCTCGATGGCGGCTTCGGCACAAAGGTTGAAACGGTCGGAGGCTGAATCTTCAGCGGTTGCTCAGGACGGTTTTCCTCTCTCCATTTCGGAGTCACTTCAGGTACTGTAAAATCACTGACGATCGGCTCAATCTCCGGAACGGGTTCAGGCTCCAGCGCTCTCTCTGGCTCCGGCTCTGTCAAACTCACTTCGACCTCCTGAATGATTGCCCCCGCCGCTCCGCTCTCTCCGGCATCAACCCCCCATTGCGATTCTTGAATCATCAAACAAGAGACCCCAAAAAAGAATCCCCCGTGGAGAATCAGTGATCCGATCAATGATCGTGAAAAGGAAGTCATACCCTATTTCTTCTCCGTACGCATGTGCAGCTTCGTCAAACCGACGGCTCTTGCCGCATCCAAAACCTCCACGACTTGACCATACGGCGCTTCATTATCGCCTTGAATGATCAATTTGGAATCCGCACTCACCTGTTTGAGTTCCTGCAAATGCAGTGTCAGCATCTCTTTCGAAATTTTTTCCTTGTTCCAAAAGAGTTCTCCCGTGGCCAATACCGAAAGCGTAACGGTATCACTCTTCGGCTCATGCGTCGTCACCGACTTTGCTCCCGGTAATTGAAGGTCCATCCCTTGATTTTGAATCATCGAGAGCGAGACCATCATATAGGTCGCCAAGAGGAAAAACATGATGTCGATAAACGGAATGATCTCCAACCGTGGTCGAGAGTGGGATCGGGGGGATGCTAGACGTGCCATAAAATAAATTCCGATTTAACCGCCAAGTAAAATCCAAAGGACGCCAAAAAGGAAAAGACAATTAAACCGCTTATCTTCACTTATTGACACTGATTTAAAATCAAAAGAATTTCTGGTTTTTGATCTGCGAAAATCAGCGAAGATCAGCGGTTTATTTGTCTTTTTTCTTGGCGGTTCCATTTTGCCTTTACTTGACTTTTGCAACCAAGATTTCCATCCGGGTCATCGCCGATTCAAGCTTACGGCGTTGATTTTCCAATCGGCTATTCAAAAAGTTAAACGGAACGATCGCTACGATCGCTACCACCAACCCAAAGGAAACAGTAATCAGCGACTCCGCAATTCCCCCGGTAATCACTTTCTGTTGAGAGGCAAGATCCGCGGCTCCCACTAATCCAAAGGAATGCATCATGCCGTAAACCGTTCCGAGCAATCCGAGAAGAGGTCCGAGGGTCACCGCTGTATCTAAAATCACCAACCCACGATTATACCGTTCTAAATCGGCGCTCGCCGCCTCCATCATCGCATCGGTCAACGAGGTATCACGATGAACCAATCCCTCCCGTAAAACGGTCGCCACACTATCCTCGGATCCCTCCGCCGCTTTTGCCGCCTCATCAAGACGACCGTGCTCCGCCAAGCCCCAGATCTGTTGAACGAGCTTGGAATTCGACTTCCTCCTTTCCGCAATCAAAAAAAGAATCCGTTCAATCACCGACGCAAAGGTCAGGATCGAGCAGATCAAAATCGGCCACATCAACGGGCCTCCTTTTATAAACCATGTTAACATTTAATTCTCCTTTGTGCCTTTAAACTACAGGTTTCCTAATTCCTGTCTCTCGTTCACTTGCGATTTATTAATGCCCAATTGCAAAGACAAAGAGCATTTTAACCGCCGAGGACGCCGAGAACCGCAAAGGAATTTAAATTCCCAAAAACAAGTCATCCGATTCTGATTTCTCTGCGCTCCTCTGCGACCTCTGCGGTTAAACTTCTTATCTCTTTCGGAAATAAAGCCCCAGTCCCAGTAACGAGACGAGCAGGATTCCCGCCGTCCCGGTGATGAGGGTCCACTCTCTTGCGGTCTTGTTGGGGATAAACATGAACTTATGGATCAGACTGAAGAAGTCGGCCTCGAACTGACGTTGATTATCGGTGTGACGGGTCACTCCCTCGGTCTTCGTCGAGACATAAAGCCTCGTCCCGAGATCATCCCCGACTTCCATCCGGTAAACGGGGAGTATTCGGAAGATCGCAATATACTCCCGATTAAACTTCGTCAGATATTCACTCTTCTTCACCGGCTTCCCGCCAAAAAATCGGGAGGCGATCTCCGCGGCATAGACCTCATCGAAATCAGGGAGGAATTCTCCCGTCTTCGCATCCACATAAACCGGAGTCGCTCGACTCTCGCGCCAAAAGACAAAGACCGTACGATCCTGAATCACCCGAAGATTCACCCCGACAATCGGCTTCTCATCAGCGGGAAGCGATTTCGCCGCTTGCTCCAACGGGAGAAGCTTTGACTCCAGCGAGAGTGTCGCTCCGTGAGGAACCGGTCGCGGAGGTGGTTCTTGATTGTGCGCCATCCAGACGTGGAGGAGCCCACTCACGGAGGCCATGACCGCAAAGATCACAAAGACCAAGCCGAGTTTCCGATGCCACCAACGAAATGAGGTGAAATTCATAGGGATTTACCGCCAAGGTAAAGACAAAGGCCATTAAGAATAAAAACATGGAAACCGCTGATTTTCGCAGATCAAAATCCAAAAATTCCTTTGGTTTTAAATCTGTGTCAATCTGCGTTCATCGGCGGTTCAAGTTTCAGCTCTTTGTTTGACTTTACCTTTCCTTGGCGGTTCAATTTTCTTTCTTTTTTAGTATTTAAACTCCACGCCCGCATAGAACGCGCGACCGTCTCCAGGATTAAACACCGCCGAATTGCTTCCTACGGATCCTGGACGCGCATCCGCAATCACTCCTGTGGTTGATGAATACTTTTCGTCGAAAAGATTCTTTGCCTCTAAATAAACCGAGAATCCCTTTTTACTTTTATACCCTGCACGCGCTCCCGTGAGAAAATAGGCTTCATTAAAGAGCGTATTTGCATGATCCACAGGGGCTTTCACAGGAATCCAATCGACGTTCGGCCCAATATAAAATCCGCAGGGATGTTCGTAGTTCAACTCAGCACGATAAACATGCTCGGGAAAACCACCGAACTGATTTTTGCCATAGGTTGGATCGCTGGAGAAACCAAAATCGTTCCAGAGATAAGTCTGACGAATCGAGACCGAATCCTTCTCAGACTCTTTTTTAACTCCATCCTCCCACAACCCTTCCCATACCTTCGTTTGAAGGGAGAGCTCGACCCCTTGATGATAACTCGCCGTCGAACTAATAGTCCCGAGTGAGTTTCCTCTTCCATCATTCAATGCGAGATACTCGTCCTGAAGCCACGCATAGTAGTAGGCGAGATCCCACTGAAAACGATCCGCTTTGCCTCGGGTTCCGATTTCAACGGTATCCGAAATCTGTTGATCCACCAATCGAACGCCACTGGTAGAACCGACACCCAACTCCGAAAAAGTCGGAGGCTCCGAGGAGCGCGAATAGTTCACAAACCCCACGATTTCCTTGGTGAAATCATAGAGAAATCCAATTTTAGGATTCCATGAAGTATACGCTTCGGAAGCGGACCGATTATTGGCCGCCGTCAGAATCGCATTAGGATCTGTGGGAGGATGCGATTCAATATCACGAGTCGCTACCAAAAACTGGCTTCCTAAAACAATCGCAAAGCGATCTGTTAGGTAATGTTCATTCTCGATGAAGAGATCGTGATTCGTCGATGTTTGTGTCTGATCCAATGTTTTCCTTCGACGACTTCCAAACTGATTTTCGTACTGTGCCGCATTGGCGATTCCGAGCCCTTGATTAGTCCCGACAGTGAATCGATTTTCGCGACCGAAAAACTCCCCTGTATTTTCATACGCTAAACGAATCCCGACATCGTTTGTCTCTTGGTCAATGACCTGAAAAATCGGGTGATCCAAATCTTTCCACGCCCAATAAACACTACCATCAAAGCGTTGGTTTTGATCTTTCCACGTCACTTGATCCGCCAAACGAGCCAACTCAAAATCTCTCTTTTGATGACTTGAGACATTACTTGCATTCGCTGCCATCGGATTCGAGTAGAGCTGTCCTTTACTGAGCGAACCGGGGAGTTCTGATCGACTATTCACGTGAGTGACATAGAAGCGATTTTCCCAGTAATCATTTATTTTCCATCCCATATTCCCAACCACTTTCTGACTATTTTGCTGGGCATGCTCGCGGAATCCATCCTGACTGAGATGAGTCACCGAAATATAATAATCAAAAGGTCCTACAACACTTCCAGAGCTGATCTGTCCACGAGTCGTATCAAAGCTCCCATATTCCGCACGTGCTTGAAAAAGATCAGCAGTGTATCCGGTCTTCGATACAAAGTTGATCGCTCCTCCCAATGAGGAGGATCCATAACGGAGAGCATTCGCTCCACGCCACACAGTGACATAATCGGTTGCCAAAGGCTCCACGGATTGCATATCAAACGATCCATCCGTGAGATTCACGGGAATCCCATCCTGAAGGACGGTGATTCCTCGACCATGAAAGGTTCGTTGAACGCCTGAGCCCCGGATTGAAATCCGTGCCTCTTCCGCTCCAAAACGAGGAACCGCATAAACCCCGGCGCTGTTTTGAAAAACATCCTGCCATGTATTCACACGGCCCTTCTTGAGATCTTCTCCCAGAATCAGGTTCGTTCCTCCGGCCACTTTATTAAGTTGCTGGGCGGCGGTCTCCGATGAGGGGACGGTTAATGAGGGATCTTTTTTGTCGGTCACGACCACGGTTCCGAGGGTCGGTGCCTCTTCTTTTTTGACTGCGGATGGATTTGCCGCCTGTAGCCATGCAAATCCTGCGATGAGACTCATCGCCATGAAATAACTCTTCTTCATAAAAAACTCCTTTGAATTAAAAAATAAAAACTAAAAAAAACTTGAACCGCCAAGAAAAGGCAAAGAACGCCAATGAAGAATAAGAAAATGCACCACGAATCTCCACTGATCGGCACTGATCAAAACCAATAAAAACCATTCTTTATTTTATAAGTGAATATAAGTGAAGATCAGCGGTTTCCTTGGCGTTCTTTGCCTTTTCCTTGGCGGTTAAACCAAGCCTTAAACCAAAGGCGGAGGGGTCAATGGCGCCTCATTCCGAGTTGAGAACAAAAATGTTCCGGCTGAATAGGCAATCGGAAATGAAATCGAAGAAATTCTAAACGTTGAAAAAAGCGAGGGCAAAATTTCAGATTGTTTTAAAAGCTTCACAAGCCCGACCTCTATCGAATCGGAGTTCTCTTTTTGACTCCCCTTTTGAACCTGATCACACATTTGACAGGGGTGATTTCCATCAAAAGTTTGCTCGATTCCTTTGGAGAGTCCAACGTTTTGAGAGTAATCCACAAGCATCTTTCCCCAAGCCACCGACTGCAAAAAGATCCAGTGGCCTCCCATAATTTGGAAGACAGCGATCAAAGCAAGAGTACTGGCTAATTTACGAAACACACTGCCTCAGATACATCGCTCCCGATTCGTTGACAATCTTTTTCTGAACAAAGGGGCCTAATCTTGGCCTATCATGAGTCTCACACCAAGTCACAAAAACACAAAGTTTTGCGCATCGAAGCAGCAACTCAGAGAAAAGAGGTTTAACCGCCAAAAGAAAACAACCCCGACAAAGAGTACGGGGCAGGAATACGCCAAGGGAAAAACCACTGATCCCCGCTCATCCTGGAAGGGGGGAATAGCCTGATCGCTGAATAGCTAGAGAGCTTGATAGCATATAAGCAAAATACCTTAAATTCAAAAAACCATCAGCCCATCAGCCGATTAGCCCCTCTTTGGCCCTTCTCCAGCCCCTAACTCTCTGCGTCTCCGCGCGAGACACTCCCCTGCATTTTAATGAATTTAAGCTATCCTGCTATTTAGCTTTCTCTTCTCCCCCAGAGTGATTCAATACCATGATGATCCCCTCTTATGACCTCACCATTATCGGCGGAGGCAGCGCCGGCTACGCCGCCGCCCGAACCGCTCTTGCACTCGGGGCGAAAGTCGCCGTTGTCGACGGCGCCAAGGAACTCGGAGGACTCTGTATCCTTCGCGGCTGTATGCCGACGAAAGCCCTTCTTGAATCGAGCCGCCGCTGGTTTGAAATTCGTCATGCAAAAGAGTTTGGATTACTCACGAAACCGATTCGCCCCGATCTCGACGCCATCATGCGTCGGAAGAAAACACTCATCGATGACTTCGCCTCCTATCGCCAGAAACAACTCCTCACCGGAAAATTTAAACTTTATCGGGCTCAGGCCCGATTTCTTTCTCCAACCCAGCTCGAACTCCAAACCGGAAAGAGAACAGAAACGATCTCCTCAAAAACAATCCTCCTCGCCACGGGCTCGCAAATTCAGATTCTTCCGCTTCCGGGACTTGAAGCGGTCGGCTATCTCACGAGTGACACGGCGCTTCAACTTAAAAAGCTGCCCCCATCGATTACAGTCTTGGGCGGCGGGGCGATTGCCCTTGAATTCGCTCAATTCTTTGCCGATCTCGGCACAAAAGTTACAGTGATTCAACGAAGCCCCCATCTGATCCGTGATTTTGATGCCGATCTCGCCACCTCTCTTCGGCAGGCCCTTGAAAAACAGGGGATTAAAATCTATACGAATACAGAACTCCTCCGGTTTGAGAAAATAAGGGGTAAAAAAACGACTCATTTTAAACAAAATGGAAAAACCGTTCAAGTCACCTCCGAGGAGATTTTTTACGGACTCGGACGGATGGCAAACATTGCCGGGCTCCAACTGGAAAATGCAAAAATCAAAGTGGCTCATGGCAAGCCGACCGTAAACTCCCGGATGCAAACCTCACAAAAAAACATCTTCGCCGCGGGAGATGTCGCTAGTCCTTACGAGGTGGTTCATATTGCGATCCAACAAGGGGAGATTGCCGCAAAAAACGCAATCGCTC
>CAMAQI010000114.1 GCA_945860255.1 Methylacidiphilum caldifontis
CCTTGGACCTGGGGGTCTTTCTCGTGAACGCGCTGGATTCGAAGTCCGCGACGTTCATCCTTCCCACTACGGACGTATTTGTCCGATTGAAACGCCGGAAGGTCCGAACATCGGTTTGATCTCATCGATGTCTTGTTATGCGCGAATTAATGAGTTCGGTTTCATCGAAACTCCTTATGCGAAGTGCCAAGATGGAAGAATCACCGATAAGATCGATTATCTCACAGCCGATCAAGAAGAGAACTTCATCGTTGCACAAGCGGATTCAAAGTTTGATGCAAAAGGAAATTTCACGGCGGATAAAGTCGTCGTTCGTTCCAAAGGGGAGTTCATTGAGGTTGATC
This sequence comes from Methylacidiphilum caldifontis, assembly GCA_945860255.1. Taxonomy (GTDB): domain Bacteria; phylum Verrucomicrobiota; class Verrucomicrobiia; order Methylacidiphilales; family CAMAQI01; genus CAMAQI01. The sequence goes on from CAMAQI010000114.1 coordinate 345, forward strand.
CTGAGGAGGTCAATTACAAAGAGGTTTCACCGAAACAGTTGATCTCGGTTTCCGCCAGCTTGATTCCGTTCTTGGAACATGATGATGCGAATCGCGCTTTGATGGGATCGAACATGCAACGCCAAGGGGTTCCTTTGGTCGTTACCGATTCTCCTGTCGTCGGCACGGGAATGGAAGCGAAAGTCGCTCGGGATTCTTTGGCTGTCGTTGTTTCTGAGGGAGCGGGTAAAGTCGCTTCTGTGACGGCCTCTCAAATCATTGTGACTGCTGACGGCGAAATGCCTGAGAGCAAAAAGAAGCTGAAACACGATCCAGAAGAGGGGATTTATGTCTATACCCTCCGCAAATTCCTCCGTTCAAACGTCGGAACTTGTTACAACCAAAAGCCGATTGTCAAACGGGGTCAAAAGATCGCTAAGGGACAAGTTTTGGCCGATGGTCCTTGTACACAAGCCGGTGAGCTTGCTCTCGGACGTAATGTCTTGGTCGCGTTCATGCCTTGGAACGGATATAACTTTGAAGATGCGATTCTGATCTCGGAACGGATCGTCAAGGATGATGTTTATACCAGTATCCATATTGAAGAATTTGAAATCACCGCTCGTGATACGAAATTAGGACCCGAGGAAATCACTCGTGATATTCCAAATGTTGGCGATGAGGCTCTTAAGAACCTCGGACCCGATGGGGTTGTTCGTATTGGTGCAGAAGTTCGACCTGGAGATATCCTCGTCGGAAAGATTACACCTAAGAGCGAAACAGAGCTTGCTCCTGAAGAACGTCTCCTTCGAGCGATCTTCGGTGAAAAAGCGGCGGATGTTAAAGATTCCTCCCTCACTGTTCCTTCGGGCGTGACCGGTATCGTCATGGATGTCAAGGTAGCAGCTGGAAATGTGAAGGCGAATCGCCTGAAACTTTCCCCGACCGAGGCAAAGCGTCAGTTGAAAGATATCGAAACGAAATACGCTGCGAAAGAAAACGTATTAAGTGAAGAGTTGACTCAAGCGCTTTCCAATATTCTTTTGAATGAAAAGATTCCTCTCGACGTTGTCAACGCGGAGACCGGTGAAATCATTATTCCTGCAAATCGTAAGATCACGAAGACTCTTCTTCGTAAGATGGCGAATTGCTACAATCATATTGAAATTGATCCAAGTCCAATCCGGATCAAGATTCGTGAAATCATTGGCAACTTCGAAAATCGTTTCGAACAGCTTAAAAATGAGCGTGAATCTGAGTCCGATCGTATTGAGGCTGGAGAAGATTTCGAGCCCGGTATCGTGAAGCAAGTGAAGGTCTATGTCGCCAGCAAGCGTAAGCTCAGCGTTGGGGATAAGATGGCCGGACGTCACGGAAATAAGGGAGTAGTCGCGAAGATCGTTCCTGAAGAGGATATGCCTTATTTGCCGGATGGAACCCCCGTGGATATCGTTTTGAATCCGCTCGGTGTGCCTTCCCGTATGAACGTCGGACAGGTTTTAGAGACCCACTTGGGAATCGCTGCCCGTGCATTAGGCTTTAAGATTGCAACTCCTGTATTCGACAGCATCAAGGAACCTCAAATTCGTGCTTACTTGAAAGAGGCCGGATATGATGAAGATGGTAAGACCTATCTTTATGATGGACGTTCTGGAGAACGCTTTGATCAACGCGTCGTCGTTGGAGTCATCTACATGTTGAAATTGGGTCACTTGGTTGCCGATAAGATCCATGCCCGTGCGGTTGGACCTTACTCGCTCGTCACACAACAACCGTTGGGTGGAAAGGCGCAATACGGTGGTCAACGTTTCGGAGAAATGGAAGTTTGGGCGATGGAGGCCTACGGTGCCGCTTATACCTTGCAAGAGCTTCTCACGGTTAAATCGGATGACGTCTCTGGACGTACCCGAATTTACGAGAGCATCGTCAAGGGGGATAACACCCTTGAAGCAGGAACACCTGAGTCGTTCAACGTCTTGATTAAAGAAATGCAAAGCTTGTGTTTGGATGTGAAGGTTGGGGGAAGAGCCCCTGGTCCGATCGTCGATACAGGTGAAACATTACCTGCTCCTGCAGATGTTCCTGATGTTCCGGATCAACGGATCATCTTAGAGCAAGAAGTCGCTTAATTGAGCTGTTAACGAAAAGAAATATCACAAAACGAGGTATCGCTATGAGCACCACATTGAATCGTGAATCGAATGTCCGCGAAGTTTTAGGCTTGGAACGTTCCGTTGGTTTTGACCAAGTCGGAATTACCGTCGCCGCCCCTGATAACATCCGCTCTTGGAGTAAGGGTGAGGTGAAGAATCCTGAGACGATTAATTATCGTACTTTTAAACCTGAAAAAGGGGGATTATTCTGCGAACGTATTTATGGTCCAACCAAAGATTGGGAGTGTGCTTGTGGTAAATACAAACGCATTAAGTACAAAGGCGTCATTTGTGATCGTTGCGGCGTTGAAGTGACATTGGCTCGTGTTCGACGTGAGCGTATGGGGCATATCGAACTTGCCGTTCCTGTGACTCACATTTGGTTCTATAAATGTATGCCAAGTCGTATCGGTTTAATGATGGATATGACCGCTCGTGAACTTGAGCGCGTGATTTATTACGAGGATTATCTCGTGATTGATCAAGGTAAAACACCTCTTCAATTCAAACAACTACTCAGCGAAAGCCAACTTCGAGAAGCTCAAGAGCAATACGGAATGGATTCCTTCCAAGCGAAAATGGGAGCTGAAGCGATTCGTGAAGTCTTAGGCAAGATTGATTTAGATACGCTTGTTCAAGATTTAGCGGTTCAACTCGATACCACGAAGAGCAAACAGACTCGTAAAAAAGTGGCAAAACGGCTTAAGCTTGCTCAAGGATTTTTACAATCGAAGACTCGTCCTGAGTGGATGATTTTGACTGTTCTTCCTGTGATTCCTCCTGATTTACGCCCGTTGGTTCCTTTGGAAGGAGGACGCTTTGCGACCTCTGATTTGAACGATCTCTATCGCCGTGTGATTAACCGTAATAATCGTCTGCGTAATCTTCTCCAACTCAAGACTCCTGAAGTGATTATCCGAAATGAAAAGCGGATGCTTCAAGAATCGGTGGATGCGTTGATGGATAACGGACGACATGGCCGCGCGGTCACGGGTGCTGGAAATCGTCCTTTGAAATCCCTCTCGGATATGCTCAAAGGAAAGACCGGTCGTTTCCGTATGAATCTTCTCGGTAAACGGGTCGATTATTCCGGTCGCTCAGTCATTGTCATCGGACCAGATCTTAAGTTGAACCAATGCGGTTTACCGAAGAAGATGGCTCTCGTTTTATTTGAACCGTTCATTATTCGTCGCTTAAAAGAACTCGGATACGTTCATACAGTTCGAAGCGCGAAGAAGATGATCGAGCGTCAAGAAAGTGCCGTTTGGGATATTCTTGAAGATGTGACCAAGGGTCACCCCGTCATGTTGAATCGTGCTCCGACATTGCACCGTCTTTCAATTCAAGCCTTCGAGCCTAAGTTGATTGAAGGGGAAGCGATTCGAATCCATCCTCTCGTTTGTACGGCTTATAACGCCGATTTCGACGGAGATCAAATGGCGGTTCACGTTCCACTCTCCGTTGAAGCACAATTGGAAGCCCGTCTTTTGATGTTTGCTCCATTGAATATTTTCTCGCCTTCCAGTGGACGTCCTGTGACGACCCCGAGCCAAGATATTACATTGGGTGGCTACTACCTCACTCAATCGCCGCGTAAGTTGGGAACACAAACAGAAGAAAAGAAGACACGTCGTCAGCTTTTCAGTGATGTCGATGAAGTTCTCTTTGCGCATGCTGAAGGGGGAGTGAAAACTCATGATTGGATTCTTTTGAAGAATCCGGATTTCGGAAAAGTCACGATCTTTGGCGATAAAGAAAAGAAGATGATTGAAACGACTCCAGGTCGCGTCATTTTCAGTCAAATCTGGCCGAAAGAGATCGGTTTTTACAATAAAGTTGCGAGCAAGAAACAGATCGGAGATATTATTCTTCGGACCTACCAAGTCTCCGGACACGAGGCAACCGTTGTTGCCCTTGATCGTCTCAAAGAGTTTGGATTCGCAGAAGCGACCAAGGCCGGTGTATCGATCGGTATTGATGACATGATCATTCCTCAAGAGAAGGGAAGCGTTGTCACCAAGGCTTACAATTCGATTGCGGTGGTTGAAAAACAATATCGTTCTGGTGCGATCACCGACGGTGAACGTTACAACAAGATCGTTGATATCTGGACCCAAGCAACCGATGAAATTTCAAGCGTGATGTATCGAACACTCGAATACAATCAAGGAAAAGAGGAATTCAATCCGCTTTACCTCATGGTCGATTCTGGTGCCCGTGGAAATCGTCAACAAATGCGTCAGTTGGCGGGTATGCGTGGTTTGATGGCGAAACCTTCAGGAGATATTATTGAACGTCCGATTATCTCGAATTTCCGTGAAGGATTAACCGTTCTCGAATATTTCATTAGTAGCCACGGAGCTCGTAAGGGCTTGGCGGATACGGCATTGAAGACTGCTGATTCCGGTTATATGACTCGTAAACTCCATGACGTCTCTCAAGATGTTATCGTGATCGAAGAGGATTGCGGAACCGTTAACGGTATCTGGGTCAAATCGATCTATGAAGGAGATGAAGAGGTCGTTAAATTGAACGATCGTCTCGTTGGACGTGTCTCTTGTGATGAAATTATTGATCCTGTTGGAAAGAGAGTTTTAGTCGCTGCTGGTGGGTTGATTGATGAAAAGACCTCAGTGGAGATCGTTCGTATCGGAACAGAGCGTGTTAAACTTCGCTCGGTATTGACTTGCGAAACTCGCGGTGGAATTTGTGCCCGTTGTTACGGACAAAATCTTGCTGCCAACCGCATGGTCAAATGCGGAGAAGCGGTCGGAGTTATTGCCGCGCAATCGATTGGTGAACCGGGAACTCAGTTGACAATGCGTACCTTCCACATCGGGGGTACTGCCTCTCAGGTTTTCAAACAACCAATGATCAAAGCCAAAAATGATGGTAAGATTCAATTCACTGAGCTTCGTGTCGTGAAATCGATTGAAGGGAACTACATTGTTTTGAATAAGAATGGTTCAGTCAGTCTTCATGATGATCAGGGTCGAGAGCTTGAACGTTATACGGTTGTGATTGGCTCTGTGATTTCGGTTGCAGAAGGAGATTTGGTCAAGAAGGGAAGCGTCTTCGTTCAATGGGATCCTTATAACGTTCCTATTTTAACGGAGAAGGCTGGATTGATCGAGTTCCATGATATTATTGAAGGGGTCACGATGAAACGTGAGCTCGATGCCGACACTAAACAAGTCGGAACTATTATCATTGAGCATAAAGAAGATTTACATCCTCAGATCGTCATTCGCGATGATGCGAAAGAGGTCATTGCTTCCTACAGTATTCCTGCGGGAGCACACATCGAAGTGAAATCAGGTCAGAAGGTACAAGCGGGTGTTCGTTTGGCGAAAACCCCTCGTAAGATTTCGAAGACCAAGGATATCACCGGTGGACTGCCTCGTGTTGCAGAACTCTTTGAAGCACGTAAGCCGAAAGATGCTGCTGAGATCGCAAAGATTGATGGGGTCATTGATATCGCAGGGATTGCTCGGGGTAAAAAACGATTGATCGTTAAAGATATTGAAACCGGAGTTGAAGAGGAGCATTTGATTCCTCTCTCCAAGCATTTGATCGTTTATAAAGGGGACTTTGTTCGTAAGGGACAACAATTGACCGAAGGACCTGTGATTCCTCATGAAATTCTCGAGGTTTGCGGACCTCAAGAGCTCCAAGAGTACTTGGTCAACGAGGTTCAAGAAGTTTATCGATTACAAGGCGTTGAAATTAACGATAAGCATATTGAAATTATCATTCGTCAGATGCTTCGTAAGGTGAAAGTCACAGAGCCAGGAGATACCTCGTTCTTGTGGGGGGATCAAGTGGATCGTTTAGCTTTCCAAGAAGAGAATCGTTTGATCGAAGAAAAAGGTGGAAAACCGGCTGAAGCGACTCCTGTTTTATTGGGAATCACGAAAGCCTCGTTGGAAACTGAGAGCTTTATCTCGGCTGCCTCTTTCCAAGATACGACTCGTATTTTTACGGATGCTGCGACGCTTGGAAAAGTGGATAATCTAAAAGGCTTTAAAGAAAATATCATCATGGGTCATTTGATCCCTGCCGGTACTGGATTTAAGACTAACAATAAGATTCGTCTTGTTGAATTAGGAGAGCCGGTCGGTGAGCCTCTCGTCTCGAGAGATAAACCTGAGGATCAAGCTCCTTCATCCAAGTCTGTTGTTTTAGAAGAGGTGGCTTAATCACAAAAACCAAGGGTTGATTTTGAATGAGAAGCTATTGAGGGCTTTCTTTTTTAGAGTTTAATTTGAGGATTATTTTGTGATCCGTTTTTCTGATTTTTAAAATTGGGAAAAAGTTAGTTTAAAAAAACGCGCTGTGAAATACAGCGCGTTTTTTGTTTCGAGAAAATTCCTTTGGAAATTAACAGATTCCTGTTCAGTATCTTCTCATGAGCTTATGGCAATGGTTGGGGTTTAAAGATCGTGGAATTCCTCTACAAGAAGGATCGAAGATTCCTCGCATTCAAGTGAGAGATGATCTGGGGCATCTTTTTTATTTAGATGAGGTCGGAAAAGTCGGATGGACTTTGGTTTATTTTTATCCGAAAGCAGATACCCCGGGGTGCACGGCTCAGGCTTGTAGTTTGAGGGATCATTTTCATGAATTTACCTCTTTAGGGGTTAAGATTTTTGCGGTTAGCCGAGATAAGGCCCCTGCTTTAAAAGGATTTAAAAAGAAGTATTCTTTACCTTTTTCGATGGTGAGTGATTTTGATTGTCGATTGATGAGAAGTTTTGGAGTTCCGAAGTGGTTCGGTTTTGCCAGTCGACAGGCCTTTCTTTTTAAAGAGGGAACCTTGATTTGGCGAGATCTTGTGGGATCGACGCGAACCCAAGCAGATGAAGTTTTACGAGCCATTCGGGAACGGAATTAAAGGGATGGAAACAATTGTTGCGAGGATTACTCCTGGAGGACGGAGTGCGGTGGCGCTGATTCGAATTTCAGGAGGAGACTCTTGGAAGATTGTACGACAG
>CAMAQI010000115.1 GCA_945860255.1 Methylacidiphilum caldifontis
GCAACTCGATATCATCTGCAAGTGAGGGTTGCAGATAATCTAAAACACCAAGTAGAACATCAACATGAGCGGGATCGATTTTGAGAGCCTGCCCTAGAAGTGAGAATTTCTTTTCAAGAGACTCAACCTCCATCGATTGATAAAAAAGATCATCGGCCTCAAACGAGGGTTTGTAATTTGGCTTTTTTAATTCCTCTTCAATCATTCGAATAAAGGCAAGAACACCGAATTGAGATTGAAGAAGTTCAAGGGAACGAGTTGAGGGCTGTTTCATGAGGAGTTTCTAGTCGAAACAGGGATTAATCATGGATTTGACAAGACTCATAGGGTCATCAAACGTGTGGTGATGTAAGCTTGCACTCAAAGTCCACAGACTCTCGCAAAAGTTCTAGGTCGGCCATGGATTCGATGAGGTACATGCGCGCTTCTTGCTGAATGTTATAGTGCTTCGATGGCTGCGATGAGGCGGCCAAAGTCACTATGTGCCGTAGGCAGTTCAATGGTCGCTGCGATCTTTCGGTGAACGAAAGGCTTCTTTAACAAAGCTGAGTCATTTTTGCTGTTCGTCAAAAGTTTGCTGCCAATTATTTTCCTCAACTGGTTAAGGTCATACCCTTTCGTGTAATCCTTGTCATCGAGACTGCATGTCGCCATTTCTTTTGCAGCATCATCCTTATTATCGGGAGTAATTAATGCGTATTCCAAATCGGATGTGAAAATGAATGTATTTAAGCCAGCGGACTTCAATTGCTTCTCCGCTTCGTTCGCAGCATCTCTGAAGTGTTGCTCATCCTTGTCAAGCGCTCCATCAATTACGGAGTGGAGCGCAGACTCGCCAGCAAAGAAATATCCTGCCGCTTTAGCTCCTGCTAGTATCGCCCTTTGCGTGCTGGTTGTAAGGGAGTCAAAATCAGTCACAACAAGATGAGGAATCTTGGCCTCCTTCCACGCCCTGATCATACGCAGAAACGGGGAGAAGTTGGCGTTCCCTGATGCGGATATGACGGAGATTCGATGTGCTGCATTCCCAAGTTTTTTCTGCAATAAAACCTTTAGAACTCTAGAATCTGATTCCCCTTCAACTAAAACAATTTTCTCTGCGAAGAACAACTGCGAGTTCACATCATCGCTGTAAGCGTCGAACATCTCTCGATCTTTTTGTGATCCGATCGAAGGCACAAAAAGAGATGCATATTGCCCATCTTTTTTTACCAACCCTAGTTTCGTGAACGGAGTTTCGGAAACAATGTAGGGGCTGTGCGTTGTGACAATAACCCTGAGATTGTTAGATTGAGCAGCTAAGATGTCTTGATAGAGTTCCTTCTGTCTCTGCGGATGCAAGAATGCCTCAGGTTCTTCGACGGCAAGGATGAATTGAGTGTTTGGATTGTCAGCGGCTTTTTGCTCCAAGCGATGTAGTGCAAGAAGCACACCACTTTGAACACCTGAACCCGCCTCTGAGAGCGCCAGTGTTGCATCCTCATTATCACCAACCCGAAACCCCAATCGAAGGTTGTCGATAATCCACTCTCCAACATTCTGCACATCGACATCAAACTTTAGTCCTAATTTGTGCTGCGTTTTGAATCCAAAGTGTTTCTCTATTTCAGGCATTAACGCATTGTTGATGTAACCTCCTATATTTTTTGTAATATCGTCACGTATTCCCTTGAGAACCCGGTACTCTTTTGGAGTACCACCTGCTTTTTGTGGAATTATTTTGGCTAATCCATGTTCTCTGAGCATGCGTCCAAACAATTCACTAAATTCTTTGGATGAGGCGTCTCGAAGGGCTGGAATCAGAATAAATTTGTTATGTTCACGTATCTTAGCGAAAACATTGAGACTTTGGGGAGTCGTTTTAGCGTTACGCTCAATTTCCTCTAACACTGTAAACGTCAAATCTAAGCGAACAGTGATATGTAGTGCCTTTTCCTTCCCTTCATTTTCGTAATAAATAGTGATTCGGCGGGCCTTTGCATTCACCGGAAACACTGGTAAAAGTCGCTCCGCGAGGTCTGGATGAAGAGTTCCTGATTCTAACGTTTCTTGCGGAAGCTGATTCAAAACAACGTCGATTACTTTCAGGATTGACGACTTGCCGTGATCATTTTGACCAATCAGGACAGATGTTGATTCTAAGTCAAATTTCAGAGATTTGAATGCTTTGATGTGGGTAAGTTCGAAGCATTTAATCTTCATAAACGGAGTTCTCCATTGAGCAGCTTCGGTAGCAGCGTGTCGCGCAAAGTTGCGATGGTGCGGGATTGATGTGTGTTCGCCAAGATGTTCTGGAACAGCGGACTCACTTCGGAATGATAAGCGGCAATGAGATTGTGTGTGGGCTTGATTACGTTGAGCATCTCGAATCGGCCTTTGCTCAGGTTTGTTAAAACCGAACCGCCGCTACCACTTGAAGCAATCTCGGCTCCGAGGCCCGTCATTACCCAATACCAGAAATAGGTCTCGTTTTCTTCGTGCGGAATGACCGAGTTGATTTGCTGATTCGTCTGCGACTTCTCAGACGTAATGACCACCAGTCCAGGCGTAGCGATGCAGCTCACGCAGATGCTTCCAGGTGGGAGTGTCTTGTTTGCCTGTGAGTTCGCCCCAGCATGGGAGAGCCTACGTGCGGTCGATGCACCGAAGACATTGCCGTGCATGTCGGGGATGGTTATGAATGGAACATCATCACCGTAGTAGTCAGGAACTCCCGTCGGAGGCGTCTTGCCGCAGATGATCTCTCCAATTTCCCCAACAGTCTTCACTTTCCACCCCTTCGGAATCAGTCCCATTTCCGATTCTTCAAACGAATCCGAAAACAGCTTCGCCGTCTCTTCATCCATTCCTACTGGCTTCCGCCCATCCATTTTAGCACGAACAGGATCGAAATCGACGAACCAGCTTTGGAATAAGGCCCGTGCCATGGCTTCCAGCGTTGCGTTCATTCGACGGTTCAATTCGATCTTGTTGTCTAAATCGCCGAGAATTTTGGCGATGGATTTTTGGATGAGGAGGGGTGGGAGTGTGATTTCAAGTCGAGAGAAGTCGCCTTTGTTTAGTATAGGCTGTGCAGAGCCTCCCGCCGCTTGATGACGAATCTCATCCTTACGAGTGCTGAGGTTGTAATAAACGAACTCATTACAAAAACATTCGTTCACTATGATTGAGTTGATTTGCTGGTTGGTGACGCAATCGCGACCGGCAATGAAAGCTTTTCCCATGTCGGAGCCAATGCACGAAACCATCACGGAGCCTGCTGGGATTTTCGACCCCTTGACGGACGCAGCACCAGCTTCAGTAAGATTCCGGGCGGTAGTGCTGATAGTCTTCCTGCCGTCCATGTCTGAAGGGGTGACAAACGGTATCTGTCCGCCAAAATTCCCCTCAACGGAAGTAAGCGGAGTCTTGCCGGTTACAATACGACCCAAATCATCGAGTTTTAAATTTTCCCACTCATCCACAACCCACCTCTTTCTTCAAAAAGACGATGTATTCGCTTTGAACATCGAGAGCAATCGTCTTCCCATTTTGAAGTGCCTCTAAATCGACATCGGTCAGTTTAAAAATATCACCGCCCCATCGTTTTCCAAAGGTAGTTTCAGCGCCGTTGGTGACGTCAAAAGACTCTGGGACAATCGTTTTCGGTGTGGTAACATTCGTTGTTTCTTGGGATTGAAGCTTCGAAAACCACGGTTTTAATCCCTGTTTTCGAACATCCAGAAAGCGATCCATCTTTTTCGTAAATTCATGAAGCTCGGGTGAAATCCATGAAATCATCTCAAGGATGGATTGATGTTGAGCGTCGAGATCTTTCCAATGCAAAATACGTTCGTGGTGGAAGACCCGGTTTCGGAGGTCGCGAATGTGCCTCCAGCGGACTCCAAGTTTGTTCAGATCCTGCTCACCAAGAGGGGCGTGCGGATAGATCGTACTTGCGAGATAGTGACCAATGCCCGTCTGTCCATGGGCCTTGTTAAAGAATCCGGTCCAAAATCCGAAGTTCAGCTCCGCCACCATTCGACCCGAGGTAATAGGCTTACGATGGTCGGTGAGCGATGTTTTCGCTTCAGTGATTCGGACTTTTTGCCAAACCGTCAAGCGAGCATTCGGAGTGTCATACCAAGCATCTGTCTTGCAGCGGGCGGTCATGGACTGATGAATGGCATTGCGCAAAGCGATCTCGGCAAACTGGAGGGCTGAATAGAGGGATTCGCTCAACGCCACATTCAGTGCATAACGGGCGAGCGTCAGAAGGGGATCGGCCCCGTCACGGCGGTAGGCGTCCAGCCGCTCCTCGTGGAGTGCTTGCTCAAGGCGTTTGAAGGACTGAGAATTCATACTTGCGAAATTCGGAATCAGGGGGTAACGTCTTTTCGTTGACCCCGGAATCCCTTCCTCAGCCGCTTGCGGCAGATAGGGGCCGGGGTTTCTTCTTTTATCGGATCAGAGGTCATATCCCAAGCCTTTGAGATTCTTTCGAATCTCTTTTTCTAATGTTTCGGATTCTTTGAATTGGGAGGCAAGTTCCTTGACGAGGCGTGGCATTTTCTCTTCAAAAGGCTCTCCATCCTCTTCAATGGCTTCCGCCCCGACGTAACGACCGGGGGTGAGGACATGACCATGGGAGGCAATTTCGTCGATAGTGGAAGACTTACAGAAACCGGGAATGTCGGAGTACTCGCGCAGAAAAGGTTCGGGAACCGAACATGCATCATTTTGCGGAGCAACTTGTAATTTTGGTGCAGAGGGAGATGGGGGCACAATCGCAGAGGCGCAGAGATTCGTTTTTGAAGGTTCTCTCCATGAATGATAAGTGGAGACAATCTTTTCAATGTCCGTATCCGTGAGCTCTCGGTGAACTCGGTCAATCAGAGTACCCATTTTTCGGGCATCGATAAAGAGGGTCTCTTTTCGGCGATCTCGTCGTTTTCCGTCATTCTTATTTTTCGTGAGGAACCAGAGGCAGACCGGAATTTGAGTGCTGTAAAAGAGTTGTCCGGGCATGGCAACCATGCAATCCACCAGATCCGCCTCGATAATGGCTTTGCGGATCTCGCCTTCGCCAGATTGGTTGGAGGACATACTTCCATTCGCCAGAACGAATCCCGCGAAGCCATCCGCCGCCAGATGGTGGATAAAGTGCTGAACCCAGGCGAAATTCGCATTTCCCTTGGGAGGAGTTCCATATTTCCAACGGACGTCATCATCGATCCGATGCCAGTCGGAATCATTGAATGGTGGATTTGCAATCACGAACTGCGCTTTCAAATCTTTGTGAAGATCTCGGCGGAAGGTATCGGCATGTTCGATTCCAAAATCAGCCTCAATTCCCCGAATCGCAAGATTCATAATTGCCAGCTGTCGGGTTGTCGGATTACTTTCCTGTCCGTAGATACTCAAGTCACCGATGCGTCCCCCGTGTTCGAGAACAAATTTTTCAGACTGAACAAACATTCCGCCCGAACCACAGGCAGGGTCATATATGCGACCTTTATAAGGAGAAAGCATTTCAACGATCAGTCGAACGATACAACTGGGGGTATAAAACTGACCGCCATTCTTCCCCTCAGCACTGGCAAATTGGGTCAGAAAATACTCGTACACCCGTCCTAAAATATCCTTGGAACGGTTCTCTTTGTCTCCGAGGCCAATGGTTCCAATGAGATCGATCAATTCTCCTAATCGATGTTTATCAAGGGCTGGGCGGGCATAATTCTTCGGAAGGACCCCCTTCATTCGTGGATTATCCCGTTCGATAGCGACCATGGCATCATCGACTATCTTTCCAATTGTCGGCTGCTTGGCACTACTTTGGAGGTAGGCCCATCGAGCCGCAGGAGGAACCCAAAAAACATTCTCTGCCCTGTATTCATCGGAATCTTCTGGATCGGAACCTTTGTAATCCCCTTTTCCCTCTTTTAACTTGGCGTGCATCTCATCAAAAGCATCAGAGATGTATTTTAAAAAAATTAAACCAAGAACAACATGCTTATACTCCGAGGCATCCATGTTGTTGCGAAGCTTATCGGCGGTGAGCCAGAGCTTGGCTTCAAACCCGAGATTTGCAGAAGTCTTATCGCCAGAGGAACGCATCCCTTACTAAATGCCCATTTCCGCTTCAATCACAATACTTAACTCCTCACTCCGCGCTCTCCATGCCTCCGCGTGAAACTCCTCTCGGCTTTCTCTGAATCTACAGCAGCTTCAACGCCGCCCGAATCATCTCCTCAGTCGTCAACGCAGGATTCTCGCTCTGAACCGTGGTCACTGCCTTCTGGGAGTCAATTTGCTTATACCCCAAGGTAATCAACGCCATGATCGCATCATTTCGATTGCGCTCCACTGGGGTCGTCGCCTGTTTCTGGGTCTGCCAAACCTCGGAAACTCCCATCCGATCTCGTAGCTCAAGAACAATTCGTTCCGCGGTTTTCTTTCCCACCCCCTTGATTCGACTCAAGGCGACGCTATCGCTATTCAAAATCGCTTGGCGAAAGAGGGCCACAGGCATTCCACTCAAAACGGAAAGGGCCATCTTCGGTCCAATGCCATCGACGTAATCGACTAAGAGTTTAAAAAGATCCTTCTCTTCAGCCGTTGCAAATCCAAACAAGGTGTGGGCATCCTCCCTGACCTGCAATATCGTCAGCAATTTGACCTCAGCAGGAGGCAATGGAAGCTTCTCAAAGGTCGTCATCGGAACTTGAACCAAATAACCAATTCCATTCACCTCGAGGATCAGATGCGTCGGATAGGATTCAATCAATTGCCCTTTTAAAAAGGCGATCACAAAACCCCTTTTTTCTGAAGAAAGGGAATCAATTCATCGACTCCAAAATCCGCAAGCACCTCCCCAGCCCAATCCATCGTCGGAGTCTTCGTCTGACCCGAGAGTTCGATCATCTCCTCAAAGGCCGCTTTGTTACTCCTGACCTCAATCCGCTCGAAATCAATTTTCTTCTCCTGTAAAAACTCCTCTGCCTCTTCACACCACGGACATCCCTCTTTCACATAAAGCTTCGGTTTAATCATCAGTTAATCATAGTCCTTAGATTACCCCCGCCAAGTGATTTTCGTGAGGGACTGCGAGTTTCAGCAAAGCCCGAAACAAAAAAACCAGAACTACTGTTTTCTGCAGAGTAAATTTCATAAACCGGAGTCGGAAAAGTTGATTCGATCCAAAAAACGTCTCGTCCAACAAATGAGTCTTGGTTCCGGTTAGTCCGGTTTATGGAGAAAAAGATCTCTCGCTTTTTATGATTATTTAAGTAAAAACAATTCATGATCCGCTCTTTCGTTTTCTCAGAAGGAAAATTGATCGGAGAAGGCGTAGACACCGATGCCCTCAAGTTAGTTCGTGCTGACAAGGGGCTTCATATCTGGGTCGATCTTGATCAACCGACCCCTCAAGAATCAAAACTCATTCTCGAAGAGGTCTTCAATTTTCACCCTTT
>CAMAQI010000116.1 GCA_945860255.1 Methylacidiphilum caldifontis
GTCGCCTGCTGATTCAGAAAGTGTCCCGCTTGCGGTTCGAGCCTCACGGCTCTCTTCCTGGACACCTCTTACAGTCGTGAATCGTTTAATTCGACTGATGGGACTTTCACCCACAAGAACAGCGCACTCCACGGCGCGCTGTGAGAAAAATGCCTTTAAATTGATTCCTTAGGTTGACGCGCATGCGAAGCGTGTCGGGACTATTTTCCCTCTTTAAGGGGGAAGAAACCTTATTTCTCGATCACGCGAAATAAAATCTCTTTACGAGAGAGAAGCCGCGGAATCCACGGGGGATCATAAAAGGCATAAATCGGGACCCCTTCAATTACACAATCCAGCACGCTTAACTCTTTTTTTAACGCCTCCTCCAAATCGTGAGAGCCGCTCATGGAGATTCCCTGATCGGAATAAACCGCAAAAGTTCCTCCCGGAATGATCACGACCTTAACCTCCGAAGCACTCGGGGAAGGAATCTCTGAACTTCGAATCGCTTCCGCAACTCCAAAGGCCATCAACGATTCCTGCTCATTGATCTGCATCCACACTGGCGTGGTCATCGCAATCTTTTGCCCTTGAAGATTGGCCCCGGTAATATAGGCAAACAATTTACGAAAAGGAGTGCCCGTCTCACTTTTCATCGGAACGGTGATCCATCTCAGCTCTGGATAATGTCGGAATTCAAACCGCCCTTCTTTCCGAATCACCTGATACTTGGCCTCTTCGACAGACCATCGACCGGTACGATAAAAAATAACGCCAGTGGCGAGGAGAATGAGGAGCAACAGTCCAGCTCCGATAAAAATCTTTATCATAAATCGTTACAATAACCACTTGGGCGGATTTTCGAGATCGATCAGAATCTCCCGAGGTCTTGCCGGATTATTTCCGTCCGCCTCTCCAATCACCCCTCGTTTTTCCAAAACTTCAATCAAGCGAGCCGCGGTATTATATCCGATACTCATGCGACGCTGAATAAAGGAGGCACTGATTTTCTTTTCTGCCCGCATGATTTGATAACAATGCTTGAGGCGCTCAACGCTCTCCTCATCCAAAGTCTCCTGCTCCTCCTCCATCGAATTTAATTTTTTGTGTAAATCAGAATTTCGATCGGCAGGAACCTGTGCGGCAATAAAGTCAATCACCCGATGGACCTCCTCCTCACTCACAAAAGCCCCTTGCCCACGCGAGGCCTTAGAGGCCCCTGGAGCTAAATAAAGGAGATCTCCTTTCCCTAAAAGATTTTCCGCCCCCACATCATCTAAGATGACGCGTGAATCAATTCCATTCGTCACTTGAAGCGCAATTCGCGAAGGAATATTCGCCTTAATCACCCCCGTGACGACCTCGCGGCGAGGGGTTTGGGTTGCCACAATTAAATGAATTCCTGCGGCCCGAGCCTTTTGAGTGATCCGAGCGACTAAAGCCTCGACTTCTGCAGAGGCAGTCTGCATCAGATCGGCCAACTCATCGATGACAACTACCCAATAGGAAAGCTTTTCCGGAATCTCTAAAGTTCTCGGCGCAAGCTTCTCCCCAAATAAATCTTCATCGGCAGCGACTCCTTCCGGCTCTAAAGGAGGAGCCTCTACCGGTTTCGTGCTTTTTGGACGATTATTAAAAGTCACAATATTTTTGACCCCGACCTTTGCCAATATCTGATAGCGACGCTCCATTTCAAAAACAACCTGACGTAAGGCCTTCAAAACATTCTTCGGATCGGTCACCACATCGGTAATCAAATGCGGAATCGGATTATACATCTGCATCTCCACAACCTTGGGATCGACGAGAATCAACTTCAATTCATCCGGATTAAATCGATAGAGCAAACTCAGGAGAATACAATTAATCACCACCGACTTCCCCGATCCCGTGGTTCCCGCAACGAGTAAATGCGGCATCTCCGCCAGATCGGCAATCATCGTATTTCCGTAAATGTCTTTCCCCAATGCGAGCGGAATCCGTGCTTTCGAATGAATCCAAAGATCAGATTCAAAAAGATCTTTTAATCGAACGGCAACTTTTGAAGTATTTGGAATCTCCACCCCGACGGTATCCTTGCCCGGAATCGGAGCCAAGATATTCACTCGCTCCGCCTTCATCGCTAGGGCGATATCGTTTTGAACACTTTTAATCCGATCGACTCGGACGCCGGCTGCCGGAAAAAGTTCATAGCGAGTGATCGTGGTTCCCTTCGTAATCGTTCCTGGAGAACAATCGATCCCGAATTCCTTTAGCTTCGCAACGAGTAATGCAGAGTTCGCTTGAAGCTCTTTTTCGTTTGTCGGCGTTTCATTCACCTCAATCGCCGCCTCTAACAACTCTTTGCTCGGAAATTGATAGTCGGCAAGATTCATCACACGAGTCGCCACGGGGATCTCTTTTTTCTTTTCCGCCCCCTTGGAGACAGTTCGCTTCGTGGTATCGATAATCGGCGCATTCTCTTTCGATTTTTTTTCGGAGCGACTCTGTTTTTGCGTTGTATCCACCACTAAAGGGTTGGGTTTACGCACCTCTCCCATTTCATCGATCGGGATCGATTTTTTAATCCGATCCATCTGTTCTTTGAGTCGACGACGCTTCAGCTCAAGCTCTCCTTCCTCGCCCGACTCCAATAATTTTTTCTCCTCACGTTCCTCTTTCCATTGTTGGTAAAGGGATCGAAACTCCTGAGCGAGTTTCATCGGATGGAGACCAAAAAGAAAAATCGTCGAGACAATAAAAACGGCCCCCATCAATATCGTCCACCCCACGGTTCCTAAAATCTTCGTAAAAAAATCATCCATGATCGACCCCACCGTCCCCCCTGGGCTCAAAAGATTGAGTCCTTTTCCCAAAAATGACTGCAGATCGAGAAGCGACGAAAGGCTTATAAAATAGGCACTACACCAAAGAATCTTTGCCAACCAATCGATCTCCTTCTGAAGAAACATCGCACAACAGGTCACCAGCATCACTAAAGGCACCATGTAAGCCCCGACCCCAAGCAACAAAAACAATCCTCCTGACCAATAAGCTCCTACAGGGCCGACAAAATTACTAATCTCACGGTTCGGATGCGTCGTAAAAAAACCGGCATCATTCGGATCGTAAGAAAAGAGACTTAAAATCGTCAATAGCCCCAGGGTTAGCCATAAAAAGCCCAACGTCTCATTTTGAATCTTCAGACCCCTATTTTTCATGATCGCTCGCTTTTAAGCTAAAAAATGGGTCCCTAATTTTTTTCCCGCAGCAAGATCGACTAAAATATCTTTCCGACGCCCGTTCGCAATCCACATCGGAATTCTCGCCCCGTTCACCAGCTTCGCCGCAATTAACTTGGAAACCATCCCCCCCACTGAGGTCTGCCTATTCGTCTTCCCGGCGAGTGCCTCAATCGAGGCATCTACTTTTTTAACCACAGGAATTAAATCCCCTTTTCCGTCCTGACGTGTGGAAAGTCCCTCAATATTGGAAAGGATCACGAGTCGACTCGCTTTTACCATCAACGCAACCTCCGCGGAAAGGCGATCATTATCCCCGAACTTGATCTCTTCGTAAGAGACAACATCATTTTCATTGATAATCGGAATAAATTTTCCATGAGCGATCAAGGTCTGAATCGTTTTTTGAGCATTGGCAAAAAGTTTGCGACTATCCAGATCAAAGTAGGTCAATAAAATTTGTGCCGCATGAAGATGATGCTTCTGCAAACGCTCCTCATAAACCCTCATTAACTGAGGCTGCCCAATCGCCGCACAAGCCTGAAGATCTTGAATCACCTTCGGACGCTGCGTCACTCCCAATATCCCCATCCCCGCTGCCACGGCCCCTGAGGTCACCACGACAGGTTCAATTCCCGAGCGATGAAGCTTCGCAATTTGATCCACCAGCGACCGAATTTGAACCAAGTCTAAACGACCCTGAGGATCACTCAAAACGCCGCTCCCAATTTTAATGACCCATCGTTCGCATCGTTTCATGATCGATTCTTCCACCAGCCCCACACTTTTTTAGCCATTTGAAAAACACCCAATGCTTTTTGAAAGATCCCCGGCAACTGCGACCCTTGCATTCCAATGGCGAGTCCGGTCGCCGCCGTCGCAAAAATCGGGTGCCGGCGAATCATCTGCGTCGCGGTGGTCAGCCACGAGATCCACTTTAAAGAATCGTTCAGGCTCTCCCAATGAATCGCAATCAGCTCCCGCTGCATTTGACAACGACTCGAAAGATAGATCTTTCGTTCCTGTAACTCACGTAGTTTAGCGCTCATGATCTCTTTGTTAGTGGCGAAGGGTATCGCAATCTTTTTCAAGTTCCGTCAATGTCGCATCCAGAAATCGAGGACGGGCATCCAAAATCTCCCTTGCTCTCCATCCTGCAATGAGGCTGATGATCAAATAGAGGATCGCCATGGTCCCAATCGCATGAACTCGAAACGGAGAATCCCAAAAAAGAACCACGACAAAAAAGGAGAGCACGACAAGACCGAGCAACAAAAACAAAACGGCCATCACCGCCAATGCGATCAGTCGGATCGCATGCTCTCGTTCCTCTTCGAGTTCGGTACACAGAAGAGCAAGACGTGTCCCCAAAAGGGAAACGAATGAACTTCCGAGATTTTTGAGTGACTCCATAAACGAGAGCCCCTGCGGATTTTCAGAAGGATACATGGCGAACTTTTTTATCGACGACGAATCAAAAGTCCAACGAGTAAACCGACTCCAGCCGCAACTCCGACCGCTTTCCATGGATTCTCATGAACATATTCATCGGCAGCGCGAGCCGCTTCTTTTGTTTTTTTCATCGCTGAATTCTCGAGCTCAGAAAGACGCCCTTTCGCCTCTACAAGACGACGAGAAAGAGTTGCACGAAGTTCTGTCGCTTTTTCTCCGGCTTGACTTGCCGTCGCCTTCAAAATTTCTTCACAGTCATGAATCACGACTTTAACATCTGCAATTAATTTCTCTTTAGTGATAACATCAGCGCTCATTTTCAATCCTTGGTTGAGATTCAGTTCCATCATAGTCCTTCAGCCCCCCTCGCCAAGGGAAAAATTTTTGCTCGCCTTAACTTTCTCCCTAGGGAAAATACGTCATGAGGAAAACGTTAGCCATCACCGTCGGGGATGCCGCAGGGATCGGCCCGGAGATTATTCGCAAAGCGCTTCTCTCCCCACTTCTCCCGAAAGGAATTCACTACCAAGTCATCGGACTTGAGGCCGCCAGCTCGATCCCCCCGGGGAAACTTTCACGTGCCTCGGCAACCATCGCTTGGGCCGCTTTAGAAGAGTCCCTCTCCCTCTGGAAATCGGGGGCTGTTCAAGGAATTGTCACGGCACCGATTCATAAAGAAAATATGAACTCCATCGGTTTCCCCTACCCCGGACATACCGAATATTTATCCCAAGCCTGCGGAATTCCCAATGAAAAAACGGTGATGGCCTTCTACGATCAGACCTTCTGCGTCGCTCTCTGTACCGCTCACCTTCCCCTTGCGACTGCCCTTCAATCCCTTAAAAGTGCGAGGGTCATCGAAACGACTAAAATTTTTGGAGCTTTTCTCAAAAAAATTGGCAAAAAAAATCCGCGAATGGCTGTGGCAGGGATCAATCCTCATGCAGGCGAAAACGGACTTCTTGGCAATGAGGAGAAAAAAATTCTTCTTCCCGCGATTCGCAAACTTCAGTCCTTAGGTTGGAATCTCTCCTCCCCTCTCCCCCCGGACACCGTTTTTTACCAAGCCGCTCAAGGTAAATTCGATGGAGTCATCGCCCACTATCACGATCAAGGCCTCATCCCCTTTAAGCTCCTCGCCTTTGAACGAGGAGTCAATGTAACCTTAGGGTTACCACTGGTCAGAACCTCTCCCGATCACGGAACGGCACTCAACATTGCAGGCAAAAACAAAGCAAATCCTGAAAGTCTGATCCAAGCAATCCAACTTGCCGCAAAACTGATTTCAAAATAAATACGATTCCTTGATTTCCTTTCAAAGGGGAATAAAGAACTCTTAGGAATGCAAGAAGACCAGGAATTTAAAACAAAATACTTCGCATCGGCATTCATAGGAGAAAAGAGTTAAAGACATTGTTTCTCGCAATGGCACAAAGCGTTCAAAGGAGATCCTTCAATCCCCCCCTAAAGCCGAAGTCTTTGGAAACCGTTTCAATGGAATTGTAAACGCGTGACGATGAATTCGGTTCTCTTGGAAGACGGCTCTTTCAAAGAAACCGCATTTCTTCGTCATGGGCGGGGGTTCATCACCCCGCCGATTCCTGAGACTCAGGCTTTCTCCCTGTATTTTTCAGAGGGGTGGGAAATCTTGGGCCACTTCGTGCCTTCGCGAGAGGAAAGGTTTTAAAGAATTTTCACTTCATTAGGAGAGTTCTTTTTTTCCTTCAAACGAGAGGGAGCACAAAATATTAATAATAGGCAATCTGTAAGGCGGACTAGGCTAGGTAACCGATTGAATCAATTTTTGCAGATCCGGAATGCTAAACGGCTTTGGCAAATGTGCGAAAATCCGGGAATCGACCTCATGGGCCTGATCCTCAACGAGTGAGCCAGAGGAAATCACCACCTTAAGATCTTTTCGAATCGCTAAAAGCTGATCCACGGTCTGGCTCCAGCCTTGATCTGAAAGTGAAAGATCCAATAAAACAATTGTAACTGTCTCGCTCTTTTGACTGAAAATCTCAACCCCCGACTTAGCGCTCTCGGCTGAGTAAAACCCAATATCGAGCTTCTTCAAGACCTTCTCTAAAAAGCGAACCATCAACGGATCGTCATCCATCGCCAAAACTTCTATTCTTTTATCCATTTTCCCCCTGAGAATAAGTTCTATGATATCTTTTTCAAAAAAAAGCTTTAGTTTATTGTCAGAACCATCGATATCTCTTGTAGTTAGAATGTCAAGACTAGGTAATGTTACTTAGATTTAAAAAAGTAAAAACAAACTTAAATACTCGGCAATCAACAAGATCAGGATAATCTATTTGTATGGGACAATTCGACTCCAGTCTGAGTAAAGCCAAAGAACTGATCAAGTTCGAAAATGATCGTATCGATAAGATCTACTCCTCGATCGAAAGAGATCAATGGGAAATCAAAGCGATCTCCGTCATTGAGACTATTGGAGAGGAATGGAGTAAGTTTATCAGTGCCTGCCCGACGGATGAAACGAAATTAAAACTTGAATTCCTCACCATGCAATCGCTCGGATTCATGATTCGAGATCGAGAAAAATTACTTAAAAAACCGGGCCCGCTTGCCTTTTGGAATGAAATCACCCAACAACTCCAAGAATTCACTCAAGAAAAAGGCCTTTTCCCCTTTGGAACTTCCCTCATTATTTTAGAAAAAGCGACGCTCTCCATTGAAGAAAAGATTCCGCAGACCGAATGGATCATTCAAACTCCCAAACGATGGAATCTCAAATGGGACATGAAAG
>CAMAQI010000117.1 GCA_945860255.1 Methylacidiphilum caldifontis
ACGGCGGTTGTGAAGACCTACCCAACAACGACTCATGCTCATACGGTGGAGTATCGACTTTCGGATAAAGAGGAGTTGGATGCACTTTTTAAAAGTGCACGTTCAAGCTTGCTCAATGCGACTACAGGGACCTATAAAGTAAAAGAGTAATTAAAACGGGAGAATGATTATGGCTGATGTAACGACGATGAAATGTTATGCGACTCTGAATACTCGGGTTTACTGTGATATGGGATCTGTTTTTTTAAAAATCGTCGTGAATAACGGGGAGTTTACCGGATTCGCCTTCAATCCGCAGTTGGGACGACTTGAGGCCGTTACGGTGAAGATTATTCCTGCAGGTGAGGGGGAGCTTGTTCGTGTAACGACGAATAGTGGGCCGTATGATGTCGGTAAAAGCCAAGCCTTTCGTGGACAGGATGGAAATCCGATTGCCGTTGAGGATATAAAAGTGGGAACGGCACTGCATTCCGCGATTTTAGAGAATAATAACGGATTTATTTTTACAAAAACCGGTGGAGCGATGGTGACATTGATGGAGCTTTTGGAAGCCGACCTTTTTGGGGGGATTTTTAATGAGAGTCGGATTAAGCCAGAGACACAACACCCCGCTCAAATCGTGACTAAGATTGAGGAGCTCGGGACCGGGCCCCTTTTTGAGCTTCAAGTGATGACGAGTAAGACGAAAGATGACATGACGAAGGGGAGCGGTCACAATGTATTTTTGTGGCCCGATGGGACCTCATTTGGGGCCGGGGTATTTATTTATTAGTCTTCATTTTGAACGACCGAACAGAGGTAAGTTCACAGAAATTGAAACCGCTGATCTTCGCTGATTGACACTGATTTAAAACCTTCGTGCTCTTTGTGCCTAGTGAAGTAAACTTCCTAAAGCATTTAAGCGATTCAGCTATCAGGCTAATAGGCTATCCAGTGATGATCGAGAGACTATTGGATCGGGGGAGTCAGATCTTCTTGATGAAGATTTTCGACGATTTTTTTTGTCGAATTAAATTTCGGATAAAGATATTTAGCACTCGGAAGATTTGCCCGAGTGATCACTCGTGCTTTTTCAACTCCTTTGTCCTTGAGATAGGCAAGGGCGGCATAAAGCAGGGAGGTTCCAAGTCCGTTACAGCGATATTCTAAGGAGACATAGACCCCAGCGACGAGAGGAAGAAAAAGATCCTCTTTTTCACTCACGAGAGTTGCGGCAATAACCCGTGTGCCATCTCGAATCGCTAACATCGTGACTTCGTTCCGTGGAACATATTGATGGATTGCGGTTGAAATAAGGTTCATCCGTTGATCCATGAAGGCACTCCATCCATTTTCACTGGAAAGAGAGCGATGCATCATGAGTTCGACCGCTTTGGAATCGGCAATACCGAGGACTTCAAGGTGAAGTCGGTTGGCGAGTTTGGCATCGAAGGCTGGAAGGGATTTAAGATCCCATTCGAATTCCCACCATTTAATTAGATTAAGCATAGTATAAGGGTAACGATTTTAAACGGCCCTTTATTTCTTAACAGGTTGTGGGGTAGGCGCTGAAGGAGCAGGAACAGAGGCTGCAGGGATCTCTGGAGTAACTGGTGTACTTGGAGTCACTGCGGTTGGTGCCGGGG
Organism: Methylacidiphilum caldifontis; assembly: GCA_945860255.1. Lineage (GTDB taxonomy): Bacteria > Verrucomicrobiota > Verrucomicrobiia > Methylacidiphilales > CAMAQI01 > CAMAQI01. The sequence goes on from CAMAQI010000117.1 coordinate 1,626, forward strand.
CAGCTGCTTCAGTCGCTTGAAGTTCTTCTTGAATCGCTGATTGTTTTTTATTTTTATAAGCAAGGGAAGAGGCGAGTAACGTTGCTGATAGCAAGAAAGCAATCGCAAGAATTGAAGTCGCTTTGACAAGGACACTTGAGGTTTGAGCCCCGAACATGGAGTCGGTGATTCCTCCGCCAAACGATGCCCCGATTCCGTCGTTTTTACTCCGTTGCATGAGCACGATAAGAACCATGAACACGCAGGAGAAGACGTTGATAATACTGAGGATGACAATAGTGATAGTTAATAACATAATCCGCTTTCGATAATTTTTAGAGAAACGGAAATCTACGGTTAAGCGAGCGCTTGGCAACCCTTTTTCACAAGGGAGGCAAAAGAACGGGCTTCAAGACTGGCTCCTCCGACGAGAGCTCCATCAATATCTTGTTGTTGGAGAAGTTCTTGGGCGTTCTCTGGCTTGACACTTCCTCCGTATTGAATGCGGGTTTTGTCAGCGACCGCCTTCCCAAAAAGTTGAGTGAGAATCGTGCGGGAGAAGGCATGGGCCTCTTGGGCTTGATCAGGGGAGGCGGTTTTTCCAGTGCCGATTGCCCAGACGGGTTCGTAGGCAAGGATGACGGTTTCCATTTCTGCTTCCGTGAATCCGGCAAGACTTTCTTTGATCTGGGACTCTAACACTGATTTCCAAAGATTACTTTCTCGCTCTTGGAGAGTCTCTCCGTAGCAGAGGATCGGTTTCAAGGTTGAGGTAAGTGCGGTTTTAATTTTTTGATTAATTAAGGCATTCGTTTCGCCGAAATATTGACGACGCTCGGAGTGACCGATAATGACGTAACGAACAAAAAGGTCGCGGAGCATTCCGGCCGAGATCTCTCCAGTAAAGGCCCCTTGGGGGGCTTGATGGAGATTTTGGGCTCCGAGTTCAACGACGGTTTGGCTTTCGAGAAGAGCCCCCGCAGTCTGGAGGGAGGTAAAGGGGACACAAAGAACGACATCCCCTTCATTCCAATCTTTAAGTTCTGAGAGAATATCTTGAACGAGATTCTTAGATTCGGAAGCGGTTTTATGCATCTTCCAATTGCCGGCGATAATTTTGCGTCGATAGTTCATAGTTTAAATTCAGGCTTAACCGTCAAGGACAATACAAAGAGCGTAAATTTGCTTTTTCTTTTTTTGGGGAGGTTGGGGTTATTTATTCGGGAGACACTCAACCCCTGGGAGAGTGCCATTCTCAAGAAATTCGAGGGAGGCTCCACCGCCTGTGGAGATGAAAGATACTTTATCCGAGAAACCACTTTTCTTGATCGCTTTTACAGAATCCCCGCCGCCAATGATACTGAGGCAGTTGCTATTTTGAGCGATGACCTCGGCAATGGCATAGGTTCCTTTGGAGCATTCCTTAATCTCGAAGACCCCCATTGGGCCGTTCCATAAAACCGTTTTCGCTGAAGCAATCTCTTCCGAGTAGAGCTTGATCGTTTCGGGACCAATATCGACCCCCTCCCAACCATCGGGAATCAGATCGGCTCCGACATATTTTCCGGGGGAGACGGTCTTCGCTTTAAAATCGAGTTTTTCAACAACAAAGTTATCGATCGGAAGCAGGAGCTTCACCCCACGGGCCTTGGCTTTTTCAAGAGCGGCTTTGGCGATATCGACTTTATCCGGTTCACAAAGAGAGTTTCCGATCTTACGTCCGAGAGCGAGCCCGAACGTATAGGCCATTCCTCCACCGATAATAATCGTCGTGGCTTTGTCGATCATCTTATCGATGACCTTAATTTTATCAGAGACTTTAGCCCCGCCGATAATCACAACAAAAGGCTTTTGGGCTTTGTTCAATTCCTCACCGAGGAACTGAAGCTCTTTCTCCATGAGAAATCCGATCGCTTTTTGAGCAACGAAATGAGTGACCCCTTCCGTCGAGGCATGTGCCCGATGAGCGGCGCCAAAGGCATCGTTGACATAGATATCAGCCAATTTGGAGAGAGATTGCGCAAAGGCTTGATCGTTCTTTTCCTCTTCGCTGTAAAAGCGAAGATTTTCCAATAAAAGGAGTGATCCGTTGCTTAATCCTTGAACGGCGGCCTCTGCTTTGGGGCCTATACAATCTTCGACAAAGGCAACGGGGCTTCCGAGAAGCTCGCTCAAGCGTTTTGCGACAGGAGCGAGGCTTTGTTTCGGATCCCGTTGACCTTTCGGACGACCCAAGTGACTCATGAGAATGATCTTCGCTCCCTTCTCTTGAAGATACTTCAAGGTTGGAATCGTCTCTTGGATACGGGTGTCGTCGGTGATCACCATGACTCCCTCTTTATCATCAAGGGGGACATTGTAATCAACACGGAGGAGAACCCGTTTATTTTCAAGAGAGAGATCGCGGAGAGTCAGCTTAGGCATAAGGTCTTTGGTCGATGATTAAAGAGTCGGGATGATGTGTTTGAGCAAATCAACGCAACGGTTGGAGTAACCCCATTCGTTATCATACCAGCTGACCAATTTGAAGAAACGGCCATGGAGTTCGATTCCGGATCCTGCATCAAAGATGCTGGAGCGGGTATCATGAATGAAATCAGAGGAAACGACTTCATCTTCCGTGTAACCGAGAATTCCTTTGAGGTAAGTCTCGCTCGCATTTTTCATGAGGGCACAAATCTCTTTGTAGCTTGTCTCCTTGGTCGTTTTGACTGTAAGATCGACCACTGAAACCGTTGGGGTTGGCACTCGGAATGACATTCCGGTGAGCTTTCCTTTGACCTCTGGGCAAACTAAAGCGACCGCTTTTGCGGCACCGGTGGTGGAAGGGATGATGTTGATGGCGGCTGAGCGTCCCCCTTTCCAATCTTTTTTGGAAGGAGCATCGACTGTTTTTTGAGTTGCTGTGTAGCTATGAACCGTCGTCATGAGTCCCTCTTCGATTCCGATGCCTTCTTTGAGGAGAACGTGAACCACAGGGGCTAAACAGTTGGTGGTACAAGAGGCATTGGAGATAATCGAATGCTTCGAGGCTTCGTATTTCTCATGATTGACGCCGACAACAACCGTGATGTCTTCCCCTTTTCCTGGAGCACTGATGATTACTTTTTTGGCGCCGGCAGTGATATGTCCACGTGCTTTATCAGCCTCTGTGAAAAGACCGGTTGATTCGATGACCAGCTCAACGCCGAGTTCTTTCCAAGGGCAAGCAGCAGGACCTTCTTTCACTCCAAGAACTTGGATCTTGTGACCATTCACCACGAGAACATCATCTTCTGAGAGCGAGGGAGAGGATTTTTCGCTTGTGACGGTTCCTTTGAATCCTCCTTGAGTGGAGTCATATTTGAGGAGGTAAGCGAGATTGTCGGCAGGGACGAGATCGTTGACCGCAACGACATCGACTGTTTTTCCGAGTAACCCTTGTTCTACAATGGCACGAAAGACTAAGCGTCCAATTCGTCCGAAACCGTTAATAGCAATTTTTGTCATCATCTTCTCCTAGTTAATATTGAAATCGGGGGAAGAATAAGAAAAAGGACAAGGGGGTCAATGTGAAAAGTAATTTATTGCACGAAAATTTAAACTTATACATAAAAAGGGCCACGTTTCCGTGGCCCTTTTTAAATTTCATTTTCGGTTGAGAAAAGCGATTAAACTTTGCTGCCGTGTTTACGACGTTCAGTCGTCGTTAAATATTTTTTACGTAGGCGGAATGACTTTGGAGTCACTTCGACATATTCATCTCCAGCGATATATTCCAAGGCGCGTTCGAGTGAGAATCTTAAGGCAGGAGCTAAAGAAACTCCTTTCCCGTCTCCTTGAGAACGCATATTGGTCAAATGTTTTTCCTTACAAGGATTGACTTGAATATCATCAGGACGAGCATTTTGTCCGACGATCATTCCTTCATAAACATCATCTCCAGCTTCAACGAAGAGGATTCCACGTTCTTGGGTATTGGTGAGTGAATAAGTCGTTGCATTTCCGCTATCCATCGAGATCAAGACCCCGTTGTTACGGGTGGTGACTTCACCGCGTTTAGGTCCATATTCTTTAAATAAGTGACTGGCAACGCCTGATCCTTTGGTCAAGGTCATCAGATCGGTTTCAAAACCGATCAAACCACGAGTCGGGATCACTGCTTCCAAATTGACCGTTGTCGGTAAGTGGACCATGTTGATGATCTCCGCTTTACGAGAAGCGAGATTTTGAAGGACATCCCCTAAGGCATCGGTCGGAACTTCCAAGTAGAGGCTTTCGATCGGCTCGAGCCAATTTCCTTCCTCATCTTTTTTGTAGATCACCTCAGGACGGGAGACCATGACCTCAAATCCTTCACGTCGCATCTGTTCGAGAAGAACCGAGATTTGCATCGCACCACGGCCACTGACGTCGAAGACACTGGCAACATCGGTATCGCTGACGCGAAGACTGACATTGGTACGAAGTTCACGGGTCAAACGATCTCGGATATGGCGAGCGGTCACGAGTTTTCCTTCGCGTCCAGCGAGTGGGGAGTCGTTCACTAAAAATTGCATCTTGATCGTTGGTGGATCAATCTCAAGGAAAGGAAGGGGAGTGCGGGTCTCTAAATCGGTGATCGTTTCACCGATGAAGACCTCTTCGATTCCTGCAAGACCGACGATATCACCGGCCCCAGCTTCTTTGATTTCGATCTTTTGGAGACCTAAATGGGAGTAAAGCATCGTGACTGAGCCTTTGAGTTTTTTGCCTTCAGGTCCGAGACAGACGACCTTATCGCCGATTTTGACGCCACCGCCGTAGATCTTTCCGTATGCGATACGACCGACGTAATCACTATAATCCAAGTTAGCGACCAACATTTCAAAGTATTTGGAAGGATCAGCCACTGGTGGCGGAACCGTTTCAACGATCGCATCAAAGAGATCGGTCATTCCAGCGTTACGGATTTCATCCGTGAGCTCTCCATTCCACTCCTTCACCGCAAAACCTTGTTTGGCAGAGCAGTAAATCGTGACGAAATCGAGTTGTTCATCATTGGCATTTAATTCAAGGAAGAGTTCAAAAATCATATCGAGCACTTTATGAGGACGTGCATTTTCACGATCGATTTTATTGATGACCACCATCGGTTTCACACCGACTTGAAGGGCTTTGCGAAGCACAAACTTCGTTTGGGCTTGGGGACCATCAAAAGCATCGACAACAAGAAGAACGCCATCGACCATTTTAAGGCTTCGTTCGACCTCGCCACCGAAGTCGGCGTGACCAGGAGTGTCAACGATGTTGACGTGATAGTCTTTATAATCAAAAGCGGCGTTTTTTGCTTTAATCGTGATTCCGCGTTCCTTTTCAAGATCCATTGAATCCATGACCCGTTCGGTCATTGCTTGATTGGCTCGGAAGGTTCCCGATTGACGGAGAAGCTGATCGACCAAGGTCGTTTTTCCGTGATCAACGTGAGCGATAATAGCGATATTTCTTATTTTATCTACTTGCATAAAGATTGGTTCGCCAGAAGCGAAAGTTAATGGTTTTCCCGCATTTTAATGAAGACACCTTCATCAAACGGAGCTGTGTTCTAGACGAGGGCGGGGGGAAGGACAAGCCTTTCTTTAAAAAATCCAAAGCGATTTTTTAAAGGCTGTTTTTAACATCGGTGTTCCCTTGTCTTTTTCAAAGTTTTGAATAAAGAAGTGTTAATTGATTTAGGGCGTTGGTCAGAGAAGAGTTAATTTTCCAGTGGGATCTCAACCAACGGACGAGTTTGTAGCTTGTCTGGGAGAAGCGTCGTAAGAAGGA
>CAMAQI010000118.1 GCA_945860255.1 Methylacidiphilum caldifontis
CATCTTGATCGGAAAACAGAAAACCGGTTTTCCATAAAATAATGCCTCCGAAATGAGATTATGACCCCCATTCACGACGGCATAATGACATCCAGCAAGATCTTCCAAAATGGCCCGCGGATCATAGGGCTTATACGTAATATTCCCCTCCACCACATGTTCATTGCGAAACCCATAGACCACTACTCGTCGAGGCAGTTGCTTCATCACCTCTAATAATGCGCCAAAGGTATTACTCGTCTGATAAAGAAGAATATAATCTCCATTTCTCGGCTGAACCAACGGAACCTCAGGACGGACAATTGCCGGAAAAAGTTCATCCTGATTCCCTTTCTTATGCGGTGGATGAAAAAAGGAGACGACTAAATTTTTACGAGTAAAATCAAACAACAAATAATCATTCAACATTGCAAGGCTCCACGAAAGCCATTGATCGGAAGGAACAGGATAGTCGCAAGCCTTCATGACATGCGAATGATCAATTCCCAACACCGGTATCTTCTGCCCCAAAAGCGCAATCGGCGTAAAAAACTCTCGATCAACTATCACCACATCCGGCTTCCACTCCTGAACAAGATCCAAAATCTGACGACGGACTTTCGGAATCGATTTTAAACAAAGAAAAATTTGTTGAATGACCCCCCAAACCGAAACCGTTTGATTCTTATGAACGGTTCTTAAAACAGGAACCTCAAGAACCGAATACTGACCCCCAAAGGCAGCAGGAACCCGACCGCCTCCTACAAAATAAAACTCATGTTCCGGAAGTCGACCAACGATCGACTGAGTGCGCATGATGTGACCATGCGTATTTCCCATCACTGCATAAAGTACCCTTGCCATATCACTCAGACTAACTCGATACAGGACTCCGGGGCGAGAAGATTAAATATGACGAATGAGCTCAGACTTCGGATAACGGACTTTCGCTAAGGAAGCATATTTATCTGCCGAGGAACGATATCCTGCCGCACAGGCAACAACGGTCTGATACTCACTTCCCGAAAGTCCAAGAATCTCATCGTATTTCGATGCATCGATTCCCTCCATCGGACAGGTATCTACCCCAATCACTGCAGCAGCAGTCATGAAATTTCCAAGAGCAATATAAGATTGAAAAGTAGCCCACTCATTGATGATTGAATGACGAGGCCCTTGAACCAAATTACCAACCATCATTCCACGGTAACCGTCCAAACTTGCCCGAGCAACCCCGCGAATCGCCGCCGTTGAATCCAAAAACCGATCGATTTGTGCCTCTCCGAGATTTTTCTGAATCGCAAAGACAACATGATGAGAACAATCGACGACTTGAGGTTGATTCCACGAATGTGCCATTAACTGCTGACGAATCGCAACATCGGTCACGACAAGAAATTTCCAAGGCTGCAAACCGAATGAGGAGGGGGTTAACACCAAGGTCTCTTCGAGGGTATTCCAAACCGCTTCAGAAATCTTTTTCGTCGCATCAAACTGTTTTACGGCATAACGCCATTGAAGGGATTGCAGGAGTTGTTCAGGAGATAAGTGATTCATAATGGTTATTTGATTCAATACACGATTTAGAGTAAAGATTTGGCGGTTTGATAAACGTTATCCACGGTTAATCCGTATGCCTCAGCCAATTTCTTAGCAGGGGCACTGGCTCCAAATTTATTTACCCCGATAAACTTTCCTTTGTCGCCAATGTAGCGCTCCCAACCCATGGTGATCCCCGCCTCAACCGCCAGTCGTTTTGTCACCGAAGGAGGTAAAATTTGATCGCGATAGTCTTGTGATTGAGCCTCAAAGAGATCCCATGAAGGCAAGGAAACGACCCGTACTGATTTTCCTTCAGCTGCAATTTTTTGTCCTGCTTCATACGCAAGATGGAGTTCTGAACCGGTACCAATCAAAATTAGTTCAGGAAGGGATCCTGCATTTGATTCCCAAAGAGTATATCCCCCTTTGAGGACCCCTTCGACCGAGCCAGTCTTCGTACGATCAAAGGTCGGAAGATCTTGGCGTGTCATTAACAAAATCGTCGGCTTATTTTTATTTTCTAAAGCAACCAACCACGCATAAGCCGATTCATTCGCATCCCCTGGACGGAGAACACAACAATTTGGAATCGCACGAACCGTTGCAAGCTGCTCAACTGGTTCATGGGTTGGACCATCTTCACCAACGAAGATCGAGTCATGGGTCATCACGTAAATTCCTTGAAGTCCGCTCAACGCAGAGATCCGAATCGGAGGACGCATGTAATCGGTGAAGACAAAGAAGGTCGATCCGAAGGGAATCAACCCGCCATAATATCCCATTCCCGCAACGATCGCTCCCATTCCATGCTCACGAATTCCAAAATGGAGATTACGTCCTGCATAATTGGTTTTTTGATAAGAGCCGTACTCTTTGACCATTGTTTTTGTCGACGGGGCTAAATCGGCAGATCCCCCTAAGAAATTTGGAACATTGGCGAAGATCGCCTTCATCACCTCGCCACCCGAACTGCGAGTCGCATAGGCTTTTTCCGGTCCAAACTTCGGCAAAAGATCTTTAAGGTTTTCGGGAAGCTTCTTCGCTAAGAAATCGTTAAAGAGTTTCGCTTTATCAGCATGCGTTGCCGTATATCGATCAAAAAGCTGATTCCAAGTGCTTTCGTTTTGCGCCTGTGTCTTACGCCAATCGGCAAAAAAATCATAAACTCGTTGAGGAACAACGAAGCTTTGATCTTCAGGCCATCCCAAATTCTTCTTCGTCGCAGCGACCTCTTCCGGTCCAAAAGCATCGGAGTGAGCGCGTGAGGTTCCTTGATATTTTGGAGATCCCTTTCCAATCTGAGTCTTTCCAATGATAATCGTCGGACGACCCTTGGTCTCGTTTGCCTCTTTAAGCGCTGCTTCAATTTGTTTGTAATCATGGCCATCAATCGAAATCACATGCCAATGATACCCCTTAAAACGACTCGGAACATCATCACTGTAGGAGATACTGGTATCCCCTTCGATGCTCACATGATTGTCGTCATAAAACCAAATCAAATTATCGAGAGCCAAATGACCAGCCAAAGCGGCCGCCTCATGAGAAATCCCCTCTTGAAGATCGCCATCGGAAACAATCGCATAGGTCTTGTGCTCGGAAATCGGAAATCCCTCCACATTGAAGGTCGCCCCATAAAATTTTTGGGACATCGCCAATCCAACCGAATTCCCAGTTCCTTGTCCGAGAGGCCCTGTCGTTACTTCCACACCAGGGGTTTCATGAGCCTCAGGATGACCAGGAGTCAACGAATGCCATTGACGAAAATTTTTCAACTGGTCCAACGTCATTTCCTTAATCCCAATCAAATGAAGAACCGAGTAAACCAACATTGAGCCGTGACCTGCAGAGAGAACAAAACGATCCCGATTATGCCACTTCGGGTTCTCCGGATTGTACTTCATGAACTTCGTCCACAAAACGGCAGCGAAATCGGCACATCCCATCGGAAGGCCAGGATGCCCTGAATGTGCCTTTTCTACAGCATCCAAACTTAGGGTGCGAATCGTGTTTGCAATCAGTTGATCAATCGGAGTGGTATCGAAGTTTGTTGACATAGTGAGAACTGAGATAGCAGGCTCCGTCTTTTTGTCGAGAGGGATTGAGAAAAAACAATCAATCCGATTCATTAAAATGACACATCCAATTGATTAACTCCAACGACTCATGATTGTCGCCACAAACGCCATCTTAACCCCATCTTGCAGATGACCGGCAACCATTGACTCCATTGAAACGGGAGCCGGAGCACATTCTGAAATCCAAGAGTAATAATCCGATCGCGTTCCTCTTTCGTCTCCACGACCCAGATGATACGACTGATCATTTGCGGTTTCTTTAACTCAACCTGACGCATCCATTCAATGATCTCTCCCTCAATTAAATGTCGATCAATTAATAAAAGGGCACATTCATTGAGAGAACGTTCCCAAAAGTCTTTTTCACTCACAAATTGAATCATTTCATTTTCGATCATGGAGAGCCCCCAAAAGGAGTCGAATAAGGAGCGAATCCGGGGGTTTGCTTCCAAAAAAAGAATCGGCTTAAAACGGGATGTCATAAACCCCTGATTCTACTTTTAAATAAAACTCCAAAGCGACGGGTACAGCCGGAGCATCGGCAAATCCAGCAATCATTTTAAGCATCGTAACTCCCCCCACTTTTTGAAACTCCTCCGGATCTCTCTTGGCGAGCTCAATCAAGATCCCATAAGCCCGTTCCCAATTCCCTAAAATCGCCGTTAGCCGTGCTATTTTACACCCGACTCGTATTCGATCGACCGCTAAAGCCGCATGCAAATAGGCTCTTTCATAATAAGTTAAAGCCCCCTCCTTATAGCCTTTTTGCGCCATCAAAAGATCCCCCGCCTCCTCTAAAACCCAAGGATTGCCTTCAATCGATGAGAGATCCGAGAGTAAATCTAAGGAAAAACTCTCGGGCTTCTCAACGAGCTTCACATTTCTCCGTTGCATCTCCAACCACGGAAGTCGATCCGTTTTACGCTCTCTTGCCTCTTCGATCGCCTCCGTTAACGGCTTGCGAAAGGGGGTATAAAGAGGATCACCGACGACCGTGGTCATCCAAGATAAATATTTTTGGCAGGCATAGGCGGCCTCTCCAAATGAATAGCCCTCAAGTAATTTTTTAGTAAAGAGATCTAGATGCGGAGTCATATCCAAATACGGCTCATAGACACATCCCATCGTCGCCGTCGCCCCTTGTGTCAGTAAGGGACCAGCCCAATTCTCTTTGTTTGAACGTAATGTCGATGCACTGGTTGAGTGGATATGATACGCAATCGCACCAGGAGCAAAACAAAGCCTCTTCATAAACGGTCCCATCGCATTTCCTTCATACCATCCTAAATAGACCCCCACTTGATTCCATGGAAGCCAATCGGGAAAAAGAGCGGGCCGCGTATCTTGATCAGTTGTAAAACCGTGCTTTCGAAAAGAAATCGCCGTCGCCTTCAACCAAGTATCGCCTTGAGAATAGGGATCTTTAGGATCATTGATTCCTCGAAGATCCAAACAAACCCGACCAACAAGACGTTTCTCCTCCGTCTCCACAGCCTCCCGCATCATTCGTCTCACAACTTCAGGATTGGGACCATCTAACCGCCCGACAAGAATCATCTGATCCGAATCAAAAACACTGTAACGACTCCCCTCTTCTTTCTGATAAAAAGCGTTGGGAATCAACCCCGTCTTGGGAAGCCCATAAACCGGAAAAAGGGCAAGCTCCGAGTCGATCGCCGCCCCATTGGTATTGATTGCCGGAAGCACTCCTTCAAGATCTTGGTTCTGAGCTTCATTCGCAATTTTCAAAGGCATTCCATGAATCAGAATCATCACCCAAATCTCATTTCGTACCGATTTCTTAAGCTCGAATACTTTCGTTCCAAAACGTTCAAGACCCTTAAATCGTTGAATCCAATTCTTCTGTAAAAACTGTCGCTCTAACGGTTTTAATATCGTCTCATCAAATTCACTACGGGAAATCTCCTCATTTCGGGAACACTCCAGACCGAGTAAACGTTCTGAGGGAATTCCTCGAAGTTTTGCATACTCCAGAGCAATCGCCTCACTCTCAGGATAGTTTAAATTATAAACCACCAGAGCGTGATCCCGCAACGCCTCTGAAGCGATGAGGGTCCCGCAACAAAAAAGCACCCAAAATAACATCCTCAAAAAAGGACCTCCTAAAGCCCTGCTTAATGAGTTCATGCTCAACGAGTCTCTCATAACTCGATCTCTAACCGATCGTAAGCAATCGCAATCGAAAGCCCCTCTGGAATCATCCTCTCCCGCTCACAATGAGTATGATGATGAGTGAGATGAGTGAAATAGGTCTGCTTTGCCGCTATTTTTTTTGCAACCTCGATCGACTCCTCAATCGAAAGATGCGTCGGATGCGGCTTCTGCCGAAGCGCATCGATGATTAAATAATCGACCCCGCGGACTCTCTCAATGACCTCCTCTGAAAGCTGCTTACAATCCGAAAGATAAACAAAACGCTTTCCCTCCTTTCGATCAAAAAGGAATCCATAGGTCTGAATCGATCCATGTTCCACCTTCAACGGAGTAATCCTCCACCCTCCCAGCTCAAATGTCGACTCCACAGCAATCGGATCGACTTGCACATAAGTACTCACGCGAACTTTTGGGAAAAAAGCATAAGGAAAAATTCCTTGAATTTGCTTCAAGGTTTCGGGATGGGAATAAATCGGCATCGAGCGATTTTCTCTTTCACAAAAACAACGCAAATCGTCGAGCCCCAAAACATGATCGGCATGGGCATGCGTATAGAGAACCGCATCGACACTCTGGATCCCAGCACGAAGCGCCTGAGTTCTAAAATCCGGAGAGGTATCAATCAAAAGAGAAGATTCGGGTGTTTGAATCCAGACACTACAGCGAAGTCGTTGATCCCGAGGATCTTCCGATCGACAAACCGCACAGGAGCATCCGATCATCGGAACCCCTTGGGAGGTTCCCGTGCCTAAGAATTGAAGTCGACCCAAGTTCATTTACGATTCCTGACACCCACAGTCACCGGAGCCACACTCCCCCGAAGGTTGCGAGGGATCGGGAATACAAACGACAAAAGTAAACCCCTCGGGAAGCGCCTCCTTGACCTGATCTAAAAATGCAAAAGCAGTGGAATCAGGCGGAAAAAAACAGTTCAACTGCAATCGAACCCTCTTCCCCAGATCATGGGGGTAAGATTCCGCCATCTCTCCATCCAAAGCAAACGAGAGATAGGTGTTGAATTTCTCCTGAAGTTCGAAAAGTCGCTCATCAGAGCCATCCCATTCTCTCTCTTCATACATCCCCAGAACAACTTCATCCGAGGAGGGATCATGAGCAACCAAATCAATCACAGCGGGATTTTGAACCCCATTTTTAAGCGAATCCATTTGGAAATAGTGGAAGAAAGATTCTCAATTTGCAATGAATACTCAGTAACCGATTTCTGACTTCACAAAACTACTCTGGAAATGGAACTCCTTCGTTGCCTATTCCCCGCATGGTCCACCGGAAAATCCTCATGAACTTTATTGCCTCTGATCCTGTCAATTATCGATTCAGGCATTCCCCAAGAGTCGTCAAAAGACCTCCTAAACCTTTCGGTATCCTCACATGCCCTCGATCTGAATAGGTCACCTCACGTCAAAGAAATTAGTCAAATTTACCTATGAAAATCTCTTAACTGAGCGGCGTTCATTTTTAACTTGTCATTTCCATTTGCAGTTATTTGTCCTAATGCAAAATTAACGGTTTGCGACGAATTTAGGGACACTTCGTAGGAATGCGTCGTAACTTCC
>CAMAQI010000119.1 GCA_945860255.1 Methylacidiphilum caldifontis
CACCCCCCCCCCACAGACGGAACCTTTAATGAGTTCTTCTCCAGCTTTTGATTCTGAGGCATTTCTTAATAAAGAGATTCTGCCTCGTGAAGTGGAGCTCCAAAAAGCGATTCAAAATGTCCAAAATAATGCAAACTACGGATGGATCATTCTTGCCGGAGCATTGGTCTTTTTCATGCAAGGAGGATTTGCGATGCTGGAGCTTGGATTTTCCCGTTCTAAAAATGTGATTAATATTATCATGAAAAATCTTATCGATTTCTGCACAGGATCGATGGCCTATCTTTTTTTAGGATTTGGTCTGATGTTTGGGATTAGCTATAATGGCCTCATCGGAACCTCCGATTTCTGGCTCTCCTCTTATCCAGCGAACAGCCCCCTTTGGGTCTTCTGGATGTTCCAAGTCGTTTTTGCAGGAACAGCCGCCACGATTGCCTCAGGAGCAATGGCGGAGAGAACTAAATTTAACGGCTATCTGATCTATACTGTGATCATTAGTGGATTAATCTATCCGATTTTAGGGCATTGGGCTTGGGGGGGAGCCGCCGGAGCCTTTGGCGGAACCGGAACCGCGCAAGGGTGGCTTGTCGCTATTGGATTTATTGATTTTGCTGGTTCCACCGTTGTTCATGCCATCGGAGGCGCTTGTGCGCTTGCCGGAATTATTGTCGTCGGCGCTAGACTGAATCGCTTTACCCCAGAGGGTCGTCCCCGATTGATCGCAGGCCATAATATTCCTCTTGCTGCACTCGGAACATTTATGCTCTGGTTTAGTTGGTACGGATTTAATGCCGGATCGACTCTTGCCACAATTCCAGAGATCGGAAGAATTGCCGTCAACACCACTATTTCTGCTTGTGCAGGCTCAACCGCAGCGATGATTTTGATCTGGCTGATCGATCATCGTCCAGATGCAACGATGAGTTTAAATGGGGCACTCGCGGGACTCGTCGCGATTACGGCCGGTTGTGCCAATGTCACCCCCGTAAGTGCCACACTGATCGGAGTCGTTTCGGGGGTTCTCATGGTTCTTGCCACCATCCTACTCGAAAAAGTGCAGCTCGATGATGTTGTTGGAGCCGTTCCGGTTCATCTTGTGAATGGAATCTGGGGAACGATTGCCGTTGGGATTTTCCATGAATCTGGATTTGATCTCAAAAGACTCGGAATCCAAACTCTCGGAACCTTAACGATCGCCTTCAGCGCCTTTACCTTTTCCTATCTCCTTTTTAAAATAATCGATATCACGGTTGGTCTTCGCGCTACTGATCAAGAGCAAGAGAATGGACTCGATTTTCATGAACATGGGGCGACTGCCTACCCTGACTTTAAAACGAATGATCAACGTCTCTAATATTTTTAGTCGTCAAAAGAGATTTCTCTTCGCATAAAGAAAGGAATGTTTCGCTGGCTCTCTATTTTTTTAGTAATCACCACTCCTATCTCCGTCGCCCTTTGGTGGTGGAGTAAGACGACGACATTTGAATGTCAATATGATTGGCTAATTCGTCCGATCGCCGAAGTAAATAAAATCGACCCTTTACTGATTCGCGCTGTGATATGGCGTGAAAGTCGATTTAAACCCAACTGCAAAGGCAAAGATGGTGAAAGGGGACTGATGCAAATCATGGAAATCTCTGCGCAAGATTGGGTGATTCGCGAAAAAGTAAAGGATTTTGACCCTGAAACTCTTTTTGACCCACAAACCAATATTCAAGTAGGCACTTGGTACCTGAGTCGATCGATCCGGCGCTGGCCTGAAACCGATAATCCTTATGTCTTTGGGCTTGCTGAATACAATGCGGGGAGAAGCAATGCTCTTCGCTGGGTCGATCCAGATCATCCTTTAGACTCACAGGCCTTTCTCAAACGAATCGATTATCCAACAACCTTTCGTTATATTCAGGTGGTTCTCAAAAAACACCAACAATACAAAAAAGGATATATTCAACCCCCTTGGATCACCCTTTGGAACGATTGGCAACCCAAAGCCTTCAGACGTCTCGGGCTTGAACGATCAAACTAGATTTTCATTGAGGAGATAACCTCGGATTCGGTCTTTGACCGATTTATGATTACTGAGCGATTCTTTTTTCAAGTTGAGGATCTTTAGGGATCCCCATTTCCAAAGCCTTTTTATAATGCTTACGAGAAAGCTCTTTTGAAGGAGGATTCTGGGTCGCATAGATCACGGCTAAATTAAAATGGGCATCGCCATAAGTCGGATCGAGTTCGATGGCCTTTCGGAACTCCTGTTCCGCGGCCTCTTGCCATCCTTTTTGAGAGCAAGCAATTCCTAAGAAGTTACGACTGCGTGCATCATTCGGTTCTAATGTCGTCGCCTTCGTCAAAACTTGCACCGCATCGTCAAAACGATTCATTTGATAATAAACAATTCCTAGTGAGGAGTGAGAAAAATAATCGTTTGGATTCAGTTTGATCGCTTGCTTCAGGGCCTCTTCTGCGCCTGGAAGATCTTGCATCTGAAAACGAGTCACTCCGAGGTTTGACCAAGCATACAAACTTTCAGGATATTTATCGGCCATCTCTTTGTATTTTTCAGCCGCTTCGGCAAAACGTCTGCGTGCAAAAAGATCACTGGCCTCTTGAGCAATCGGACGAACCTCTTCGGGAACCACCGCCTTGGTTCGATAATCATAACTATTTCCAGCCTCTTCAATGGAACTCGTTTGACTCGTCTTTGAAGTCGGTACCGTTGTCCCTTGATCGATCATGGGCTGAGCGTTGGAATCATGTTCTGCGGAATGAGAATTACGTTGGAGAGGGGCCTTGAATCCTTGATCTGGTGATAGGACATCCACATTCATCGGCGTGTGCAACATCGACAGCTCATCAGCACTCAAAACGACTAAAGGAGAGCTGAGCAGATCGATTTGCTGACGAAGTACCTCAGATTTTACCTTCAAGTTGAGCAACTCCTCGAGCGCGAGGCGTTTCGCCGAGTCACGACGTGCTTGCTCTTGAAGTTGGCGATTAATGATATTTTTAAGAATCTCATTTTCTTGACGAAGTTGATCTTCATTCTTTCCAGATCCCCCATCCGCTAACTGACGTTGAGCTGTTTCGAGTTGATTCTTTAAATCGGTTGTTGTTTGACGGTAAGATTGATTCTCTCGTTCTAAGAGTGAAAGTTGATCTTGAACTTTTTTCAATTGTGTCTGGAGATTCGCAACATTCACATCAGTGGAACCACCGGAACGAAGCATCTTCATCGATTCCTCGGCATTGGCGAGTTGCTCCTTCAGACTATTATTATCCTTTAACAGTTGTGCCACTCGTGAATCGACAGTTCCCGATTTCACTGAGGCAAGTTCTTTCTCGGTACTTTCAAGACGTGTGCGAACTCGATTCGTTTCTTCAAGCGACTCTAAATATTTTTGTTTGAAATCGTTAACCTCTTTTTCAAGGATTACAATTCGTGCCTTTAAAACGGTGGTTTCATCCATGTTTCCCGGTGGCTTGGAGGGATCGATCTGCGAAACTTGTGTCTGTACTGAGGAGACTTCAGCAACGGGATTGGGAACAACAGGAAGGGGGGCTGCAATCACAGGGGCGACAGGGGCTCTGTTTGGAGGAGGAAGAATCGGAGTTGTCTGAGCGCCAATGGGATTCGGTTTTTGCGGAGCCGTCTCTGGTTTAGCGACCATCTGTAAATTACTCGACCCCAAATTGGCTAACTTATCACGGACATACTTTAGCCGGAAATTCACAATCACAGGCTCCCATTGAGAATTGCTCTCTTTTAGGGATTTAAGTCGTTTTTCTACCTCTTGATAACGCGTAATCGCACTATTTTTTTGAGCCGATTTCTCTAAATTTTCTGCCTCTTGAAGTAAAAAGTAAATCTGCAAAAATTGATCTTGTGGGGTCGGTGCTGCCTTCGCAAACACGATAAATGCCACAAATAGAGCGACTAATCGGATCATCTTACCCTGGAAATACATGTATCCGCTTATTTGACGGTTTTGCCCGTAAAAAGTCAATGGAGAAAACTCCTATTAAGTGCTTTTTTTACGAAACATCGATATTGATCGTTGATTCATTTCGAAGAAATAATGAAAAAAAACTTATTTGGGTGACAAAAGAGTGGAACCGGTCATTTCAATCGGCTTCTTTAGACCCAGTAGATCGATTAAAGTTGGAGCAACATCGGCTAGAATCCCCGATCTCAATCGTTTTTGATCAGAATCAGATCCGACGTAGATGAGTTGAACTAAATTCGTCGTATGTGCCGTATACGGCGAGCCATCTTCGGCAATCATTCGATCACAATTTCCATGATCGGCAGTCACCAGAGCACAGCCCCCTAACTCAAGAATCGTCTCGATTACTCGCTTGAGACAGGCATCCACCGTTTCAACCGCTTTGATGGCCGCAGGAATACTTCCGGTATGACCCACCATGTCCGGATTCGCATAATTTAAAATAAGCAGATCGTAATGCTTGGATTTTAAGCTCGAAATAACCAAGTCGGTTAATTCTTTAGCACTCATTTCTGGCTGAAGATCATACGTAGCCACTTTCGGTGAAGAAACCATCTTTCGATCCTCTTGCAGGTACGGTTCCTCAACCCCACCATTAAAAAAATAGGTCACATGAGGATACTTCTCCGTCTCCGCCATCCGAAGCTGTGTCATTCCAGCCGCTGAAACCACTTCTCCTAAAATATTCTTCATACTCTGAGGCAGATAAAGAGCCGGAACCCCATAATCAGACTGGTACTCTGTCATCGTCACCAAATTGACTTGAGGACGATAGGTCATGGGAAATCCAGAGAAATCGCGATTCAAAACCGTCTCACATAACTGCCGCGTACGATCCGCCCTAAAATTGTAAAATAAAATTCCATCTCCCTCTTGAATCAAGGGCTTCTCGGTAGAGACAAAGGTCAATGGGGGAATAAATTCATCTGTTTTTTGATTTTGATACTGGGCCTCAAGAGCTTGAATCGGATCACTCTCCTTCTCCCCTTTTCCAAGAAAAAGGAGTTCATAGGCCTGCTGCGTTCTCTCCCATCGTTTATCCCGGTCCATGGCAAAATAACGTCCAATCATCGTGGCAATGGTTCCAATCCCGATCTCATGAATCGCTTTTTGTAATGTGGCGATATACTCCTTTCCTGCAGTCGGAGAGGTATCCCGTCCGTCCATAAAGGCATGAATGTAAACCTCTTTGATTCCAGCATTCTTTGAGGCTTTTAATAAAGCGATCAAGTGATCTAGGTGAGAGTGAACTCCACCATCTGAAAGCAATCCCCAGAGATGCAATCGCTTCCCCGAGATTTTGAGTTTCTCTAATAAAGCGGTTAAAACAGGGTTTGTAAAAAAATCCCCCTCCAAAATCGCTTTTTGAATACGCGTTAAATCTTGATAAACCACTCTCCCCGCTCCAAGATTGAGATGACCCACTTCACTATTCCCCATTTGTCCCACAGGGAGTCCAACATCTAACCCACTTGCACTTAGGGTCGATTGAGGATAGGTCGCATACAAATGCTCGTGAAAAGGAAGTTTGGCTAAGAGAGGAACATTCCCCTCCTTTTGAGCAGCTGAAATTCCTTGGGGACTCAACCCCCAACCGTCGCGAATAATCAAAGCCACTGTTCCTTTTTTCATCTTGATCCCCTTTTATCTCTTAACTATTTAATTGCAGCCCAAATACGGTGAACGTCATCATGGTCATCGAGCGCTTGAAGAAACTCTCCCACCTCTGCCCGTTGCTCATCGTTAAGCTCAGGAAAATTTTTCGGGAGATAGCCCATCTCACTCGTCACTACTGTCCACGCATTAGCGGTGAGCCATTGTGAAACGCTGTGAATCGCCGTCCGTTCTGTAATAAACCGTGTTCCGGCGACCCCCTCAGGGATATCGTTATTTTGCTCGTGGGTAAGCTCCTCAACTTCATTCGCCCCTGCCTCAATCGCAGCGGCTTCACGATCGGCATTCGGATCGGAATGATAAGCCTCTACAAGACCGACATGATCAAATAAAAACTTATTACTCCCTCCCGCTCCGAGTTGACCCTTTTTAAAAAGCACTCGAATCTCGGGAGCGGTTCGATTGTGATTATCGGTCATCGCCTCAACAATCACCGGAACCTTATGCGGGGTATACCCTTCGAAAGTCATCGTCTCAATCGTCAGCTTCTCCTCCCCTGTCCCTGATCCCTTTTTAATCGCTCGATCGATCACATCCTTCGTGATGCTCTCTTTTTTAGCTTTTTCGACGGCAGCAAACAACTGAGCGTTACAGCTCATATCGGCTCCACCATGACGCGCCGCCACCATAATTTCTCGAACAAATTTACCAGTCGTTTGCGATTTCTTTAACGAAGCGACTGCCCGTTTTGCATGTAACCATTGTCGTCCCATATCAATCTTTCTAGCGTCTTCCCTCAAATTCGCAAAGGAGAAATGCCGTAATCAAATGGAATCGTTGCTAGATCCCGAGAATCAAACTGACGTTAGAACCGCCAAAGCCACTGGAGTTACTCATGGCGATCTTCGGTCGATCGCCAATGGGGGCGGTCACAATCGGAATCCCTTCGCACTCTGGATCCAACTCCGTGATTTTAGCGGAAACCGGGGTAAATCCCTCCTTAAGAGCGAGACAGCAGATCGCCGCTTCAAGCGCTCCAGCTAACGAGAGTCCATGCCCGGTCAAGCTCTTGGTACTGCTCACCCACGGTTTTTTCGTCGGAAAAACAGCTTTGATCGCACGCAGCTCTGCGATATCCCCAGCACTGGTCGCGGTCGCATGGGCATTCAGATAATCGATCTGCTCCGCAGTCACTCTCGCATCTAGAAAGGCATTTTGCATCGAACGAACAAGTCCCTCTCCGTCTGGATGAGGAGCCATCACATTAAATCCGTCAGAGGACTCTCCCCAACCTAAGATTTCGGCATAAATCGTTGCCCCGCGTTTAACGGCACTCTCTTTCTCCTCTAAAACTAAGACCGTTGCCCCTCCCGTACCCACAAATCCATTTCGATTTTTATCGAAGGCACAGGGAAACTTCTCCGGATCGGTCGCTGGACTTAGGGCGCGTACCGGGACAAACGGTAAAAAGGTATGTCCATCACAATCCTCCGCTCCAACGGCGAAGACCCGATCTTGCCGATTGAGTCGAATGGCATCAACCGCATGACCGATGGCATGAGCGGAAGAGGCGCAGGCACTCACATAGCCGACCGACCCCCCTTTAATTTTAAAACAGGTCGCCAAGTTAAAATTTAAGGTTCCTGCAATGCCAGAAACAATTCCCATTGGATTAATCCGTGCGGCTCCCC
>CAMAQI010000120.1 GCA_945860255.1 Methylacidiphilum caldifontis
CTCCACTTCATCGCAAGCGGGAATCCTTCGATAAATCAATCATTGAAAGAAAACTCAAATCAAACTATAAACAACCAAGGTGTCACGGTTTTCGACCGCCCCCTGCTTCACTTTTGGAACGCCCTTTACACTCTGACGATTGATCAGGTTGCCGAAGTGAAGATCGGGGGGCCTCTTTCTAAACGAGGAGATGCCGGGATAAATGGTCAAGCAGGGGTTATTCTCTCAGTCAAAAAGCAGCCTGGAGCAGATACGATAAAATTGACCCGACAAATCGAACGGGAACTAGAAGACCTCAAAAAGAGTCTTCCAAAAGGCGTCGTCCTTCATGATAATATTTTTCGTCAAGGTGACTTTATTGAAAGAGCAATTAGCAATGTGGAGGATGCTCTACGAGATGGATCTCTTCTTGTGGTCGTAGTGCTTTTTCTCTTTCTCCTCAACTTCCGTACGACGTTTATTACTTTGACGGCGATACCGCTTTCACTTCTCATTACAGCGATTGTTTTCCATATTTTTGGACTCTCGATTAATACCATGACGTTGGGAGGTCTGGCTGTGGCGATTGGGGAGTTAGTCGATGATGCTATTGTGGATGTGGAAAATGTATTTCGACGTTTAAGAGAAAACCGACATCTTTCTAGTCCCCGACCTGTTTTTGAAGTGATCTACGATGCTTCACGCGAGGTCCGAAACTCGATTATTTTTGCCACCATCGTGGTCGTTCTTGTTTTCGTTCCTCTTTTTGCGCTCGGAGGAATCGAGGGCAAGATTTTTGCTCCCCTAGGCATCGCCTATATCGTTTCTATTGTAGCTTCCTTAGTAGTAGCACTTACGGTGACTCCTGCCCTTTGTGCCTACCTTTTGCCTCACATGAAACAGATGGAAGAAGAAAAGGAGGGATGGCTGATTCACAAGGTTAAAGCTTGGGAAGCACGCATTTTGGCTTGGGCATTTCCCCGAACGAGGTGGATTCTCTTGAGTGTAGGAGTATTATTTTTGGCTGCTGTCGCTGTAGTTCCTTTTCTTGGAAAAGAATTTCTCCCTCCTTTTAATGAAGGAAGTATTACCATCAACTTACAGCTTCCTGTGGATGTGAGTCTTGCAGAATCTAATCGCATGGGAACATTAGCCGAAAATCTAATTAGGCAGGTTCCTGAGGTCGCGATAACAGGAAGACGTACGGGAAGAGCTGAAGAGGATGATCACGCCTCTGGAGTGAATAGTTCCGAGATCGAGGTTGATTTTAAAAAATCCAAACGAAGTCGGGAAGAAATTCTCAATGATGTTCGTTCTAAACTTGCAGAAGTTCCCGGCATTGGAGTCAATATTGGTCAACCTATTTCCCATCGCATTGATCATATTCTTTCGGGGGTCCGGGCTCAAATTGCAGTGAAAGTTTTTGGAGATAATCTCGATATATTGCGTCAGAAAGCCGCTGAGATTGAAGCCACTATGGGAGCCGTTAAGGGGGTTGTAGATCTTCAAGTGGAACAAGTGACCTTAACTCCCCAGGTCCATGTTCGCATCGATCGAGATCAAGCAGCCAAATACGGACTAATGGCGGGGGAAGTTGCTGAATATGCTGAACTCGCCATGAATGGGAAGCGGATCACTCAAGTGCTAGATGGAAGTAAAACCTATGACGTTGTGCTGCGCCTTAAAGATGTCGCTCGAAATGACATTGAAGCTCTTAAACAAATCCCCCTAGACGCCGTGGACGGCAAGATTGTTCCTTTAGGTGCTGTGACAAAAATCGAAGAAGCGAAAGGACCTAATACGATTAATCGTGAAAATTCCCAACGACGAATCGTTATTTACTCGAATGTTTCAGGTCGAGATTTGGTGAGTACGGTCACCGAAATTCAGAAAAAAATCACAGAACAAGTCAAACTACCAACTGGTTATTATGTGACCTATGGAGGGCAATTTGAGAGTCAAGCTCAAGCCTCCCGATTAATTATTCTTTTGAGCTTAATCTCTTTTTCAGGAATGTTTGCAGTGCTTTATATGCACTTTAAAAGCACGATGTTCGCCACTCAAATAATGCTCAATATTCCTTTTGCATTTATCGGAGCTGTAACAGGGATTCTTTTAACGGGTGGTACGTTCTCAATTGCCACCATGGTCGGGTTTATTACTCTCACCGGTATTGCCGCTCGAAACGGCATCATGATGATCGCGCACTATCTTCATCTGATGGAATACGAAGGTGAAAAGTTTAATTTGAAACTGATTGTTCGTGGAACCCAGGAACGAATTATTCCCGTTCTGATGACAGCGCTGACAGCTTCCTTGGCTTTGGTTCCTCTTCTTCTGGGATCGGGGCAACCGGGCCGTGAAATTCTTCACCCCGTTGCCGTTGTTATTTTTAGCGGAATTTTTACAAGTACATTACTGGATCTGGTTGTGACTCCACTTGTGTTTTGGAGGTTCGGACGGAAAAGTGTGGGACGATTGCTGCCACATGCTCTTGAAGGTTAAAGTGAAAATTAAAGTTTAATACTTAAAACATGGTGTAGAGTTCAAAATGAATTTATTTCAAAATAAAAAATCATGTTGTCATCACGATCATGCCACGCATGAGGGTTCAGTCCAAAAAACTGTTTCGAATGCCAAATATATTTGTCCCATGTGTCCTGGTGTTGAATCGGACAAACCTGGTGCCTGTCCAAAATGTGGAATGGACTTGGAACTTAATCCTGCATGGAAACCTTCTTTAAAAACTACTTATACCTGTCCTATGCATCCGGAGATCCGCGAAGATCATCCGGGAAAATGTCCAATATGTGGCATGGCATTAGAGCCCATTTCAACGGCTGAAAACGCAGGAAAAGAAAAAACGGAATTACGTGTAATGCTGCGGCGGTTTTGGATCGGGCTTTTCCTTGCATTGCCTGTGGTGATTCTTTCCATGGGAGAGCATCTTCCTTTTATTCGGGATATTCCTGGTGTTTTTTCTCAGTGGATTCAATTCATATTGAGCGCGCCCGTTGTCTTTTGGGCAGGCGGAACTTTTTTTGTGCGTGCATGGAATTCTCTGCTTCATCGGAGCCTCAATATGTTTACCCTTATTGCTCTAGGTACGGGTGCTGCTTTTGGATACAGTCTTGTCGCTGTCCTGGCTCCTTCACTCTTTCCTGAAACATTCAAACACCAGGGACTCGTCGGACTTTATTTTGAAGCCTCCGCAGTCATTATTGTTTTAGTTTTACTGGGTCAGGTATTGGAACTTAAAGCAAGAGCCGGAACAGGAGATGCCATCAAGGCCCTTTTGGGACTTTCGCCCAAAACCGCTCGGCGTCTACGAGATGGAAGTGAAGAGGAAGTTCCCCTGGAAGATATCCACGTGGGAGATCTGCTTCGCGTACGTCCGGGGGAAAAAATTCCTGTTGATGGTCTCATTCAAGAAGAAGGAAGCTCTGTTGATGAGTCGATGCTCACAGGGGAGCCTCTCCCTATGGTTAAGAGCAAAGGAGATAAAGTTTCGGCAGGAACACTCAATGGAACAGGAAGTTTCGTTATGATTGCTGAAAAAGTCGGGGACCAAACCATGCTTGCTCAAATCGTGCAGATGGTAGCAAAAGCCCAAAGAAGTCGTGCTCCAATCCAACGGCTTGCCGATACAGTATCCGCTTGGTTTGTTCCGGGTGTATTAGCGATCTCACTTTTAACTTTTGGGCTTTGGCTCGTCTGGGGGCCTGAGCCTTCCTTTGTCTATGCCCTTATCAATGCGGTTGCAGTGCTTATCATTGCTTGTCCTTGCGCTTTAGGTCTTGCGACGCCGATGTCGATCATGGTCGGTGTAGGGCGAGGAGCTCAATCGGGGGTTCTTATTAAAGATGCCGAAGCATTGGAGACATTAGAAAAAATCAAGGTACTGGTCGTTGATAAAACCGGAACTTTGACCGTGGGCAAACCCACGGTTACGGATATTCATGCTTCATTGGAATGGAATCCAGATGATTTACTTTCACTTGCAGCATCCATTGAAGCTCTAAGTGAACATCCTTTGGCAGGCGCTGTGGTTCGTTCGGCTAAGGAAAAGAATCTAAAAGTTTTCACGGCAGCCGATTTTGAATCTATTCCTGGTGGAGGTGTACAAGGAAAAGTGGAAGGAAAACAGGTCATTGTTGGCCAAGCCGCCTTCCTTAGAAAGTTATCCATCCGGGAAATAGATGAATATGAGCGTCAAGCGCTTCCTTTTCGAGAAGGCGGAAATATCGTCATTTTTGTGGCTATTGACGGAAAATCGGCAGGATTCTTGGTTCTTTCGGATCCTTTAAAACCGACGACATCTCAAGCGGTTAGCGCTCTTCACCGCCTGGATCTGAAGCTTGTAATGTTGACCGGGGATAATCTTAAAACAGCTCAATACATTGCTAATCAACTCAAAATTGATGAAGTAGTTGCTGAGGTAAGTCCTAGCGATAAGCATGAAAAAGTCAAAATGCTCAAATCATCAGGAGTTCGAGTGGCCATGGCCGGAGATGGCGTCAATGATGCTCCCGCTCTGGCAGCAGCGGATGTTGGTATTGCGATGGGAACCGGAACCGATGTCGCCATGGAGAGTGCCGGAGTGACTTTGATCCGCGGAGACTTACTGTGTATCGTTGAAGCGATCTCCTTGAGTCGGGCGACCATGAGAAATATTCGTCAAAACCTCGTTTTTGCCTTTCTCTATAACAGCATTGGTATTCCCCTGGCGGCTGGTCTTCTCTATCCAACCTTTGGCATCCTCTTAAGTCCCATGATCGCAAGTGCCGCCATGGCGCTGAGTAGTGTTTCCGTCATTGGAAATGCCCTTAGGCTTCGAAATTTAAAATTAAAAGTTTGAGGGATTGAAGTGCTGTATTCGTTTACAGCAGGATGATCATAAAATCATTACTTCATCGGAAGTGGGCCATGGGTCTACTTGTAACGACCGTTCTTGGTCTATCGTTTAACTCAAGCAGCCAGCTTTTGGCTCATGGCGACCATGAAACTGGCTCCTCTGAGCATGCAGATCACGATCATGTTGCTATGAAGTTCCTCTCTGTGGGAGCAGCCTGGGAAGTGGTTCAAAAATCAACCACTGACATTGAATCCGGTATTACCTCTCAAAATCAAGAAGTGATTCACGAAGCGCAAGAAAGTCTCACTGGTGCTTTGAGTTTTTTACATGGTACTAGTGCAATGGTCACGGGGGATAAAGCAAAACGACTGGATGCAGCTCTTAAGCAAGCAATAGCCGTTTCATCCAACGTTCATGAGGCAGCGGATGCAAAGGACATGCCCAAAGCCGCAGTGGAATTTAAAAAACTCCAAGGAGCTCTGAAATTGATCGAAGCTCAGTACCCTCCCGAGGCACTCAAAGCTCCCATGAAAACAACAGCCGTTCCGACCCATTGTCCTGTTTCTACACGGCCTTTGGGTTCCATGGGAGATCCTTATACCTATGAGTATAAGGAGGGAAGTACCTCTCGTACCATTCAATTTTGTTGTTCGGATTGTCTCCCAAAGTTTAAAGCCAATCCCACGGTTTATCTCAAGAAACTCGATGAAATGGCTCATGCAGGCGAAGGACATCAACATGGACCCGCCGAACCTTCGATGAAGCTTTCTGTTTTCCCAGCAAAAGCACTTCAAGTCGGTGAAAAAGCGGATGTCACGGTTCAACTAAAAACTTTGCAAGGTCAACCAATTAACTTGGATGATCTGATGGTTGCTCACGAGAAAAAAATCCACCTACTCATTATTGATCCCAGCCTCACGGACTATCATCACGAGCATCCTATTTCCAGTGGGAAACCAGGAGAATATTCATTTTCTTTTACTCCGAAAAAACCAGGATCCTATCGTATTTGGGCTGATGTGGTCGCCCAGTCGACGGGGATGCAAGAATATGTGGTTGCCGATCTACCTGCTTCAACCGCAGCCAATCCCATGATTAGCAGTAATGCTTCATTAGTTTCAGAAGTAGACGGTCTGACCTACACTATTACTTTTAATAAACCTGCTCTCAAAAAAGGCGAAGCAGCTTTGGGAACCCTCACGATTACAGATAAATCTGGAAAAATTTTCAACCAACTAGAACCACTGATGGGTGCTTATGCTCATTTAGTAGGATTTGGTGAAGATCGTAAAACAATTGCCCATATTCATCCGATGGGCGCAGAGCCGACCAAGAATTCAGATCGAGGAAATGGTCAACTTAAATTTCATCTTCAACCCGACAAAGCCGGAACAATGAGGCTTTTTGCACAGGTTCAAATTGGCGGCGTCAGTAAATTTGCTCCATTTATACTTGAGATTAATTCTTAATTCCAGATTTTCGTGCAGAGCAATATCTTTGATCGTAAGTTGCTCGTGCAAGTCCGTTCATATGTCATTTGCTCTGAGGTTCCGGAAAGTGAAGCACTTGTGATTGAGTACGAGAGCCTCCTTCCTTTAGCCTCAAACACAGACCGAAAAAAACGAGTCAAACCCAGTCACCTAGCTCTATCGGATTGCGACCTATTTTATCTCACGATCTTAAAACTGTTTTTGTTTTGGCGGTGTTGGAGGAAAAATCTCATCAAGAGTGTTCTGAGATCCTTGGAACGAGTCCAAAATCAATCGAAATGAAAGTTTATCGGGTGCGAAAGTTTCTTGCCGGAAGGCTTCAAAAAGCAGGCTATTAAAGTAAAAGCAACGAGGGCTCCTGATCTGGACGATCAGAGGCCCAACAAGGTGTTGATTCATGAATTCAAGATACTTGGTGGATGTCGCCAATCATATTCGTGGTGATGAGGGTGCACATCTGGCATGGAATTGGTCATTTTCAACGTCTCATCTTTGGTGAGCACCTTACCACATCCTGGCATCGATTTTCCCAATTAGGGATTGGCTCATTTGGTGGAGGTTTGTATCCAGTAACCATCATCAATAATCGTGCATTTAACGACGTAATAACCTTCATCAACAGCGACCATTCCATTGCGGGCGTTCCGAATGATGTTTTAGTGGCAAGAATTAGATCCCATCTGTCTGTTTCTACAGGTTCAGCATATTCATCTGGAGCTGACCCTCACATGTTCTAAGGGCATTGAAACTCGATGATGAGAGGATTTCTTGCTCAATTCGCATAGGAGTTGGAAAATTCAATACAGTCGATGAAATTCAGAAAGCGGGAGAGCTGATTGCTACAAATGTAAAAATAATTAGAGAATTAATTTAGTGCTTAAACTGCTCTGTTAT
>CAMAQI010000121.1 GCA_945860255.1 Methylacidiphilum caldifontis
TCGCTTCTAAAAGTTGTTCACGAGAGTTCCGAAGATCGCTTAACTGATTGACGAGATTTTGGTGATGTTTCTCCAAGTCTTCGTATTCGGCAATCGAATCTAAGTTCACAGGACCCATGCTCTCGAGACGTTGACGTTTCTCGGAGACCTCGGCATCGATCATCTGCCAGTCTGGGGTTTGATCCTCTTCGGTAAACTCAGGGAGGTTTTCTAAAGAGAGCTGATAGTGATTTTCGAAACGCTCTCGGAGTGCGTTGAGTTTCATCTCACGTTTGCTGATGGCGACTTCGAGTGAGGTCTTCTTCGATTGGACTTCGGAGAGCTCTCGACGGAAATTACGAAGAATCTGTTCTTGCTCTTGAATCGTCGACTGAAGGCCGGCTTTCATTTCACATTTCGCATTTAAATGCTCTTCGAGTTCTCGGATCTGAATGTCAGAACTATTTTGCTCCTCAATCGCTTGAGTGATTTCATCGCGCGAGGTTTGAACGCGAGCGCCATATTCTTCGATCGATTGACGACGTTGAACAAGAGACTCATTGAGTTCGCTAATGCGTAGGTTGGCCTGAATTTGTTGATGGGCGAGGTGATCCCGTTGTTGGGCTTGCGTGGCGAGCTGAACTTTAAGTTCTGAAAGTTCTTGGCGAATGCCTCCCTCTTCATGAAGCAACTCTTCGAGTAGTCGGCCTAACGAGTCACTCTCTTCTTGGGCGGTTTGAATTTGGGCCGTGAGGCTTTCACGTTCGCTGATGAAGATCTGGAGTTTCTCTTGATCGGCCTGATCTTGAGCGATGAGTCGATTAATATCCGCAAGCAGGGTTTGGACTTGGCGATCGATCTGAACACCGGTTTCCTCAATGGCGTGATGGGATTGACGATGTTTCGTAACTTCAATTTCTTGCTCGTGGGTGCGCTCTTGAATTTGTTGGTATTCGGATTGAAGAGTCGTGAGTTGAACTTGAAGAGTTTCGAAGCGATTTTGTTCGGTTTCGAATTGTGCGCGAAGGTCGTGAAGTTCAAGGTCAATGACGCGAATCTCATTCTGTCTCAAGAAAAGATCGTAAGTGGCGGCATCATGGCATCCGACTTTAATAAATCCCTGAGCGGTGATGAGATCTCCTTGGATTGTCGCGACCGTCGCTTCGGGGTAGCGTAGTTTGAGTGCCAACGCTTCATCGATTGACTCTGTGACAAAAGAGTATTCCAGAAGTGATTTGAGTAAGGGGATAATCTCCTCTTGCGCCTCGATCTTGAGTAGGGCATGAGAGGGCTCATCAAGCAATGTCGTCGTGTAGGGGCGAGAGATGTTGCGAAGTGCTAAAGTGACCTGTTTCATCTCACGAGAGTGGAGTGATTGGATCAGTGGTTTCGCTTGCTCCAGATTTTCGAGGATGAGGGCTTGGGCGTTTTCGCCAAGAAGAAGGGAAATCGCCTTTTCGAATCCGGAATGGACCTGGAAATGATCGGAGAGGAGGCCTGAGAGTTGGAGGGTGAACTCAGAGGTTTGAATATCGGAGAGGACCTGTTGGAGATCCGGGGAGACCTTCGATCGTTTTTGAACAATTTCAGAGAGGGCTGAGCGCTGGGCCTCTTTTGAATGAAAGGCTTTTTTCGATTCATCGAGCTGTTGTTGCCCCCCTTTGAATGCTCCTTGGATTGATTGGAGTGATTCGGAGATCGAAGAGCGGCGTGATTTTAACGATTGAAGGCTTTCTTCCGTGGAGCTGAGAAGTGACTGGACCTCTTGGCGACGGGCTTCATTGGCTTGGTGGCGCTGATCGAGGAGTCCTTGTTCCGTCTTGAGATTTTCGAGACGGAAGAGAAAATTCCGTTGTTGCAATTCTAGTGCCGCTGTTTGCTCACGGATCTGATGGAGCTTATTTTGAAGTTTGTTGAGGAACTCAAGTTTTTCAGTTCTTTGGAGGTCGATCGTTTGGCGTTTTTGATCGATGGTCCGGAACGACTCCTCTTTCTCTAAACAGGCGGATTCTGTGTTTTGAACAATGAGTTGGAGTTCTTGGAGTTGAGTTCCTAAGAAGTTGAGGCTCTCCTCTTGAATGCGGATTTTTTCATCCACTGAAGAGAGTTCGACTTGGGCTTGATCTTGGAGCTGTTGATACTCGACGATACGGCTTTCATTGCTTTGGATCCGTTGAATCGCCTTTTCTTGAGTGATTCGATGGCTGTTTTGTAAATCACGGAGTCCGGCGATTGATCGTTCGAGTTCTTCGACCTCAAGACGAATCTGATTCAGTCCTGCCTCTTGACCTTCAATCTGTTGTTCGAAAGAGATTTGTTGGGAGGAGGAGTCGAGGAGTTGGGCTTGATATTGAGAAAGCTCTAATTGGAGTTCGTCGAATTGATGTTTTCCAAGTTTGAGTTCAAGTCCTTTCAGTTCCTCGAGTAGTTCTTGGTAGCGTTTTGCTTTACTCGCTTGACGTTGGAGGGAGCCCAGTTGGCGAGAGACCTCTTGGATTTGTGTGTCGAGAATCGTGCTATTCGCTTCCGCGTGTTCTAATTTACGGAGGGCCTCTTTGCGTTGGCTCTTGTAGCGCGTGATTCCAGCGGCCTCTTCAAAAATTGCACGGCGATCTTCCGGTCTTGCGGAGAGAATTAAATCGATCTTTCCTTGTTCCATGATCGAGTAGGAGGAGCGTCCGATTCCTGTATCCATGAAGGTTTGTTGAATATCACGGAGGCGGCACGGTTGTTTGTTGATCTCGTATTCGCTTGATCCATCACGGAAAAGACGGCGGGTGATGGTGATTTCATTGTAGTCGGTTTGGAGGGTTCCTTCGCAATCTCCGAAAGTGAGAGAGACCTCCGCCATGCCGAGGGGCTTACGGTTTTCGCTGCCGTTGAAAATGACATCTTGCATTTGACCTCCCCGAAGGGCTTTGGCCGATTGTTCTCCAAGCACCCAGCGGATCGAATCTAAAACATTACTCTTCCCACATCCATTGGGCCCAACGATCGCTGTGATCCCTTTATGGAATTCGATTTTAGTAGGATCGGAGAAGGATTTGAAACCGTGTACGTTGAGCGCTTTGAGGTACATAATAAAAGTGATAAAAGCGGAGAAAAGGAGTAAGACAAGAAAAAGATTAACCACAACTAATAGTATAAGAAAATTTAATATACACTATATGTAGTGTATATTGACTGAAAACGCTATCCTCTTTAAAACGAGTAAGTTACGTAAACTTTATCAGTGAAAACAAGTAAAAAGAGAGAGTAAAAGAGGGTTGAATAAACCGAGATTCCTCATGGGAGATCGGTTCTCATGGAATGCATTGGGGTGAGCTTAAAAACAATGAATCGAGCCGCAAGAGAACGCAAAGAACGCAAAATAATAATAAACCCATTTCTTGCTTGCGTTAGGAATCCATCGGGACCCCGACACGAGTCGGGGTCCCAGTATAAAGAGATCACCTTTTGGTGATCGCTTTTGAGATGTAAATCGATTTCTAATGCAAGAAATGCGGATAAAACAAAATAGCCCCATTTTTTAGAATGGGGCTATTTCCTTTCCAGATGAAAGAGGATTGATTAATTCGGAATATATTCCCGAGGATCGGTTATTCTTCCGGTTAAGGCCGAAGCGGCCACGGTGTATGGGGAGGCCAAAAAGACTTTCGACTCTTTGTTTCCCATACGTCCCGGGAAGTTTCGGTTCGTTGCCGAGATACAGTTCATGGGGGTATTTAAACGACCAAAGGTATCTTGGGGTCCGCCTAAGCAAGCGGCACAAGAGGCATTTTCAGTCATCTGAACGCCAGAACTTTCAAGGACATCCCACATCGTTTTGCCATCAATCGTTAAGGCCTTCAATTCACGAACCACATCCGGAGTTGCTGGAACGCCAATGGTATCGATCTTGACGGTTTTGCCACGAATAATTTCTGCAAAGGCTAAAAAGTCGGAGGTTTTACCGCCGGTACAGGAGCCGATGTAGGCTCGATCTAATTTAATATGACCGAGTTCTTTGGCGAGGGCGCGATTCCCTGGATCGGGATGCTGAGCAATGGTTGGCTCGAGCTTGGATAAATCGACTTTAGCATCGTAGCAGAATTTTTGATCCTGATCGAGATCGACAGGAGTAAAGGTGCTCTTTGTTCCATTGGATGAGGTCCGATCGTTGACATATGCAAGAGTCTGATCGTCACAAGGGAAAATCCCGTTTTTCCCTCCTGCTTCGATCGCCATATTGGTGATTGTCATTCGATCATCCATATCGAGCGAGGAGACTCCAGGTCCTTCGTATTGCATTGCACGATACGTTGCCCCCTCGAAGCCGATCATTCCAATAATATGAAGAATCACATCTTTAGCCATGACTCCTTTAGGGATTTCACCCTCCAAGTAGAAGCGCATCGTTTCAGGGACTTTCAAAAGAAGCTTTCCGGTTCCCAAAACAAATCCGGCATCCGTATTACCGATCCCTGTTGCAAATTGATTAAAGGCCCCCGCCATGCAGGTATGGCTGTCGGTTCCCAAAAGAATTTCTCCAGGACGAAGATGTCCACGATAGGCAAGAGCGGTATGGCAGACCCCGCCGAAGTTTTTGCCGTATTGTTGTTTGAGGAGACCTTTGGTTGAATCAAATTTCCAAGAGCCGTTGATGTCGTCTATGACGTCGTAAAAATAGGGGAGTTCCTGTTCACGAACAAATTCGCGCAGGATATCGACGTTGCGATTGGACATCGAATCAGAGGTAAAAATAT
Organism: Methylacidiphilum caldifontis; assembly: GCA_945860255.1. Taxonomy (GTDB): domain Bacteria; phylum Verrucomicrobiota; class Verrucomicrobiia; order Methylacidiphilales; family CAMAQI01; genus CAMAQI01. The sequence goes on from CAMAQI010000121.1 coordinate 4,725, forward strand.
AGTGATCGGGAATAATCACGACACGGTTTTTATCCCAGACTTTGGCGGTCTTTCCAAATTCACGTTTAAAGACTCCGATCGTTCCTGGGCCACAGACATCGTGAGTCATGAGTACATCGACATTCACCCAAACGTTGTCTCCAGGTTGGACAAAAGTTTTGCCAGAGGCACGGGCGAGAAGTTTTTCGGTCAAGGTCATAGGGTTAGAACGCTAGTAGCGAGAGAGGGTTATGACAAATGAAAAAAACCACTAATTACTTGCGTCACGGGCTCGAATCCAAAAAATAGGTTGATTCCATTCGTGGAGCTTGCATTCTCAGCGGTCTATGTCAAAGAAAGCAAACACGCAAAAAGATATTACACGTCAGTTCTCCGCTCCCGTTTTAGATGGCTACGAGAGAGCGGCAAGTCGGGCGATGCTTTATCCGTTGGGTTATAAAACCGCTGATTTTTCAAAGTCTCAAATCGGAATTGCTTCGACTTGGAGTAATGTCACTCCTTGTAACATGCATATTGATAAGCTGGCTATTGAGGCCGGAATCGGGGCCGATGAGGCGGGGGCTAAATCAAGCATTTTTAATACGATTACCGTATCTGACGGTATTTCAATGGGAACAGAGGGGATGAAGTATTCTCTCGTTTCTCGAGAGGTGATTGCCGATTCGATTGAGACGGTGATGGGATGTCAAGGCTTTGACGGATTGGTGGCGATTGGGGGATGCGATAAGAATATGCCTGGCTGTATGCTGGCGATTGCCCGTTTGAATCGTCCCGCTGTTTTTGTTTATGGAGGAACGATTCTTCCTGGATGCGTGAATAAGCAAGATGCCGATGTCGTGACTGTTTTTGAAGCGGTCGGAAAAAGAGCCAATGATCAAATTGATGATAAGGAATTGGCAAAAATCGAAGGATGCTCCATCCCCGGACCGGGCTCCTGTGGGGGAATGTATACAGCGAATACGATGGCTTCAGCCATTGAAGCCCTGGGGATGAGTTTGCCGAATAGCTCGGCTCAGGTGGCCGTTTCCTCGCATAAAAAAGAGGACTCACGGAAGGCAGGAGCTGCGGTTTTAAATCTTTTGAAGAAGGGGATTTGTCCTCGGGATATCATGACCAAAAAGGCCTTTGAAAATGCGATCACGGTCGTGATTGCTTTAGGGGGTTCTACGAATGCGGTTCTGCATTTATTGGCGATGGCCAACGCCGCCAAGGTAAAGCTTTCGATCGATGATTTTACACGGATTGGAAAGAAGGTTCCTGTTTTAGGGGATCTCAAGCCGAGCGGTAAATATATGATGGCCTCGCTTGTCGGAATCGGCGGGCTTCCTCCGTTGATGAAAAGACTTTTAGAGCGGGGACTCTTGCATGGGGATTGTATGACCGTGACAGGAAAGACGGTGGCCGAGAATCTCAAGGGAGTTTCCGATTACCCTGCCGGTCAGGATATTATTCGTAGTTTTGATCATCCGGTTAAAAAGGATTCTCATTTGGTGATTCTTTATGGAAATCTTGCGGCTCAAGGGGCCGTTGCGAAGATTAGCGGTAAAGAGGGGCTACGATTTGAAGGAAAGGCTAAGGTTTATAATTCAGAAGAAACGGCCTTGCAGGCGATTTTATACGGTAAAGTGAAGAAGGGGGATGTTGTTGTGATCCGCTATGAGGGACCTAAAGGGGGACCGGGAATGCGCGAGATGCTTTCACCGACTTCTGCGATTATGGGACGAGGACTTGGAAAAGAGGTCGCTTTGATTACCGACGGACGGTTTTCGGGGGGAAGTCACGGCTTTGTGGTCGGACATGTCTCACCGGAAGCCTATGTCGGTGGGCCATTGGCACTTGTAGAAAATGGAGATAAGATCGTGATTGATGCTGAAAAACGATCCCTCGATCTCGGAGTTTCTGCGAAAGAGTTAAAGGCTCGTTTGAAGAAATGGAAGAAACCGGCTCCTCGTTATACCTCAGGGGTATTGGCGAAGTTCGCTCATCTCACCTCATCGGCGCACTACGGGGCGATCACCGATGGAAATTTGAATTTGGAATAGGAATTTGGTCGATTTGCAGGAGAGGGGATCAATCTTTTGATTTCAGCTCCTTTTTTCCTGCTTTCCCTATTTCAATAAGATCTTTAACTATTGTCATTAATTGAGTTGTTCTCCGTCAAGGAGGGCAGAAAAGGAAACTATGTTACGTGCTGGAATTGTTGGATTACCGAATGTTGGAAAAAGTACGATGTTTAATGCGGTCACCAAGACCCGCAAGGCAATGGCGGCAAATTATCCGTTTTGTACGATCGATCCCAACGTGGGAATGGTCACCGTTCCGGATGCACGGCAGGAGGTTTTAGCGAAGATCTTTGGCAGCAAAAAGATTGTTCCCGCGATCATTGAGTTTGTTGATATTGCAGGGCTC
>CAMAQI010000122.1 GCA_945860255.1 Methylacidiphilum caldifontis
CGGATCGGTTCTTAGGAGTTCTTCGTTACCTGCTCGTTTGTAACCGAGAATCACCATCCCAAATTGTGTCCCCCAATCCCCGAGGTGATTGTCGGTAATGATCGTGTGACCGATAAATCGAAAAACTCGTGAAAGGGATTCTCCAAGAATTGTGCTGCGGATGTGGCCGACGTGCATCTCCTTGGCAATATTCGGGCCACTGAAGTCAAAGACGATGGTCTGTGGATTTGCGATCGTATCGACCCCGAGCCGAGGGTCGTTAAGTCGCTCGGCAATTTGTCGTGCGCAGATCTCCGGTTTGACTTTAAAGTTAATAAATCCTGGGCCGGCAATTTCCGCTTTAAAATAGAGATCATTTTCTCCTAATTTTTCGACAATTTGCTCGGCAAAAGCCCTCGGATTCACTCCCAGTGATTTTGCAAAAAGCATCGCTGCGTTCGACTGAAAATCGCCATGTTTGGCCTCCTGACAAGGGCGAACCAGCGTTAAGGGCAAAGAAACTTGAGGAGCAAGCGAGAGGACGGCCTCTTTAACGCAGAGATCGATGAGTTCACGTGGAGATTTCATACTTTCATTGCCTCATTTACGAATCGGGATGGAGTGAGTTGATTTAAACTTTTGAGACTCTTTTTGCTTAAATTTAGGCAATGAAAGGATTGAGGAGGTTTTATTAATAAATTCGAGCTCATGATTTTTTTGCGGTTTTTTTTCGAAATTCTGTCGTTGTCATTCCTGCGTAGCCCCAATTTTCAGGATCGATTTCATCGATGACGATATGGATATGCTCCGGGTTTTTATCAAGGGTTCTCACTAGGGTCTCGGTAACCTCTTTAATAATGATCCCCTTCTGGCGTTTAGTAACACCATCTCGAGTGATTTTGATATTTACGTAGGGCATGATGAAGAATGGGAGAATAAAAGAGATCTCATTCTGGTAAACATCTAAATTGAAATAATTTAAAATTCACGGGAAGGGTTCGCGCTGAAAAGGTTCGGGAACCGAAGATCCATCGGTTTGCGGAGCAACTTCTTATTTTGGTGCGTTGGGAGGAGGGGGCACAACCGCAGAGAAGAGCGGTGAATCGGCTGATCCACCTTCGTCAAAACTACGGCGGACTAAGCGTGGACTGTGGGGCCTATGGGGGGGAGATGAGTGGTAAGGGGGCTACTCATTAAAAGGAGTCTCACACGAAGCAACTGTCCCCATGGAATGGGGAATGGCAAAGGAGTGAAGCGATTTTTTGCATCGATATTCAGGATGTTCAGCTATGACAAATGAAAATTGTTTTTGAATTTATCCTCCCCATCCTCCCTATCGATGCAAAATTTGTATTTTTCTTAACCACCTGATTACAAGTTGTTTATATATTTTAGGAAGTTTACTTCACTAAGAGTCACTAAAACACAAAGTTCGATTCAAATTTTAAACTCTCTGCGTCTCTGCGACTCAGCGCGAGGCACTCCTCTGTATTTTAAATTCATTTAAGCTATCCAGCTATTTGGCTCCCCTTGACGACTCTCTCCCTCTCTCCCACGAAGAGGAAATGAATCTTTCGAATAAACTCTATCATCTTTTTGAAAGTCCAAAGCTATTCGGCTCTTTAAAAGAGGAGGGAGGAGAGCTGGGAGGGAATTTGCCAGTGATCGCTCCTCTGCTCTCGACCTTTCCTAAAAAACGGACCCCTCGGAAAAAATCAGCACCGCAAAAAAAGAAAACGCAGGGGCATTGCTGCTGTTCCCTTCCAGATCTTCCCGAGAAGGAAGTAAAATCAGATCCCTTTGAGATTAAAAGATCTCAAAAACAACCCATAAACATCAGTAAAGAGGAGAAATAGATGAGTAAAACACAAATGGCGATTCAGGGAGGTCTCATGATGGAGGCGATCGAAATGGTCGGTAAGGCGACCACGATGAACGTTTCTGAAATGGAGAATGAAAAGAAGCAGAAATTAGGGAGCGCAATCGATCATGCGATCCATGGCAGTACGCGAGAAAAAACAGCGGCAACTCTCGATGGAATCCGTCATGGGTTCGGTCTTTCGATTGCAAACGGAGTCGAAAGAGCCCATGAGGCACTGGCAACAGTTCGTCACGATGCCATGGAGAGTAAAGCCTATGCGATCGCGAAAGGGGTGGTGAATGTCCCCGCGCAAATCATGAGAGGGATGATTGTAGATACCTCCCTAGATGTGGCTCAGATTGCGGGGAGTAAAATGGCAAGCGCTCTTCCCGATCTTCCTACGAATACCAAAGAGATTCGTTCTAAAGAGATTCACGAGCATTCCCCCTCACGGGAGCGTTAAGCCAGTCAACGGAGGGAGAGCCTTCGGCTCTTCCTCCGTCCGGTTTTGTATAGGGCTTGGGCCTGTGATAAGTCGAGACAGAGAAAGAGAGGCTAATGGACTAATGGACTGATTGGCTGTTGGGTTTAAACCGATCAGTCAAAAGTCGCTTTGCGACTGAATAGCCCATTAGTCCATTAGCCTCTCTTCCTCGCCTCTTCCTCTATCCGTGATATCCGTGGTTAAAAATGCCTTAAAATTCAGGCTCATTCGTGTCCATTGCGGTGAATTCATTTTTTCAGGAGATTTGACGACGGACAAAGGGGCGATAGGGTGTGCCGATGAAACTTCAGCAAGATCAGCTCTACAAAAAGGGCGAGGAATATATTCGCATCGTGAAACTCGAGCGTTTAATCGTCGATTATAAAATTATTAAAGATCTTCAAACCCGAGAGGGAATTCATCTCCGGATTAAGAAAAAAGAGTTTTGCCGTTTTATTAAAGAGGCTATTTTAGTGACTCCCGAAGAGCAAAAAGCGATTCTCAAAAGCTTTCCTGAACATCCTGGGGAAACATTTTAAACCGATCGAACCCTCTCAAAACAGAAATTTCTCAACTAAAGAACCTTATGAATTCGGAATGGAAACCCCCTGAAATCCCTAAGAACGAATCAAGCTCCTCTTCCTCTGAAAAAGCGGAGAATCGATCAGCTCAACCTCCTCACGGCCTCAGTTCCTATTTGAATCCGACGAAGGCCTTGATCGTCGGTGTCGCCTTGATCGTGATGACGGCTCTTTATTTGTTTATCAACCAAGATCATTCCGGAAAAACGAGCGATTGGGCGCGTCATGGAAAGGCGAATGTCATCTCCTCCCTTGAGGAGCCATTGCCTTGGTGGAGCTCTTTGGGGAAACCGGATCCGGCTAAGATTAAGAAATTAGTCGAAAAAAATGGGATTAAGGTTCGGAAATTGATCGCAGTCGGAAAAGAAAAGAATGAAGAGGGGGTTCTCTGGACTTACCAGATTCAAATTCGGGTCAATCAAACCTTGATTCAACCGCAAATGGAGCCGTTCGATACTCAAAGCGATCTGAAATTTATCGCTTCGCAGTTAAAGTTGAATGAGAAATTGCCGACCGGGATGGTTTTTACCAGTCAGCCCAAATCCTCGATGCCCAAGGATGAGATTGTCCTCATGGAGTATAAAGTTTTAGTTTCAGAAGAGGAGACCTTAATTTCGGAAAATCCGTTCGATCTTTTTCTCACTCAAGAGGAGTGGAAAAATGGGATGGAGCGTCAAAGTCAACGCATCGTTTCTCTCAATGCGCAAGCCGAGCTCATCAAGCTTGATGCTAAAAAATGGGGAGAGGCAGAGCTTGCGAAAGTTCCTTATCCTTCAAAACCGAACATGTCGGTAGAAAAATGGCGTGGAAATACCGGAACCGGAGAGCCAACGAAATCGGTTACACGCGTTGGAAGCGGTGCCGCATTAGGAGCAGGGATCGGAGCCCTTGCGGGAAAAACTGAGGGAGGGCTTATTGGAGCATTAGCCGGAGCCGTAGCAGGAGGGGTCTATGATGCTGTCTCAAAGTCGAATGATCGCAAAAAGTTTGAAGCGGAGGAGAAATCAAGAGTTTCGGCAAATCGTCGCGAATATGAAAATGAGGTCTCTCTTTATAATCGTCGAAAAAAAGAGGTCGAGACAGCCACCGCTGAATACTATCGAACAAAATTACTCCAACTTGTTCAAGCTCCTATTTCTGATTCTGCCGTAGAATTTCCCTTAAAGTAGATTCCGTTCTATGACTGAAAAATATGACGTGATTGTGGTCGGGGCTGGCCCAGCGGGATCGATGGCCTCGTTGATTCTGGCTCGTGCAGGGAAAAAAGTACTCCTTCTCGATAAAGCCAGTTTTCCTCGTCATAAAGTTTGCGGAGACTGCTTAAATCCGAGAATTTGGGCTCTCTGGAAGAAATACGGGTTAGTCGATTCCTTTAAAACGCTCCCTCAAACAGCCCTTGAGGGGCTGCGAATTGAGCATGATCAAGAGACGCTCCTTCGCCGCAATTTCGAGAGTCTCAAAGAATCCTACATCTCCATTGATCGCGAGATCTTTGATGCGTGGCTCGTGCAGGAGGCAATTAAATCCGGAGTCGTATTCATTCATGAGACTCGGGTTCAGACCGTTCACTTCTCCGGAAAAGTCGAGACCTCTGTCGGAGATTTTCAAGGGGATTGGATTTTAGGGGCTGATGGACGGAACTCAGTGGTCTCCCGCAATGCAGGATTGATGGCCCCTCTTCAAAACTGTCGTCGTGTCGGATGGCAAGCCCATCTAGAACTTGAAAACTTAGATTCCGATCTTCATCTCCGATTTTTTAGTGAGGGCTATAGTGGTTTGAGTCGAATTCATGATCAAAAGGCAAATCTTTGGATGGTACTCGACTCCAAGGTCTCTGGAATCCCTCAAAAAATTGCCAACCGCTACTTTCCGCATCTTCCAGCGCTTGTTTGGCATAGTATCACCCCTGTTAATCGAAGGCCCTCAGCCTTGGGAAAAGGAAAGATCTGGCTCATTGGAGATGCGGCACGGGTTGTCGAACCGTTTACGGGAGAGGGGGTTTACTTCGCTCTTCTCAGTGCTGAATTGGCGGTTAAATCGATTTTAAATGTCAAGCGAGCTGAAGAGGTCGCTGGGGCTCTTTTGAACTACCAGCGAGATCACGAACTTCTCTGTCACTCCCAAATTCGCCCCGGATTCATCCTTCGCTGGCTCCTTCGAAGCCCCGAAAGAGCCTATCGTTGGATTCCCTTGATTCGCTATTTTCCAGGACCCGTCAGTCGAATCATCAATCGACTGATCGGAATTTAACCCCTTATTCTCGCTCAGACGCAGAGAAAGAGCTTGGACGAAAGAGGATAAGATTCCTTTTCATTCTCTCTGATTATCCGTGTAAATCCGTGTTATCCGTGGTTAAAACAGTCTTTTCCCCATTCGTGTTGATTCGTGTCCGTTCGTGGTTAAAAACGGTTTTGAATTGTGTTGATTTGCAGCCCTTCAACCCCCTGCCAAACAGAAATGGCTCTGCCTATTTTACTCTTCGTCGCTAAAAGCTTCTCTTGGTTTTGCGAAATTCAGCGTTATCTGCGGTGAATCCCGCTTTTTCTCTTTTAGAAAAGAGAATTCATGAAATTAAAGAGCGGATTTCGAATGCTGTTCCAAAGATTGTGGGCATAAGGGAGAATCGCAATCGCAATCCCTGTCAACAGAACATTCGCCAATGCCACAGGAAGAAAGACCTTCCAGCCGATATTCATCAATTGATCGTAACGAAAACGGGGAACCGTCCAACGAATCCAGATAAAGAAGAAAAGGAAGGCAAAAAGTTTTGCAAGAAAGACTCCCACTTGAACCGGAATGAACCACCACGGATGATTCTGCCCAGCGAACCAATCAACTAAGAGAGCCAACCAAGCCGGTGTTTCGAGATGACAAAAGCTTAAGAAATTTTGGATGAATCCAAGAGGAAGACTCCATCCACCGAAGAAAAGAGTCACCATCACTCCCGATGTCACGATCATCGCCGCATACTCCCCAAGGAAGAACAAGGCAAATTTCATCGAGGAGTACTCGGTATGATAGCCCCCAATCAGCTCGGTTTCGCTTTCAGGAAGATCGAACGGGGCGCGATTTGTTTCGGCAAATGAGGAGATCAAAAAGATGACGAAGGAGAGCAGCATGAAGGGGAGAAGAAAGAAACTATCGAAGCACCAATTCCCAGACATGATCGGGAAGACCGTCCATCCATGTTGAATTTGTTTCGTCACAATTTCAGAGAGATTTAATGTTCCAAGAACCATGAAAAGAGGAATAATCGAGAGCCCCATCGAGATTTCGTAAGAGATCATTTGCGCACTGGAGCGAATCCCTCCAAGGAACGGATACTTAGAATTCGAGGACCATCCGGCTAAAACGATTCCGTAAACCGTGAGCGAGGCAAAGGCGAAAACGAAGAGAACACCGATATCGATATCGGCAATCACCCCTGGGGAGGGGATCGTCAGATTTAAGAACGGAATAAAAACATCCTGAATGCTCGCAAAGGGAATCACCGCGAGGGTGATCAGAGCAGGACAAACCGCAAGGGCAGGAGCAATCGTAAAGTAAAATTTATTGACGTGACCAGGAGTAAACTCCTCCTTGAAGATGAACTTCGCACTATCACAAATCGGTTGTAGTAATCCAAAAGGACCAACTCGGTTTGGTCCAATGCGGTCTTGAATAAGCGCGCTCACTCGTCTCTCGGCCATGACCGTATAAGAGACAATTCCGAGAACAACCCCGATGACGGCAGCGGTTTTGAGAATTGAACTCACGACGAACACGGTCGGATCAAATTGAGCGAGTAAACCGATAAATGAGAAAAGTCCTAGGTCCATACAAGAGACATTCAAAAGAACCCCCTTGAAAAAACAACATAAAAACTAAAAAAGATTTACGAGGAGGATTCCTTTGCTAGATCCTCCCTTGTTGTGAACTCTCGTTCTTTTCATTTTGGAGTGGTGATTAGTGAATATCACCGTGAATATACCGAACCGATGTTAGATTCGGTTCAGGAGGTCCTCTCTGCCTACGATCTCACTGTGGTTTGGGTTCCCGGGGCTTTCGAAATCCCTTTACAAGTCCAGCGACTAGCCGAATCCGGGCATTACGACGCCGTGATCGCCTTAGGATTGATCTGGCAAGGGGCAACGCTTCATAATACCGAGATTTTAAGAGCCGTGACCGATTCGTTGATGCGGATTGGCTTAGATTGTGATCTTCCCG